>JAAUPE010000118.1 GCA_012034595.1 Calothrix sp. CSU_2_0 | reverse complement strand
GATTTTTGTGCAATTTGACGAACATAAAAACTGAAAGGCTTAAGCATTTGTACGTAAAAAAACGCCAAGCTAACCATAATTTCCGTATTACTTTGCATACTACAATTTGACGTGCGGAATGTGGGTTATTTGATAAACCATACACCTGAACAACAACAAAAAAATAAACCGACACATTTCAACTGCATCGGTTAGAAAAACTTGATTAATTGAATTAAACTTTTCTACAGGGAGTATCCCCGTGGCAAGATTTAACGTTAATAATGTACCAATCGAGCAAACACAATTATCAGTACGTGACACGACAAAAACATATTGATTTACTCTTAGAAAAATTGTCCTAGCATGACACATCCCACAAGTTGATATTGTATTTTCTCGGAAATCTCTAACATTGTCATGGCAGAAAAATTAAGCAAAAGCAGATGCTTGAGGTTTCGCAAAAATCATCCTACCTGCGGAAGTTTGCAAAGCACTAGTGACAACAACTCGAACCTCACCACCAACATAACCACTACCTTCCTCAACAACAACCATTGTGCCATCATCAAGATAACCTATACCTTGACTTGGTTCTTTACCCTCTTTTAAAACCTTAATGTCAATATTGTCACCAGGTAAATAACTTGGACGAACAGCATTCACCAAATCATTAACATTCAATACTGGCACTTTTTGAACACTAGCAACTTTCGATAAATTGTAATCGTTAGTTAGCAATGTAGCGTTAATTTCCTGAGTAAATCGCACCAACTTAGCATCAACAGTCGTAATATCTTCATAATCAGATTGATTAATCAAAATCCTTTCCGGATAACTCTCCCTAATGCGGTTGAGTATTTCCAGTCCACGTCTCCCCCGAACCCGCTTTTGATCCTTACTTGCATCTGCTACCTGCTGTAACTCCTGCAAAACAAATTGGGGAACAATAATTTGCCCTTCCAAAAACCCAGTTTCTAGAAGTGTTTCAATTCGTCCATCAATAATACAACTAGTATCTAAAACTTTGGTACTAGCAGGTTTAAGAGTTCCCTCAACAACCAGCGATTCTACAGTACTAGGATTAATAAAGCGCATCAATCCACGTCCGTGGGTGTCAGCTAAATTCATACCAGTATATGCCAGCACAATACTACCAACAACTGCCACCAAGGGCTTAATAAAGGTGAAATCAGCAGGGATTGGTAGCAAAAATAGAGGTGCTAACATTAAGTTAGCAAGTAGCAACCCAATAATTAACCCGATCGCACGAGTTACAATTGCCTCAAGTGGCATTTCGCGAACTTGAGCTTCCAATCGTCGATATCCCGTTTGAATCCGCAACCCGACTGCACCACCAATTAGGGCAGCAAATACGGCAACAACAAAGCGTAAAGCTTCCAGATTGGAAACCCGACTCAACGTCCCTTCTGGGAGTAAATCGGTACTGAAGAACCCTACACCCGCAGCTGCCAGGATGAATGAGAAAATAATAATGGCATCTAGCATGGTATTTATTGGTTTCCTGCAACTGTAATGTATCAATAATATTGAGTATCTTTTATATCATCAGCACACTCGATTCGGAAAAAAGTCATAAATATTTAGTTTAGTCTTTGAGTATCTGCCTTCGGCAGTTTTTTGAGTATTTGCCTTCGGCAAAAGTGCTGGAGATAAGAAATCAGGGAATAGTCATCTTCGCAACCTCCATAGAGACTGTATTTACTTACTTACTAACCATTTAACATGGTTGTATCTGCAAACATTATAACTAAAGAGCTATATTCTTTATATTCTTTAGCTTTTCATTATCTTGAACTTAATTAAGTTTTATTTATTATCGTCATGATTAATCTTCCTACTAGCGCTTACATACATATCCCATTTTGCCGAAGACGGTGCTTTTATTGTGATTTTCCCATTTCTGTTGTTGGCGATCGCAAACGTGGGGAAACATCTAACATTATCTCCCAATATGTTGAGATACTATGTCAAGAAATCACCATGGCATCTGTAAAGGGTGAACCGTTAACGACTATCTTCTTTGGTGGTGGTACTCCTTCGCTTCTCTCCACTCTTCAGTTACAAAAGATAATTTCAGCTTTAGAAATGCGCTTTGGCATCCTTCCCAATGCAGAAATTTCGATGGAAATGGACCCTGGAACATTTGATTTAGGGCATATTCAAGGCTATCATCATGCAGGTGTAAATAGGGTTAGCTTCGGAGTTCAGGCATTTCAAGAAGAATTATTGCAAATATGCGGACGTTCTCATCATCTTGCCGATATTTACACCTCTGCAAATTTGATTCGTGAAGTAAAGATACCAGAATTTAGCCTCGATTTAATTTCCGGTTTACCCAAGCAAAGCTTGGAGATGTGGCAAGAATCTCTCGAAAAAGCAGTTGCATTAGCACCGACGCATATATCTATATACGACTTGACAATAGAGCCAGGAACTGCATTTGGACGCTACTATCAACCGGGGGATAAACCGTTACCTACCGATGAAGCGACGGTGGATATGTATTGTATGGCTCAACAAATGTTAACGGATGCTGGATACGAACATTACGAAATTTCTAATTATGCGCGATCGGGTCATCAATGCCGACATAATCGAGTTTATTGGGAAAATCAGCCTTATTACGGTTTTGGCATGGGTGCTACCAGTTATGTTGATGGTAAGCGTTTTGGTCGTCCACGGCAAACAAAAGACTATTATGCATGGGTTGCAAATGGTGCGGTGGTTGATTGCGATGTCACACCAGCAGATGAGGTATTATTGGATACTTTGATGTTGGGTTTGCGGTTAGCGGAGGGGATTAGTTTGGAGATGATAAAACGACTATTTGGTGAAGATAAGCAAAAGAAGATATTAAGGATTTTACAACCATATTTTGTCCAGGGTTGGGTAGAAGTTGCAGAACGAATTTTAGATAATCAAGTTTTAGATAAAAGATTACGACTTACTGATCCAAAAGGATTTTTATTTTCTAATGTTGTTTTAGCAAAATTATTTACAGACTTGTAGGGATGGAATTAATCGTGTTTTGTAATTGATGTCTTTTGAATTTGAAATTGCGATGACTCAACAATTTTAGCTTCGGGTTTGGGGATATCTTCCGCAAAATATTTTGGTAAATGTCGTTTGACCATTGCGATAATTTTATCTGCGACTATGGGTTTTGTTAGGAAATCGGTTGAACCAACAACTTTAGCGCGAACTCGGTCAAATAAACCATCACTACCAGTTAATATAATTACGGGAGTATCTGTAAAATCGGAGATTCTGCGTATCTGAGAGCAAATTTCATATCCATGTACAACAGGCATAATTAAATCTAATAAGATTAAATCTGGCTTATGTTCAATAATTTTTGGTAAAGCTTGAATTGCATCTTGAATTTTAAGGAATCTCATCCCATTAGAGATAATAATTTGTTCTAGTATTTGACAGACTTGCGAACTATCATCAATACAAGCGATTAGGGGATTATCTAATTTTTCTTTTTTTTCAGGAATAGTTCGATTAATAATTACAGTTCCTGGCAAGGGAAGGTCAGGTACTTGTGTTAATTGAATAAATCCTTGGGAAATATGAGGAATTAGAGAAGTTGTAATTCGAGTAATATCTTGCTTTAAAAGCACAGATAAATCCCTTAAAGTATATTTACCATTAATAAAAGTAACAAAATTTTTATATACTGCGGGACTAACAATTTTTTGTAAATTTAAATGTTCTTGAATTAGTGGTGCTAAATCTGGGGAACAATTTCCGAAACCAGCATGATTCCAATCTTGAACTTGAGTTTCAACACGTTTAATAAATAGATTGGTACTAGTAAAAGTAATTGGTAAATCTAAAATTATTTGCGAGTCACGAATACAAGTTAATTGATTTAATTGCTGCTGTTGTGCCAAATCAAATAAAATTTCCTGAATCACATTCTCAGCAATACATTCAACTTGCTTTGAATCCAACTTATCCCGTCGATGTAAAGCAATAATTGATTGATAATCCCAATGTTCTAATGCTAAATCGGCAGCACGAATCTTAATTGTACTAATATCAAAATAGGGGCAATATTGGGTCATTTGCCGATACCAACGACGAGAAGGGTGCATTCCTCCCGTAGCCCAAATTATTCTCCCAAATCGGTAATAGAAGCTCCAATGGTCTTCATTAGATGACCTAATTGCTAGCTTCCCACTATATCGAAGTTGTGTACATGCGTAAAATTCCTCAAGCAGATATTTGCTGAGAATTTGTGTAGTTTGCACCATGATGTATTTACAGAAAAAAATGTTTACTCTACCTTACTTTTTTCAACTCCTAAGCAATAATTTGCTTTAAAAAAGCGGTTTCAAAAGTTTTATTTATTATTATGTTATCCGATAGATATGAAGTTTCAAACTGTAGAAACTACTGATAGTATGAATACACATCAGGACATAGCAATGCTATGTCCTGTATCCAAGTTCTGTATCCAAAAAATATTCTGAGAAATACTTGGGAAACTATTAACACCCAAGTCGATTAAGCAAAACCGTGTTAAGCTCCACTTATCGTTACCAGTTGAATATCAAAAACTAAATCTTCCCCAGCAAGTGGATGGTTAGCATCCAAACGGACTGTGGAATCAGAAATGTCAGTAATTACAACAGGTATAACTTGTCCGGTAGGTTGTTGAATTTGCAGTTGTTGACCAACCTCTGGCTCTAATTCGGGTGGCATTTGATCCCGTTCAACTTCAATTACCATTTCTGGACGGTATTCACCATATGCTTGTTCAACTGGGATATGTGTGGTTTTCGACTCACCTGCATTCATTCCCATCACCGCTTCCTCAAACCCAGGAATTAATTGCCCCTCACCAAGGGTGAACTCAAGTGGTTCGCTATTATTGGAAGAATCAAAGACTGTACCATCGGTCAATTTACCGGTATAGTGAACCGTTACAGTATCACCTAGTTTTGCTTGTCCCATTACTTTTTCTCCTGACGTTTTTTAATTAAGGCAATCTCTGAGGTTCAGATTTTGGACACTATCACAGCAGCTATATCTGTTAATGTCATCCCTCTATAGTCTCAGTTGTATAATCTGCCTTTGAATCATTCGATTTTTTAAAATCAAATACTTTTCAAAGTTAACTTGAAAGTACGAAATACTCTCGAACATGAAGATTACCTTACAACGATACCAAGGATGGCAGGCTCAAGAAAAAATTAAGAACATGTCAGAAGTCAGGAGTGCAGAAGTTAGGAGTATAGAAGTTAGGAGTATAGAAGTCAGGAGTGCAGAAGTTAGGAGTATAGAAGTTAAACAGCGTGAAATTAACTATTTCTGTGAAATCTTGCCAGCATTGAGTATTCCCGTGGCAAAGTTTCATGTTAAATTACGATCGCTTTGTGAGATGGTTGGTTGCTAAGGGTTGGAAAATCCCAACCCTACAACAATTTCGGGGAATTGACTCTTGGTTTCAATGGGTATTATTCCCATTATGAATGAGAATGCGTTCGGTTAACTTTTCTGGAACCTCTTGGAGATGGTCAAATTCCCAGTGGAACGAACCAACACCCAAAGTTTGCGATCGCAATTCGATGATAAAATTTTGCATCTCGGCTTGGGGTAAGTATGCAATGACACAATCCCAACCTTGCCAGTCGTGGATACCTTCATAACCTAATATTTGCCCCCGTCTTCCACTCAGTATTTGCAAGACTCTGGAGGTAAATTCGTTCGGTGTTGTTACTTGAATACGAAGTATTGGTTCTAACAATGTAGGTTCGCACTGGGGTAATCCGATTTGCATAGCTAGTCTGGCGGCTTGTTTGAATGCTTGCTCCGAACTATCGACGTTGTGGTAGGAACCGTTGGTTAAGGTAACAGCCACATCCACCACGGGAAAACCTAACGGACCATGCGCGAGAAATTCACGGACACCCATTTCCACACCGGGAATGTACTGTTTGGGCACAACTCCACCAACGATGGTTTCCCTAAAGCTAAACCCCTCACCTCGCGCTAAGGGCTTGATTTCCAGGAATACATCTCCAAATTGCCCATGTCCACCACTTTGATGCTTGTAGCGTCCATGTACCGATACTGTGCCCTTGCGAATCGTTTCTTTGTAAGGTACTTGGGGTAGGTGGGTGTTCATCGGTAGGTTGTATTTGCGGCGTAGTCGGTCTAAGGCGACTTGGAGGTGAATTTCCCCTTGTCCCCAGAGAATGACTTCGTGGGTGTCTCCGTGCTGCTCCCAGGCTAGGGATGGGTCTTCTTCGAGTAGTTTGGTAATGGCAGCACTCAGTTTCACCTCATCGTTGCGTTTTTCGGGGGTAATTGCCAAAGCATATACGGGTTCGAGAGTTGTGGCTTTCGGTAGCTGGGAATTTTGGGAAGATTCTGAGGTGAGAATATCTCCTGTTTTAATACCTTCCAGACGGCTAAGGGCAACGATTTCGCCGGAATAAGCTTGGTTGATGGAATTTTGTTGCTGCCCGCAAAGACGATAAATACCACCCGCTCGGACACCATTAAGAACTACGCCATCGGTGAGTTTGCCGCTCCATACCCTAACTAGGGAAAGTTTGCCACCTTGGGGAGTATAAAAGGTTTTCAATACTTGCGCTAACGGGGTATTTCCATTGGAAATACCCCGTCTTGTGGCTGTAATTTCCGGTTCGGGAACTTCTCGCCAAATAGCCTCTAGCAAAGGTCTAACACCGTAGTCGAGTTCGGCAACACCGAAAAATACTGGTACGACTAAATCTGCACCTAATTCGAGTTTTAAATCTGTAAAAATTTCCTCTTGGGGGGGTTCGATGTCTTCTAAAAGTTCTTCGAGTAAATGGTCGTCAAAATTAGCTAACGCTTCGAGCATTTCTGCCCTGGCAATGTGTTCTTCTTCTTTCAGGTGTTCGGGAAACGGGATTGGATCGGCTGGGGCACCTGGGTGGTATTGATAGGCTTGTTCGGTGACTAAATCAATAAAACCCGTGAGTTCTTCCCCGCGCATGATGGGGTATTGATGGGCGACTAAAGGACGGCTGGAGACTGATTTGAGGGCATGTAGAGTCTCTAAAACGTGGATATTTGCCCGATCCATCTTGTTCACAAAAACAATGTGGGGAACTTCCCAATCATCGAGGAATTTAAATAAAGGTGCCAGGGTTTGCACTCTGTTGGTAATGGGTTCGCAAACTACGATCGCAGCATCGACACCGATGAGTGCATTGTATGTCTCTTGGGCAAATTCAATGCTACCCGGACAGTCAATAAAGGTGAACTGCACATCATTGTATTCGCAACAAGCGGCGCTGACCTCGACGCTCATTTTCCGCTCTCTAGATTCGTTCGCACTATCTCCAATGGTGTTACTGTCTTTAACGTTGCCTTTTCGTGTAATTGACCCCGTGACAAACAATAAACTTTCCAGTAAAGTAGTTTTTCCACTTAAATAGGGACCGACGATCGCGACATTCCGCGAACCCGATTTGACTTTTTCGGTCATACAACCTCCTTTGCGGTCTGTTATATAAAGCCGCAGCAGTCTAAGTTTATGAAGAGAAGGGGACAGAAGAATCTTCAAAAATTATTCTGTCTTTAATTAGACTTTACTTGTCTTGGGTAACATCAGCTACAAATCATATTTTGTTGTAATATTTATTTCAAGAAATTTTAAGGGCTGCAAAGAATAATAGCTAAATTTAAAGTTTTATCAAGGAAAGGTAGGAGGCAGGGGGCAGAAGGCAGGAGGCAATAAAAGAAATAAAGGGAATAAAAGGAATGAATACTTTATTTCCTTTGCCTTTTTCAACAAGTTTTATTAAAAGTGGGGTTCATTAGTAAATTTTTTCAGTCGTTGATATTACAAAACAGTTACGTAAATTATAAAAGTAAAAAATTATGCGAGTACGATTTAAAAATTACAAAGGAAAGGGGAAAAATTTGATTTCAGATGCGATCGCATTTAATTCCCGTGTTTGGTTTACTTTCTGCAAGTCGCGTTTACTCAAGCTTACAAGTTTGATTTTTAATCACTACCACTATTCTTTCGTCTTCTTCTCCTGCTTATTCTAATTTCCCTCCTTCTCCCCCTGCCTCCCTGATTGCTCAAGAAGGTTATGTGGGTAGAAATGCCGTAGACTTTCTCAATGAAGGATTACAGTTGATTCAAGCAGGAAGAGTACCAGACGCGATCGCATCTTTTCAAAGAGCTACAGAACTCGATTCTCGACTAGCTCCAGCTTATTACAATTTAGGATTAGCTCTGCGTCAATCTGGACAATTACAATCAGCCGCAGATGCATTTTACCGTGCTACCCAAACCGACCCCAAATTTGCGATCGCTTATGCGAATTTAGGAGGTGCATTGCTGGAAGGAGGGAATTGGCAACAAGCAGGGGATTATTTACAGCGTGCGATCGAGCTAGATTCAAAACTCGGTATGGCACACTACAATATGGGTTTATTGCGACATCAGCAACGTGATTGGGATAAAGCCATATCCTCGTTTAAAAAAGCCGTAGAACATAGTAAAAATGCGCCAGAGCCATCTTACTATTTGGGGTTATCTTATATTCAGCAAGGTAAGCAAGATAAAGCTAGAGAGGCATTTCGTAAAGCCGTCAAAATTAATCCCAATTATACGGAAGCACATTACAATCTTGGTTCGATTTTATATAGCCAAGGTAAATATAAGGAAGCCTTGGATTTCTTTAGAAGAGCAGCAGAAACCAATACAAATTACCCGAATGCTTACTATGGAGCTGGATTAACATTTATGCAATTGCGCCAATGTGCTGATGCTGTGCAGGTATTTCAATATGCCAGTGATTTATATACTACTCAAAATAATCCACAGTGGGCTACTATGGCTCAACAACAATTGCAACAAGCACAATTTTGTAACTTTCAACCACAAAGATAATAAAACTATTAGATATCTCCGAAAAAGACGTAGAGACGTAGCACTGCTACGCGAATGTGCCGGGACAGAATATTCTGTCCGGCAACTTCGCTGTCTCTAAAAGGGTTTCAGGCAATGCATAATTAAATTCGGTCGATGTCTATTATCTATTGGTGAATTGCTACAGCAGATTACAATTATATGAGTTACAGTCAAACAATCCAAAAGCCATATATAAATATGTTTTACTTCTGACTGCTGCTGTATATTGACTCGGATTTGATATTTCCTTAATTTTTGCTAATTATAATTAATTGGCTGGCGATTTTACAAAATTAATATATGAGAAAAAAATTTCAACGAAAAAAGTTAATTTTATTAGGATTAATTTCTATACTTCTAGTCACTATTATATTTACTGCGCTCGATATTTACTTTTATGGAAATACACCTCAGCAAATAAAAGCTGAAGCTGCGATTGTTCTAGGTGCAGAAGTGTGGGAAAAAGAACCATCACCTGTATTTCGCGAACGCATAAATCATGCAATTAACCTCTACAAAAAAGCTGATATTCACAAAATTATCTTCACTGGTGGAGTTGGTGCAGGCAAAGAATTATCGGAAGCAGAAGTCGGTAAAAACTATGCAATCAAGAATGGAGTGGCAGAAAGTAATATTTTAATTGAAGTGCGATCGCGAACAACTTACCAAAACCTTGAAAATGCTAAACAGGTTGTATTATCAGCATTCCCCGATTTGCAATCTCATAAAAAATCCCACAAATTCCTGATTGTCAGTGACCCTCTACATCTGAAGCGTGCTGTTATGATGGCAAGAGATATGGGTTTAGATGCATATCCTTCTCCTACCCCGACTACTCGCTATCGTAGCTTTAAAAGTCAACTCGAATTTTTTGATGCGGGAAACTTATTTTTATTTTGTTTATTTAATTTTTAAAACATAATGATTCAATCAAAATTCAAGATGACCCATTGGGATGTAATATTATGCAAAGACGACCCATCGGGTCGTCTCTACTTACGGTAAACGAATAATATTAGGTTGGGACTAACTCACCTGGACGCAACTTAGACCACTTACCCTTCTCTTCCTTAAAACTCAGACATCCAACCACATCCCATTCCATCTCAATTACCTCTCCTTGCGAACGGATGTTAACATTGATGGATGGCTCATTTGGGTCAAAATTAGGTGTTTCCGTCAAATGTGGCTGTTGGTGTTGCTCTTCTACAGCATGGTAGGTAAAGCAACGGTCTACATAGTGGCAGTTGACACAAACGCACATAATAGAATCAACTCCGAAACCTTGTATTGTTAATCTAACTTACACAAAAGGTTTATTGACTAAACTTTTGACTTATTTTTATTAAAATGTGTAAATTAGCTTTGTCTTCCCTTTCTCCGGAAAATTACCCTTTTGATGTCAACTTGTTGCCGCAACCAGTATATTTAGTTGGTGGTGCGGTACGGGATGCTATCTTGGGAAGAAAGCGCGAAACTTCCCTGAGGGATACATCCCCCAGGGAGATTTCGCGCGAATATCTTGATTTAGATTTTATTTTGCCTCAAGATGCGGTAAAATTTGCCAGGAAACTCGCTGCACATTACAAAGCTGGGTTTGTCTTACTCGATAAAGAAAGAGAAATTGCACGGGTAGTATTTCCGAATGCAACTGTTGATATTGCCCAGCAGGAAGGAAATAGTTTAGAGACAGACTTGAGAAGAAGGGATTTTACTGTCAATGCGATCGCATTCAATCCCCATACTCAGGAACTTATCGATCCGCTCCAAGGTTATGATGATATTGGCAAGGGTATTTTACGTATGGTATCGTCAAAGAATCTCGAAGATGACCCATTGCGATTAATGCGAGGATATCGGCAAGCTGCACAGTTGGGGTTTACTTTAGACTCGGAAACTCAAGTTACAATTCGTCAGTTAGCACCACTTTTAGGTCAAGTCGCAACTGAACGATTTAGAACAGAACTTGGTTACATGCTGGTTAATTCCCAAGGTACACAGTGGATAGTTCAAGCTTGGGAGGATGGTTTGCTGGCACCTTTCTTTAAAAATGCCACTAGAGAAGGATGCGAATATTTGCTCAAAGTTGATGCAGCAGCAGTTCAACTTACCCAAACTTGGCAGGAATTGGGAATTGAATTAAATAAATATGTGCGAGATACCATTAAAACCACTTGGTTAGGAATTGCTAAACTCGCATGTCTAGTTAGTTCCGAACCAGAAACCGCAGAAATAGAACTAACAGAACTAACCTACAGTCGTGCAGAAATTAAAAGCATAACTACTGCCCTGAAACTGTTCCCGAAGTTTAGTAAACTAGAGATGCCCTTACGAGAACAGTATTTTTTATTTCAGGAAGCGGGATTTGTATTCCCGACGACAAGCGTTTTAGCAGTAGCTCGTGATAAGTTGGTAGAGGGGATTGCACCCTTAATCACCCGCTACCTCAACCCTGATGATCCGGTCGCTCATCCCACCTTACTAGTGAGTGGGAAGGAGCTAATTGTAGCATTGAATATACCCGCTTCGCCAATAATTGGTAAATTACTCGCAGAAATTGCGATCGCACAAGTTGAAGGCAAAATTTCGACTCCAGAAGATGCGATCGTATTTGCACAGGAATTAATCGAGTAGTAGTCTCATTTTTGGTAGGTTCGATAATCACCGCTTTCAGTTGAATAATGTAAATAAAAAATTTTCCCCATATACCAGCTTCAGCAAAATCATTTATACCCTTGAAAGCATCTGATTCTCAAGCAAAAAGACAATGTTTTTTTCTCACTCAACCCGTGTCATCGATGCGCTAACCCTGTATAGTTCTAACAAACCAACTGTACCGACAAAAAACGTATAAATACCATATTGAAGTGGATTTTTATTTATTGAAGCAGCATAAAAAGCTGCTATCACTGCTTCAATAAAATGAACCGTAATTGCCAAACCCCCAACCCCAATTATTAGATTCAAAAGTCTTGGCTCCAAAAGGGTTGAGATGTTTCTATCCAAAAATAATATCCCTAAATTCCTAAATAATTCGGGGATATAAAACCATGTTTCCAAGATAACTGCACTTGTAATTACGACTGTAGATAAAATTTTAATAAATTGAATCAAAACAAACATCATTATTAATTTAATTACTTATAACTAGCTAATTAATGTAACCTAGCTTATTAAAACAAATTGTAGCGTACATAACTTTTTAAATTTACCACAATCTTAAGTTTTAATCCTTTAGGTAGAGGAAAGTTATTGATTTTTTTCTTAATATCTGAATCATTAGACCATAAGGTATAAATAGACTCTACTACTTTAAGTAGATTTATTCACTGAATTAACTGAATTAACCAAATGTAGAGATTTTTATGACAATTTGTCCTTGTTGCTCCTCACCTCTTTTACGTTACGTTCGTAACCGTCAAGTAACTTTATTTTGCCGCAATTGTTGGCAAGAAATGCCCATTTTGTCTTGCGAGGTGAGTTGTGAAACATCCGAACAATTAAAAAACATGACAGGAAAACCATATATATCAATCAACGATAGAGACGTTAAATTTAATAACATATCTACTTCGATAAATCTGCCATCAAAAAGTAAAAATTAAGAACCTAAAATTTTTGATGCTGTATTATTATGTTATTTTTATCCAGCATCATTCGGTGAACTTAAGGCACTAAAAAGTGAGGAATAATCAGCTTGTGCTAAAGACATTCGCATTGCGATATCAAGAATAGTTCGTACACCTTCAATACTGTTAACATTTAAACCAGCATTTTTAGCTTCATCAATAAATAAATCTGTATCTTTGAGCAAATGCTTTGTCGGGAAGTTGGGATTGTCATAATTATTATCAAGCATTCGTTGTAATTTTTTGTCGAATGTTGGTGCGTATAAAGCACTTTCCCGCAAAATGTTCATAAATACATCAACGTCAACACCTTGACGCTGGACAAACTTTAAACTTAGCGCAAAAGATGCTGTGAGCGAAGCAATTAACTGGTTTAATGCTAATTTTAACGCTGATGCAGTTCCCACCTGTCCCACGTATACTGGTTCTACTCCAAAATACTTAAGAATTTCTAGATGTCTATAATACTGTTCCCGATGGGAGCCAACCATCACAATCAACTTACCAGTCTCAGCTTCGGGAATACTGCCTAAAACAGGAGCTTCGATGTATTCCGCACCAGCAGCAACCACACTATCGCGGATTTCCTTACTTTCCGTTGGAGTGATAGTTCCCATCTGGATCACAATTTTGCCAGCGAGCGATCGCCACGAAGTATCGGATAATAAAACGCTATAGATAGCAGGAGCATTCGTCAGCATCAAAACGACGTAATCGGCAGCACGAATCGCGTGACGTGGGTGTACTGCAATTTCTGCCCCTGCTGCTTGAAGTGGTGCTAATTTCTCTGGGGTGCGGTTGTAAGCTATTATCTGTACATCAGCCTGCAACAACCTCTGTGCCATTGGCAACCCCATTAATCCAGTTCCTAGAAATGCCACCTTCATGCTTTGCTTTCCTACTAATGCTTTCTTCTATGTTTATCCTATCTAAATTGATTATTAATCATAGCTAAAATCAAAACTTTATTGTCAATTGGTTATTAGTAAATACAATCAATATCTTTGATTTAAACATTAGACCTTAAGATTAATTGTTATCACCAAACATTTTCCACCTTAATTCTCAATAAAAAATATAGATACGTAAAACTAGCCAAGGAGAGTATCCCCGTGGCTAGTTTTGCGCGATATCTCGCATCCATCTAACAATTAACCACCAGCAGCAAATGTAGCCATAATCAATACCGAAAGTAAAATTCCGGGAGTAAGTAATCCAACCAACATAAATAAATCGTGAGTAGACATTATTTTTATACCTTGAATTTTTACACTTCGACTCGTCTCTTCTTAGACTTTAATCATTACAACACCCAATTAACTAAATTTCGAGCCAAGATTAATGATATTTTAAGCTTTACTGAAAATTGGAGTGGAATTATTCTGGTATTACAAATCCCGTTAGGGATTCTGCTGCTTCTGCGATACTAAGTCCTTTACTTTGAACTAATACACCAAAACCACCAACCCCTAAAGGGTCTAATAGTTGATGTAATGAGTCTCGACGACGCAACATTTCAAGGAGGGGAAGCTTAGATTCGGAAAGTGAGGAAATTCTCTCTCCCAATCCTAAAGACATCAAAAATAACGCTTGCTGGGTAAATCCAACTTTATCCAAACCACAGCATTCTCCCCATCGCTCCAAGGCAGTAAAATCAACATGTGTAGTGATATCTTGCTGACCAACTAAAATATAGGGGTTGTCATGCCGTTTGTGCTGATAATAGCATTGTAATGTTCCTTGATTTCGCCGAGGATTATAGTAACGAATCGCGGGATAGCCATAATCAATTGTTAAAATATATCCTCGTTGTAGTTTTTTACTTAGTAAAGTCAACCAATCAATTGCAGCTAAATTTACTTCGCTACGATATTGATCGGGATAATTACTAATATCAATTTCGTCTAATCGAAAATATTCGCTTAGTTTAAGTGTCGATGGTTCATCGATTATTTCCACAAAATCAGGTGAATCTTTGGCATCGGGGATATGGGATTTTTCTGGCAATCCGATATAAATTTCTTTGAGCTTTCCTGCTGACAAAATAACTTGATGTACGGGGAAAGCATCAACTAATTCGTTAGAGAAAAAACAGCCAACCACTGAACTATCTTCAATTTCTTCTAAGTTGCACCAACGCAATTTAACATTGTGATTTAATTCTTGGTTTAGTTCTTGCTTTATTTTTTCTCGAAAATTATCTAAGCTCTGCTGCTGTAATTTTCTCAAACTAGCTGATTTCTCAACAATAATATATTCTAAACCCGTAAATAAATCTTCGTGTTTTTGCTGTAAATAGTTTAAAATATCTTTTGCTAAATGACCTTGCCCAGCACCCATTTCCACTAGAGTAAAAGGTGTGGGTTTGCCTAAAATTTGCCATATTTGAGCAAATTGTACCGCTAACATTTCGCCGAAATCAGCACCAAGGTGAACCGAAGTGAAAAAATCTCCCGATTTACCAAGATTTAAAGCTTGGGTAGAATAATAACCTGATTCTGGATGATATAACGCCATATCCATATACTCAGCGAAAGTGATACGCTGCTGGGGATTAGCTTTGATGCGTTCAATAATTACATTAGTAAGATTTGAATTAGATTGCATTTATTTGCAGTTATGAGTTTAGCATAATAGCGATTTTAAGCTTTACTTACCTATCTCGAATCCCCATCCCCGATTTCAAAAACATCTGCCAAAATATCAGCATCTCCAACAACCCTTTTTGTTTTCGATGGTGAATCATAAACCACTAATAGCGAAGCTTTTCCCAAAACATCCCCAAAGAAAGTCATCCCTTCTGCGTGGTCATCTCTATTACCATAAGGAACTTCCAGTATTAATTCAGGTTTATGTAAAATATCTGTTTGGAAATCGAAACCCTCTCTCAACCTATATACTTGCACAGGTCCATCCAAATCCATTGTCGGTCCTGCTAAAATCAATAAATCCTTACCTTGATAGCATAAATCTCGAATACCTAAACCATTCAAAAAAATAAAATGTTTCTTATACCCCTTGCCATTTTCACCAGTTGAGGACAGTTTCAATAATCCAGAACTACCATCTTCTAATTCTAGTTCTAAAACTACAGCCCAACCCCGCAAAACTGGACCACGCAAACCTAAAAATACCCGATTCCCTTGGACTTCAATGCCCTCAATATCAAAACCATTATCTTTACCTGGAATCATCGCTTTAATAAAAGTACCTAAATGAATATCATCCGCAAGTGCTTCCATTAGTAAATTACCCATCGGTGTGACTTCGAGTTTAGCTGCACTCAATTGTCGAGTCGAATCTTTGGGATGTAGAGACGATGTAACTAATTCTCCATTCACAAGGGGAATACGTCCTAATATATAACGATTAGGTTCAGTCGCAATTGTTGCCAATCGCTGAACATTTTTAGCATTAGTTTTATCCATTTTCGGTTTTTTGCGTTTGTAACTATGAGAACCCACAAACCAAAGATAATAGTCATTATATGCTAATCCTTCGATATCTATTTCATCCGAAGATGGAGCTGGTAGAGTGATAAAATCAGTAACTTGATATTGTTTATGTTCGGCAAAATTTTCGGCATCAATTAGATTCAGACGTTCGATTGTAGAGGTTTCGTCAGAACCTAACCATAGATGCTTCTCTGGTGATAATAGAACTGCTGATATGTCTTCTCTGTGTTCTTTAAAACTATTACTGAACTTGAGAAGAACTTGGTGAATAGAAGTAGAATCGTACATATTATACAAACTCAAAGCAGAAGATTATAGTTATTATCTATGTTTTTGAACTTAGTCACAATACACTTTGTTAAAAAAAATACGCAGTATAAATCTAAAAACAATTGTTTAACGATCGCAATATTAAATTTATTAGCATATAGATATAACGTTTGGCAGAGTTGGGATATGCTGAATTTTGCATAAGCTGTAATTTGAGCCAAAAATACAGTTTTATGTTGAATCATCAAAAATAGCAAGTCTATCTGAAGTAAGCGGAAAATTAATAATTATACTGGTGCGATTATGGCTTTAGCAACGAAACTGATAGTCCAAAATTTAGGAGACTATACCTACCAAGCGATTCAGAAGCACTTTAAAAAAACCTTAAAATGGGAAAAGACTGTAAAGAAAGATGAAGACTCAGAAGCTTTGCATCAAATGCGAGTGGGTATGCGTCGTTTGCGAACAGTGGTGAGTAGCTTTGATTTTGCTGTAAATTTACCGAAAACAGTGTGCGATCGCAATATTGGCAAGATTGCCCGTAAGTTAGGTGAACTAAGGGATTTAGATGTACTCAAGGAAAGTATAGAAACGAATTTTCAAGCTGGTTTGACTAACCAAGAACTCAAGCATTTACAGAAAGCATTTGATGTTTTTGACAAACAACGTGAAACTATAGCATTGAGCGTCAAAGAAATATTAAAAGATACACGTTATAAGTTACTAAAATCCTCTTTAAATGGGTGGTTAGAAGAACCTAGCTATCAAGAGTCAGCAAAACTACCAATAGAATTAGTACTTCCCGATTTACTTTTGCCGGAAGTGAGCAAATTTTTATTGCATCCAGGTTGGCTTTTTAACCCATCTTTAGATGAAAACAACTCAATCGGAAAATTATCTAAATTTTCCCATGTAAATGATTCCACAAATTTAAAAAAAGAGAAAAACCACAAATATTTAGCTGGAAATAATGAAGTTCTCCACAACTTGCGAAAACAATCAAAACGATTACGCTACCAAATGGAATTATTTGTTGATTTTTACGACGAAACTTATGAAGGTTATGTTGGAGATGTAAAAAATATTCAAGATGTATTAGGAGAAATTCATGACTTTGATGTTTTAGAAAAGTGGTTTATAGATATTTTCGGGTCAGAATTTACCGAAAAGTTACCAACCTTTGTCAATTTGCTAGCAGAAAAACGTCATGAATTATGGCAAAGATGGTTACCTTTACAACAACGCTACATGCAAGCAGACACACGTCACAAACTGCATTTAGCGATTTTACACCCGATACAAGAGCCATATTCCCAAGCAGAGTTACAGGAGCAAACGCAACACGAAAAAAATTAGTAATTCGGATACAATATGTTAAAGATTACCGTAATTACGCCAAAATAGTTCACATCTAAAAAAGCGAAATAAAGCAAAATGGTGAAACCGATTCGCATCCTTCTACAAACCACAATTCCCACAACCGAAGACGACTGGAGTATCACCCGTTTTTCGCTGCTAAAAGACTATTTAGCATCATTAGAAGACAAAACAGGTAATCCACTATATCAAGTAGTTGGACGAGACAGAATTACCGATATTGAAGGTAACGATCCAATTCTCAGTTCCCTCGATCAATCTGATTTCGAGCAGCTTTGGTTATTTGCATTAGATGTGGGTGATGGTTTAAGTGAAAAAGATATCGCAGGTATAAATGCATTCCGTAAACGCGGAGGTGGTATTCTCACAACCCGTGACCATCAAGACATGGGCTGTTCAATGTGTAGTATCATCGACATCGGTGATACCCATTATTTTTATAGCAAAAATCCCGACCCCGACACAACACGCTTAAATCGTGATGACCCTTACACCACTTATATTAATTACCCCAATTATCATTCTGGGGCAAACGGTGACTATCAACAAATCACGATTGTCGAACCAGTTCACGAACTTTTACAAAATCCCAACTCCCCATCAGGAATAATTGAATTTTTCCCCGCACATCCCCACGAAGGAGGAATTGGAACACCCCCAAACAACCCAAATGCACGAGTAATTGCCCTAAGTAAAAGTATAATTACAAAACGCGATTTTAACTTAATAGTAGTAATCGATCATCATCAAGATGCACAGGGAAATATATTAGGTCGTGCAATTACAAATTCCAGTTTTCATCACCTAGTTGATTATAATTGGGACATCGAAAAAGGTTGTCCCACATTTGTAGATGAAGCACCAGGAAATGGCATGAAACAAGAACCACGCGCATTAGATGATATTCAAACATACGTGAGAAACGTAGCCACATGGCTTTCAACCTAATTTAAGTTAATTAAATAAATACCATCCATATTCCTCAGTGTACCTCTGCGTAAACCACTGCGTAACTCTGCGTTAAAAAACAAACTCAAACATCTCAGACATTCCCAGTAAAAACCCAAAAAACAAACAGATGAATCAACATAAAATAAAATACATACTCACCATCTTCATAAGTTTAATACTCTTCAGTTGCACCCCATCAATAACCCAACAAGTAAACCCCAGTCAAAACCCACAAGCAAATCGAATAGTTGCACTCACATCCCTATCAGCAGATATTATTTATCAACTCGATAAAACAAAAATTGTCGGACTTTCAGGAACCCAACTACTTAATAATGACCCTCGATTTCAACAAATTCCCCGCGTATCTGAAGGAAGAACCCAACCAAATTTAGAAAAAATTCTTGCCCTCAAACCCGACTTAGTTATAGGTGCATCTGGCTTTAACGACCAGACAATTCAAAGCTTAAAAAAGTTAAAAATAAACACCTTTGAAACCAAAACCAATAGTTGGCAATCATTAGTAGAATTAACAAAAGATTTAGCACAAAAAACAGCCACAGACCCACAACCATTATTAAAAAAATATGAATCTTTTTTATCAAACCAATCAAATTCCAAAACAAATAATCCTTCAACCTTAGTGATAGTTAGCCTCCAGCCAATCCTTGCCCCAAATAAGAATAGCTGGGCAGGAGATATGTTAAATCAATTCAAAGTCAAAAATATCGCCGCAGAACTACAAGGAAAAAGCCCAATTCCTGGATATTTAACCCTTTCAGCAGAGAAAATATTAGAAGCAAATCCAGATGCGATAATAGTTGTTAATTCCCCACAAGCAGGTTCAGGAGACCAAGTAATTAACGAATTAAAAAAACAAACATTTTGGCAAAAATTAAAAGCAGTGCAAAATAACAAAATCTATCTTTTTGAATATAATGGATTAGTAAATCCTGGAAGTATTGACTCAATTGAAAAAGTGGCAAAAAAACTTCAGGAAATAGTTAAAAGTTAGAATAATAGGAATGATTTCTACGTTAGCTATTTTAATCAATATTGGAAGTTGAGCTTACAAATTAGATGTTGAGTAATTTTTTCAGAGATTGAAATTGTAACTCATCACCTTTTTTAACCCAAATAGGTAATCGTTTCTCACTATTTTGATATCCTTCTTCAACTACACTTTCATAAGCTGCTACGATTCCCGACACGAGACTATCGAAGGCAATCTCAGGTTTAACATCATTAATGCCGAGTTTTTGGGCTCTATCTCTATTTTTGAGCAAATCTTTGATTGTATCTCCTTTATTTGGATATTCTACCAGTCCCGAAATACTGCGTGCAAGTTGTTCAGATGCACCTAATGCTTTTGCATAGATATCAAAAGGTTGTTTGAGTTTACACAGACAATAAAAGCCGAATCCCATATTCGACAAGTAGACCATTGCATTTTCCAGGGTAGGAGACAGAGGAGGAGTACTGTCAGCTAATGCGATCGCATATAACCAAATTGCGATCGCGTAGTTTTCAGCGTCTCTTTCAGTTGTTGCCCATTCGGAGTAAAAACGTCTGTCTGTTTCGCTTTGGGTAAACGATGACTCTCGAAACAATTTAATGATTGTCTTCAGTCTGCTGCCTTTTCGATATAGTTCGAGCCAAATGTGTAAAAAGTTGAGGTGATTTTTCAATTTTATAAACAGCTTCGGCAATATTAATCGCTAAACTAATTCGAGGATTAACTATATTATCAGCGAAATACTTAGGGAAATCATATCGCCATTTCATGATTTCTCCATCTCCGATACTTCCTTTTTCCCAGAGTCTTTCCGCAGATTCAGCTAATAGAGGATATATGTCATTCTCAAAATCTTTATAGTAGGGAGATTCTGATAATATTTTAACGGCTGTTTCCGCAATTATTTGATGACGAGTAAAAATCGGACAGTCTTGATTTGAAGCAACTATTTCTTCTCCGAGCTTATCTAAAATATCCGACCGTAATTTTCTCAGGTCATATTTTATTGTTTCAGCTAATACTTGTTGCTTGAGAAACTTAAATCCTTCTGCGTGCATTGCTGCAATACAAGCATAAGCTTCGATAACATGTTCGGCATTAGGCTTGGTACTGATATCTTCTAATATTTTTCCAACTCGCTTTTCCAGTGTGTCATTCTTACGAACTTGTAACATTGCTCCTAAAAGTGCCGCTTTTTCTGACCTTTGTTTTTCTAGCAACTCCTGTGCAGCTTTTTCAACGCTTTTATCCGTTAATTCTCCTGCTTCTTTCCAAGCTTCTACTATTCTCAATGCTTCTTCCTGTTTGAGCTTGGTTATTGAAATCTGTTTCAAACGTTGATCCCATTTCAAACCTTCGCCAAAGTTTCGCCAAGCAGTATCCCGACAGCAAAGCAAAAACTGAAAATCTCGCCGGGGTAAAGGTTCAGGGAATAATTCGTAAATTGATTTAATTGTTTTTTGAGACGGATCGTCAACAACAATAAGCCATTTTTTACCATCTTTTTTTCTTGGTAAAAACAATAAATATTCTCGCAAATTCCTAGTATCTGGGTCTTCCCACCAGATAACATCAAAACCAGAATCAGACTTAACCAAGCGACACACAACTTGACGCAGGGCAGTTGATTTTCCTTCTCCACCAGGTCCAATTAGTAAAGTTGCTCGGAGTCCCAATTCTCGGTTTCGCCTCAAATCATCTTCTAAGTCGCTAACAGCATTTCGAGGACGAATAGTTTCGCAAAGAGCTTCTTCCCAATCCGGATTCCAGCCATCAAAATATCTAATTAGAGAGTTTGTAGTTATATTTCCTTTTCTTTGGTCAAGTAATTTTCGAGTAATTAAAATCCAACCATCGGGTAATTCTAGCTTTTGCTTATTAATAGATGCTTCTTCTTGTGGGCGTTTTGGTGGTGTTAATAATTCAGGTTTAGAAACTGGTAATTTTTGAGAATTATTAATTCGTTTCTTTTTTCCTGGAAGAGTGGATTCCAAGGATGGATTCGACTGCGATCGCAAATCCATTGCTTGCTGTGGAGCGATCGCTTGAACTATATTGGTTGGCAAAGCTATTTTTTTTGTAATTCGCTCAATTGCATCTACTGCTTCTCGACGCTCTAACCTGGAAGATGATATCTCATTTATTTGTCGCCATAATTTTCTTGCTTGCTCCAAGTTACCATTCAATTCTTCTTTGTTTGCTTGTTCTTTCAAAGCTGAAATATCTGCTGCTGTTGCACGTTCAGGCAGTAACAACACATTATATTTCCAGCCTGGTTCAACCGTAATTAGGGGTGTTTGTGACGGTTTACCATACTTTTTGTTGATTGCAGGTACTTCTTGTGAAAGATATTTTTCTAAATCTCGCACAAGGGAATATTGTTCTAACCCAGCCAAAAGTGTATAAGTAAAAGCTCCATGTTTGAGTTCGGCAATTTCATAAGAAAGTTCGTTCCGACCACAAGAAAATAAAGTAATAATACCTTGTTGTTTGGCGATGTTAATCGTCTCCGCTCCTAGCTCATTTCCTCCTCCTCTGGCACCAGTTATTTGATTACGGCACATATCTAGTACCAAAACAATATTTTCAGCTTGGCTATCGCGCAAATAATCGATAATAGAGTGAGTTGAAATTGCAGTCTCTTTTATATCGTCAAAATCTCCATCACAAGGAAGCAAATAATCACATTTATCGCTACCAACTGCCCCATGTCCAGCAAAGAAAAACCATAAGTTTTTTGCTTCTGGAATTTCCTCACGCAGTAATTTGCGTAAGTTCGACCTTGAAGGACGAGTGGATATATCGTTGAACTTCTCAGAATTATCAGAACAAAGTAAAACATTATTTTGCGGAAATTGGGCTTTGTTACATAGAAAATCATGCATCTGTCGTGCGTCTCGTACCGCAAACTTCAAATGTTCCTCTTTTGGAAGAAGTTCGTAATCATTAATCCCAATAACAATCGCAAAATTATCTATCATCCTATTTTGGCTCTACTCGCTTAAATTTCAGCGTGATTGCTCCTTTCCCTGCCGCTTTTCCACCTGCAACTAACTTAACTTCACCTTCTCCACTAATTTCAACCATTAGCTCGACTTCATCCAATTTCATATTGGACTGAAAACCAATTTGTTCATCGACATTTTTGAACAATCGTCCTACAAGTTGCAGAAACTCATTCATTTTCTGCTCAACCTGAGCAACTGGCAGTTTCACCTCTTTGAAGCGATATATAAATTCCCGTGCTTTTTCAACTACTCCCCCCCGTCCTCTTGCTCCTTCGACATTGGTAGCTGGTTGAGTATCTTCGGTTACAATCCAGATGTAATCGTCTGCCATATTATTTACAAATACAAGTATTATTTTTTGTGATTATACATTAAAAATTACGTACTCTACAAATGAATCATCTTATAGACCAGTCTAAACATAATCTAGCTAGGTAAAAAAAAGTGGTAGAACCTCTAGACTGGGTTCTACCATAATGAAAAATTCAATTCATTTAGATACATTCCTATCCATTCTGCACCAAGCAAATATTAGGAATTAGTTACGACCAATTTTCTGTTGTCTGTACAACAAGACGAATTAATAAATCATCAAATTTGATATTGAAGCACTACTGCCAAACGTAAATCAAGAGAAACAAAATAATCCAAATTACATCGACAAAGTGCCAAAATAACGAAGTCGCAAACACCCCATAATGCCCATTATCATAAT
>JAAUPE010000117.1 GCA_012034595.1 Calothrix sp. CSU_2_0 | reverse complement strand
AAACATGAATAAAATTATAGTTTTATTAACTACATATATAGTAGTTATGTTTACTTAGGAATGAGAATTTAATAACTTATATGTATTTGTGGTACGGGACAGAAAGCCCGTTGTAATATTCTAAGTGCAGGCAGGATGCCTGCTCCACAAGAAAAATTGCACTTTATTTAATCCACATTCCTTAGTGAAAAAGTTAACCCTAATTTTTTTGCACCAAGATTCTCTTTTCCAATGTAGTAAACTTCCCGTCGAGTAGTCACCAATTCAGCAATCAAGAAAGGAAAGATTGCTAGATGTTCCCTCTACTGATAATGTTTATATCTAGTCGTTTTCAGCTAATTTTTTCAGCTAATTTAAATATGATTTCTGACCGGAGTTAATCTATGGGTAAACAACGTTTAACCTGATTTGTATTTGGAAAGTACTAGATACAGGAGATTACAATTAGATGAGGTACAGTCAAAGAATCAAAAAGCCATATATAAAGCTGTTTTACTTCTGACTTCTATACTCTGAATTCTGCTGTATGGCAAAACTACCCATACATACCATGATAATCCAAAATCTCAAATTCTATGGTTCACAAAAAAGTTAGCTATATCAAAGCAAGAGGTTACGAAATTTACCTGGTACTTAAGAGCGATAACAACCGTAGTGATGCGAGTAAATATTATTATTGAAAGGGTGGGAAGACTCCACCCTTTCAAATAATATGCTGATAAGTCGATGGTTGGGAAATTCTATTTACGTAAATCTCTAATCACCCAAATAAATATTTAAACCACGGGCAGTTTTAACCAAAGTACCATTAGGATTAACAGTACGATATTGGGCGATCGCTTCCGCAATCGGAACACTAACAACCTCTCGATTTTGCCATGTAACCATGCGATCGTACTTTTCTTGAGCAATCAGATGAACAGCTTCAACACCAAACGCTGACGCAACTAATCTATCTAAAGGGGATGCGGTTCCTCCCCGTTGAATATGTCCTAATACAGTGACACGGGTTTCCACATCAATCGAATCACAAATTCGATCGGCTAAATATTGCCCAATCCCACCATACCGAGATTGTCCGAGGGTATTCGTAATAGTTAATAGTTCCCCTTCCTCAGTACGTACAGACTCCGAGACAATAATTAAACAAAAATTCTTACCTTGCTCTTGACGTTCCTTAATTTTGTGACAAATGTGATTCACCGTATAAGGGATTTCCGGAATTAAAATCACATCAGCACCACCTGCAATTCCCGCAGCGATCGCAATATGTCCAGCATCCCGTCCCATCACTTCCAATATCATCACACGGCTGTGACTGGCAGCTGTAAAATGTAAGCGATCGAGCGCTTCAGTCGCAATATCGACAGCAGTATCAAAACCAATCGCATGTTCCGTAATCCCAATATCATTATCGATAGTTTTGGGAATACCAACTAAATTCATCTTCCCTTGTTGTGCCAGACGACGAAGAATTGCTAAACTACCGTCACCACCAATACCAATTAAAGCATCCAAACCCAATTCTCGATAACCAGCAGCGATATCTGAAGAGCGATCGCAAAGTCTACCATCGGGCATTGGGAAGGCAAAAGGGTCGCCTTTGTTAGTAGTTCCTAACATTGTACCCCCAGATGTTAACAAATACCCATTTGGGGGGTCAACTTGGTCTATTTCCAATTTTATAAATAGAGGTGGATTTACCATTAAACCCAAAGTCGCTTGACGGATTCCCAAAACTTCCCATCCATAAGTTCCCACTGCACAATGTACCACGGCTCGGATTGCGGCATTTAATCCCGAACAATCCCCACCACTGGTAAGAATGCCAATGCGTTTGTGCTTAGTCATATATTTATTGACATTTGAATCGGCAAAATACATTCAGTAGTACATTAAACTTAAGACTAATCAATACCTAAAAAATCCAGGGTAATTTTATGTTTGTTTCCCCAACAGAAGCTTTTTTAACTTCTCCAAAATGCACAATATGACGGTGGAGAACCAGGTGAACAGTATTGAAAATGACATTGACTCATTTTCAGGAGCAGTCACAATCCCTAAGGCTCCTCCTGATTTCCGTTCTGGTTTTATCGGCATTATCGGTCGTCCAAATGTCGGTAAATCTACTTTGATGAATCAATTAGTAGGACAAAAAATTGCTATCACTTCACCAGTCGCGCAAACGACTAGAAATCGTCTGCGGGGAATTTTAACTACACCTGTAGCCCAGTTAATATTTGTTGACACACCAGGAATCCACAAACCCCATCACCAATTAGGTGAAGTTCTGGTACAAAATGCCAAAATTGCGATTGAATCTGTCGATGTAGTTTTGTTTGTTGTTGATGCTGCGGTGAATTGTGGTTCGGGGGATAAATTCATTGCTGATTTGCTGATTCGCAGTCACACACCTGTTATTTTAGGATTAAATAAAATCGATCAACAAGCAACAGATTCAGTAGACGCACTCGACGCAAGCTATATTCAACTTGCTGAGGAACATAATTGGCAAATAGTCAAATTTTCAGCCAAAAACAGCGACGGATTACCACAACTCCAAGATTTATTGATTTCCCAATTAGAAATCGGACCATATTATTACCCACCCGATTTAGTCACCGACCAACCGGAACGCTTTATCATGGGTGAATTAATCCGCGAACAAATTTTGTTGTTAACCCGTGAAGAAGTACCCCATTCAGTTGCGATCGCGATCGATAAAGTCGAAGAAACACCGACAATTACCCGTGTTCTCGCTACAATCAATGTTGAGCGCGACTCTCAAAAAGGAATCTTGATCGGAAAAGGGGGAACGATGCTCAAATCAGTTGGTAGCAAAGCTCGCGAACAAATCCAAAAATTAATTGCAGGTAAAGTCTACCTCGAATTGTTCGTCAAAGTTCAGCCAAAATGGCGACAGTCGCGTATTCGTCTCGCTGAGTTAGGATATCGCATTGAAGATTAATAAAGTGAGGAATTTTAAGTTATTTGATTTTGAAACAGAAAATTATTTCTTCAGTAAGAATAATAGCAATGAAGAAATTCAAATCTTAAACTTCTAATTTCTATAAAAGAGAGACGCGATATATCGCGTCTCTACATTCTATAATTCCTAACTTTAATAAAATGTCCCTAAATTTACCAATCGATACCCCACCATTACGGGTTTTAATTGTCGAAGATGACCCAATGATGCAATTAGGACTCGAACAATCATTGATGGTTTACCCGCAGTTGGAAATTGTCGGACAAGCTGATGACGGCTATTTAGGAGTACAAGCAGCACTCAAACTCAAACCCGATTTGGTAGTCATGGATATTGGTTTACCACGTTTAGATGGAATTGCGGCAACGCAACAAATTAAGGCAGCTTTGCCAGAGACACATGTAGTTATGTTGACATCACACCAGACAGAAACCGAAATAATCGCAGCATTATCGAGTGGTGCTGATGCCTATTGTATCAAAGGTGCAACCGTTGAAAGACTTTTAAATGCAATTTCTGCGGCAGTCGAAGGTGCTACATACCTCGATCCACAAATTGCTAGGAAAGTAATCGAAAATCTTAAACCTCCCTCACAGAACAAGGGAAATACAGCAAATCTATCGCAGCGTGAGTTAGATGTACTGAGGTTGATGGTTGATGGTTTGAGTAATCCCGAAATTGCTGAGAAACTATATTTAAGTCCCAACACTATCAAAACACACGTTCGGGGAATTATGAACAAACTTTCGGTAGATGACAGGGTACAAGCTGCTGTAGTTGCGTTACGTTCTGGGTTAGTATAAATTACTTTCCACTAATTTTTAATTTATTCAGCTTAATCTCACCCTGAGTATTAATCATTAGTTTCCCATTCGGAAAATTATTCTGAGTTAATGAATTCACTAATTGACTAGTTTGATTAGATTTATCAACTTGGGGAATACCTTGTTTATTCAATCGAATCGAAGTAATCTTACCGGAAACAAAATCACCATCTTCATTCAATTTAGCTTCTAAAATCATTGATTTTCCCTTATCTCCCGCAGTAGAAAATGTTTTATAACCTAAAAAATTCCCTAAAGAATAAGCAATAAGTTTACCCTTATATACCTCTACCGCACGCGGAACATGGGGACCATGACCTAAAATCAAATCTGCGCCTGAGTCTATCATTGTGCGAGCAAATTGTAATGAATTACCTCTATTTTCGCCATAGAAAAATTCGGTTGCATTGCGAACATTCAGCGCATTTTGACCCTCTGCACCAACATGCATTGAGATAATTACTATCTTAGCATTCTGTCTCGCTTGCTTAACTAATGCTTGTGCTTTGCTGATATCTTGAACTTTATTACAGTAGTCATAAAAGCAAAATCCTATCCATGCAACAGGAATATTTTTGACTTGGGAATATACAATTTTATTTTTTGCACCTGTGGCTTTTATCCCCACAGAATTAAGATTTTTAATTGTGTCTTGAAAACCAACAGAACCAAAGTCCATTGCATGGTTATTTGCCACACTCATGACATCAAAACCAACTTGTGAAATAATTTTGCATATTCTGGAGGAGAACGAAATGCAAATACCATTCCTTTACTGACATCTTTGGAACTATGGGGATAATTCGTTAAGGTACTTTCATAGTTACCAAATAGAATATCTGAACCTTTGAGTAAATTACGGATTGAATTCGGGAATAATTCATTGGGATTTTTTGGCAGACGATAGTCAGGATAATTTGTCCCCGCAACAATATCTCCAACTGCTTTGATTGTTAGATAATTAGGAGTTTTTTGGTTTTGAACCTGGGATTGTAGATTAGTTTGTGTACTTTGCAAAGTCGGACTTTTAGCAATGTATAGTGATGTGCTTGATAGGGATAAACCAACTACCCCGACGAAATTCAGAAAATAATTATTTACAAATTTTTTTCCATAGATTCATCTATATAATTATTTTTATTGATGATTTATTGAGTGCTTTTCATCTTTAATCAATAAAGACAGCAATATATTAGAATTCATGCATATATTCATGAATTCGGATAAGTTTACTTCCTGTCTTCAAAAATTAATTGGCGAGATGCTGATAAATGTATAATTAGTTACTAGCTTTTTGCGGTTAGTAAATCAATTCCGGATATTACTGGTTTATATACTGTCATATGTCTATTATATTTTATTTAATTTATACAAGGCTCCGCAATAGTACGCAAAAAAGTGATGTATTACAATTTTAGATACAATATTTTAAATCTAAATTACGAAAACCAAAGAGTTTTTCAATGGAGATTTGGGATTATGCCTTTATTGAGTAGGTTTTGATAGAAAATAATTTAGCATCGCATTAGACGCTGGAGGTAGCTTGTTAGCTACAGAAGCCACTAACATGTCTACCGTATGTCTATCGCAAAGTAATCTCACACTGCACAGGAATGTCACATTTTTAATCACCGCGATGAATACATATTTTGTCAAGCCGAAATAACTCTAAAGTCGTTCTCAAGTTGCACCAAAGATTGATTACAAGATGCCACAAAATTGACAATATTATATAAAGTACTGCTAGAAATAGAGTGCTTTCCTGTATCTAAATAGCTACAAAAGAATACTCTTAAAGGTAAAGTATGATTAAATCTTGGATGATAATCGCAGGTATAACTTTCATAGTTGCGCTATGTGCAAATTTTATAGCTCCCGATGACGTAAAATGGTTTAAACGCTTACAACGTCCACGTTGGTTGACCTTTGAAGGCTTAATTCCTGTAATTTGGACTGTGGTGTTTATTTGCGGTGTTTGGTCTGCATATATTGTGTGGGAGCGAAATCCGGGAACTACAACAACTTGGTTGTTGATGGGACTATATCTACTATTAGAAATAGTAACTATTGCTTATACTCCTGTAATGTTTAAAACTCGTAGTTTAAAGGTTGGTACAATTATTGGTGGTACTGGATTTGTTGTAGCTTTGTTACTTGCCTTTGCCGCTTTTTTGATTTCGCTATGGGCTGGTTTGCTGCTTTTTCCCTACCTAATTTGGAGTCCAATTGGTACTTACACTACTTGGAAAATGGCACAGCTTAATCCTTAAGATATTTAATTGAAGATTTTGCTTTGCATAACTGCGGTGTGATTTATATCGCGCAGAGAGAATAAGGATTTTTAGATTTAAATACATCAAATTTCATCCTATTATTTAGCAATGCAGAAGATTTAAGTAATTAAGTTTCTTAAACTGGTTTCATAGCAAGATTAAAATTAATACAAACCCTATCTTCCTCGCTTAAATTAGTTTCGACACCATGAGATAACCAACTAGGAAATAACAACATCATTCCTTCATAGGGTTTATAAGTTATTTTTGGTAAAGTCCACATATTAAAGTCTTTGACGGGTGGGACAATCATTTGTGTTGCTGGTCTAGGGTCACTAAAATATATACCACCACAACTTAAAGGAGTTTTTAAAAAATAAACTCCACTTAATAGAGAATTTGGATGATTGTGTATTGAATTATAAGCATATTTTTGATTAATAATTGCCCAACAAGTTGAAATGTTTATTTTAAATTTATCTAAGTCCCAATTTAAAAAAGTACCAACTTCAATAACATTGTTATAAATGATATCACTCAAACTTTGAAAAATTGTAAGTTGGTGTAAAGTATCGATGCTATGCCATCCTAATATATTTGACCATTGTTTACCTTTACGATCGCGTAGCGACTCCTCTGGAGTATCGCGCTTCTTTTCATCGTATATTGCTTTTAAAAGCTCTTGATTAAGTTGTTCGTAATTATCTACTTTAAATAACCATATAGGTGTAGGGAACCAATCATTTCGAGAACCAGACATAGATTTACACCAAAAGTATTGTTAAGAAGAGCATAGTTAAACTAGAATAAGCATTATCAGATTCAAAGAAAAGCGAAGCTGAATACAAAATCTGATAATTCATCAAATCATCTTCTAACATCTTCCAAATGATTTACAGCTAAAGACTGATTAAAGCGATCGCAATTATTGCGAAAATTGATACGTACTCTTAATCACGTGTTACTGTTATGTTTAAATCTTCGCTAGTGATTGCTGCTGTGACTTTTATTGTCGCATTGGGAAGCTTTTTTATTACACCACGCGATGTTAAATGGTTTGCAAAACTTAGTCGTCCTCGATGGTTAGTATTTGAGCCACTTATTCCTTTCATCTGGACTTTTATCTTCGTTTCTGGTGCGGTTTCTGCTAATTTGGTCTGGCAAAAACAACCCAATAGTTTAATAACTTGGTTACTAATGGGTTTATACCTACTGTTAGAAATTATTACTGTCACCTATATTCCCTTAATGCTAAGATTCCGCAGTTTACGCATTGGGGAAATTATTGGTTCTGTTGGTGTAATTTTAGGTATATTGCTAACTCTGGCAGTACTACCAATTTCCCTACTTGCTGCCGTACTACTTATCCCCTATTTAGTTTGGAGTCCAGTCGGAACTTACACAACAGAGGAATTAATCCAGCTAAATCCCCAAGATGTATAATAAAAAGTATTTACTAAGGATATTTACTATTATTAGTCAGGATTAACTTTTCTAGTTGAGTCGAAAAAATAATCCTGATAATATTAAGCTAATCATAAACGGTAATAATGAAAAAACTTGATGGTCAAGTAGCATTGGTAACAGGTGCTACACGAGGTCTTGGAAAAGGAATTGCGATCGCACTCGGTGAAGCTGGTGCAATTGTATATATTACTGGACGTAGTTTAAATAGTTCTAATGGCAGCAATGATATTTCTGGTAGTCTATTAGACACACAATTAGCTGTTGAAAATGCTGGTGGGATATGTATTCCCGTCCAAGTCGATCATAGCGACGATGAGCAAGTTAATCAATTGTTCCAGCGTATTCAAAATGAGCAGGATGGAAAGCTAGATTTATTAGTAAATAATGCTTATTCGGGAGTTAAAGTATTAACAGAAGCCCAAGGAAAACCGTTTTGGAAATGCGAACCGAGTCTTTGGGATGCTTGTAATAATGTTGGTCTTCGTAGCCATTATATCGCCAGTGTGTTTGCAGCTCGCATGATGAGCCAACGCCAACAAGGACTAATTTGTACAATTTCCTCCTGGGGTGGGTTGTCCCATATATTTGGTACAGCATACGGTACTGGTAAATCAGCGTGCGATCGCCTAGCATCTGATATGGCTGTTGAATTAAAGCCCTATAATGTTGCTTCTATGGCGATTTATCCCGGTATTGTTGGTACAGAGCAGTTTAAGACTATGGCAGAAGAAGGAGAAAATTCATTATTTCGCGATACTCCTAAGGGAGTCGCTAAAAGCGATCGCTTTAACTGGGAAACTCCTTTGTTAACGGGGAGGGTAATTGCTCAACTTAAGAGTGAAGTAGATGTAATGCGTCGTACAGGGAAGGTTCAGATAGTTGCAGAATTAGCCCGGAAGTATGGAATTGTTGGTGAGGATGGTGAGCAACCTGCTTCGCTTCGTTCTCTACAGTTTTTGTTGCCATTTGCATTTGCGGGATTGAGAAATTATGCGTCATTTATTCCCGATATCAAAGTACCTTGGTGGCTATTGTTAATTAGTACTCTCAGTTCACCAAAAGTTTAATTTGCTCTGTTTTTTGTGGAATTATTATTAATTTAACTAACTATACCTCGTCCATTTCCAAATCTGGAGTTTTTGATTGTTCTGTTGCGTCATTACGACATAATAGAGCAATCTCAAAACATTGGCGGAAAACTACAGTTCTCAAAGTAGACCAGGTTTAAGATTATTATTTTATTGACTAATTTTTATTTTATATGATTCACTATATATTGCTCGGAAAATATAATTTTGGTGATTTAGATAGAATAATTTACTCTATTGTTAGAAGCTAAACAGAAACTTGGACTATTAAAAGATAATATTCAAACAACATATAAATATACTGTAAGGATTCAGGCATTTAAAACGTATTCATAGAGCTAGTTACAAAATTTAATTTGGCTTATTAGCATACCTTTTTTATCCTTATTTTATTTTAAAAATCAAAATAAGACTACTATAAAAGCAATAAATAAACTTATAATCACATCAAATACTATTGATTAATTTCAACATTATTAGGTAATAATAAATGAAATCTTGGTTGATAATTAGTTTTGTCGCTTTTGGGATGGCTTTTGGTAGTTTAATATTAACCCCAAATAAAGCAAAATGGCTATTACAATTAAGTCGTCCAAAATGGTTAATTTTTAAACCAGCTATCCCCATAATTTGGACTATTATAATTAGCTTTTGTGCAGCATCTGCAAATATTGTATGGCAAAAAATCCAGGGATGTTAACTACTTGGTTATTAATGTGTTTATATTTGATAATGGGAACACTCGTAGCTGCTTATGTTCCCGCAACTCATAAACTAAAAAATCTGAGAGTAGGTGCAAAAATAGGTTTAGCTTGCGTAATTTTTGGTTTAATATTACTGCTTTCGATTTTACCAATTTCTCGTATAGCAGCATTATTATTAATTCCATTTTTTATTTGGAACCCCATAGGAACTGAATATACAGAAGATTTAATTCACCTTGACTTAGATAATAAAACTGGGGAATAAAGGATATCAAGAAACAAATATTTACTTGGAGTTTCGGTAGATAAAGATTTTACGTAACCCAATCTCAATTTATAAGTAAGCCTTCTCATTAAATCACCCTTCTTGCCCATAAGCCTGCCAAGCCAAATCAATCAATCCATCAACCACAGCAGACGCAACCACCGCATTCCCCTTGCGACCTTCAATCATAATATGAGGAATCAGCGAATCCCGTAACCTTTCCTTCCCAGTCTCAACATTCACAAACCCCGCCGGGGTTGCAATAATCAAAGCAGGTTTAATTTCCTCAGCCTCAATTAACTCCACCAGCATAGAGAGGGCAGTTTGTGCTTGTCCAACCACAAAAATCCCTTCTGGGTAGCGTTTAGCCAAAGTTTCCGTACCCCAAGCCACACGAGTCTTTTTATCTTGCGGTGTTGTCGCTGCATCAAAACTACAAAACACCTGATTCGCAAAAGTATTTTGGATATCATGAGAAATGCCAACCTGTACCATTGGCACATCGACAATGATAGTACTACGGGCAGCCAAAGCCGCCGCAGCCGCTTGTAAAGCACGTTCTGAAAAACGCAGCAAAGATTTATACTCAAAATCTGCGGTAGCATAAATAACCCGCCGTACAATCTCATACTCTGCGGGTGAAAAAACATGGTCACCAATTTCTTGGTCAATAATTGCCAAACTTTGAGCGTCAGTTACGTGCCATTCCATTGCGGTTCTGCTGTCAGTCAACAGCATTCAGCTTATACTATTTTGGGATTTTGCGAAAAGTTTTGCTTAATGTCAAAGGCATATCGCACAACGATTTTGAAATTTTTTGAAATCAGCCTGCATAAACCAGTGAAGTGGGACATATGAGTGATTGAAGGGGTTGAGAAACCCAAGTAACAATAAACTCACTCTGCAAATTAAACTGGAGCTTAACATGAAACTTCGCACCCTCACTGGTTCTTTTCTCGCTGCTGTTGCACTTCTCTCCGCTTCAATTCCCGCACAAGCTGGTCCCTTCACAAGTGTTTCTGGTGGTGTTTTTAAACCTGCGAATACGCAACCTGCAGGGAATGCCCAAAACACTCCTTCAACTAATACTGCACCTGTAGGAAATGGCGAAATTCAAGGTTTAGGTGACCATCAATCTTGGGTTGACCAAAAAACCCTAGCAAATGACCCCCGTGCTTTATGTACTGATGTTGGTTTGGGTAATAATACTCGTGCCAATTCTAGCGATATTGCCAGTGCTAGTTCCACTTCTAGCCGTTCAAACTCATCAAAAAGCCATAACGATGGTGGTGGTGGTGGTGGTAGCTTCTTGGGTATCGTTAGTGTAAGTGGTAACGGTAGCAGCCAAGGTAGCCAGCAACAAAGTCAATCGAGTGACAAAAAGACAAATAATAGCGAAAAAACTAACAGCAACTCTTCGACTGTAGTTAAAGGTAAAAATTGTGACGCATTTGTAAATTCTGCTGCTGCCAGAGATATGAACTATCAAGATAATTTAACTCGTCGTTATGAAATAAAAACTGGTCGTCGTGGGCAGCAAGTTAATCAGTTGATTCAAGATAAATAATTCCTAATGAATGTGGATTAAATAAAGTACAAAAGTAGGGTGCTGTTACCGTAGTGTAACGCACCACTTTATATTCATAGGACTTACGCAGGTTGAATAATGAAAAATTTACCGCAAATAATTACAGTTGGTGTTGCTTTGCTATTGCTGACAGCAACTACTTCTCATGGTCAATCTCTAAAAAAAGAACCTCGTCGAGAACCTGCGTTTCCATATTTACTTGATAACAGACTCAACGATGGACAAGCTCAAACTGTTGTGCGAGTAAGATGCTTACCCAGCAAACGAAATCAGGAGAGATATTCGACTCGAAATACAGATGCTAACCGCAGATTAATTCGCGATCGCCTTTTACTTCCAAATCAATCTAATGAGATTCTCGTTGATGTTGAAGGTTACTGTCGCGATATCAAAATTCGCGTTAACGAACCCATCAATGGTTCCAATTATACTTTTGATGAAAATCAAGATTATCCCAAAACTCCTTCTAATACGGGTGTTTCCGGCTGGCAGTGGTTATTACGACATCGGTAGAGGTGTTTGTGAGAATACTGTAGGGGCAAACGGCTGTTTGCCCTAATTTTATTTGTATTAAATTTAAACGGCTGTTTGCCCTAATTTTATTTGTATTAAATTTAAACGGCTGTTTGCCCTAATTTGTATTGCATCAAAATAAGAAAAACTATAATTGGGATATTTTATTTTCAAGAAATCCCAAAACACTGCATAAAACTATCCCAACCGACATATGAAGGAGTGAAAGCAAACAAAACAAAACACTCCACCCAACAAGGATAAAAACCATGAACACAAAGATGATTGTCAGCTTAGTTGCTTCCGTCTCCCTATTCACCACAATTGCATTACCTAGCCATGCCCAAACTGGCACATCTTCTCCAGTTCAACCCAACACACCAAAAACCCAGCCAATTGTACCTTTACAAACTCAAACAACAACACCAGAAACCACAATTTCCCAAGATACTGCCATCATTGTTTCTTTCCCCGCAGCCATTAGCGTAGATGCTGGTCAAAAACAAGAATTTCCCGTCACAGTGCCCCTTTCCAGCGCCATCAAAGATGCACAAGGTAATGCGATCGCTCCAGAAAATACACCAGTTACCATTGTGCTAAAACCAACAAAAGGCGGGGTTAAAATTATTGCCCAATCAATAGTTATCAACGGTCGGATTGTACCAATTAAGGCTTCCAGTCAGATAATTCCCGGTACAACAATAACCCACAAACGCGCCAACGATAAAGCAGTGGAAAACGGTTCCATTTGGGGCAGAATAGGTGGTAGTGCCCTTGGTTTTGCTTCTGGTGGTGATCCAGACAATTTGACCGTGGGGCAATGGGTGGAAGCCTGATTGGACTAGTTTCCGGATTGCGATCGCTGAAAATACCCGTGTCGTCCAAATCCCCCAAAATAGCGTTTATGTCTTATCCCTCGAAGCACCTGTTCGCATTCCTGGACGATAGATTATAGATTTTGGATTTTGGATTTTAGATTGTGAATATATTCGTTTGTGCTTAGTACAAGCTTTAGATTTTGATCGGAACAAAAATAATCTTAAGGGCACAAAACCTCACTGATTTGCGCCCCTACTATTTTCAAATTTATTCCCTTCCCTTATGCTATTAAGCTGTTTCCATATCCATATATTCCCACTTCACGACTCCGCATTAGAAGGAGGCTGTCCAAAAACGGGTGAAAGGAAGGAAACAATAGCACCCATTGCGAAACCTGCAACATTACGAAGCAAAGGTAACCATTCCGAAGTTCTTGTCACCACAGGTCCAACACCAAAGGCTAAGAATAAAATCCCCCATAATGGCGAAAGAATCAATGCCCACTGCCAAGCAAAAATCTGTCCCTCTTTACGCGGTTGCGCTGCAAAACCACAAATTACACCACCAATAGTTGAACTAATCAAAGTCAAAATCCATTGTTCCCGTGGAAGTCCTGGTACGACGCTACAACCACCTTTAAGCAAACAACCCTCAACAGTCTTTAATGTATCGAGAATCGCTTGGTCTTCGCCATTTTCGCGCACATAGTACAAATTCCCAAAGCGGGTTTGTAATTCAATCCAAAAGGTGCGAGATAACAAATCATAGACAGAATCCCCAACGCTAAAACTCAGAATATTCCCCCCACGGGAATCTGCCACCAGCAAAATACTCTTATCATCCAAACCCCAAAAATTAATCACTGCCCGACCAGGGGTTTTATCATACTGAGTTAGGACTCGCAATTTCCAACCAGTTTGCTCCTGAAACTTATTCAATTCCTGAATCAAATTTTCTTCTTGTATATCGGTGAGGGTTTTGGCTAAATCGACAACTGGGGTGGGATGGTCTGGTAATAAATCTGGGTTGTCATAGGCATAACCTGGGGTTGGTTGTGCGATCCAAATTGAACCCGCTAAGAAAAATATCGCTAAAGATGCCAGAATTCGCCGCCAAAAACAGTTTTGCATGGACTTTATATATAAATCTAAACAGTAATTACCATCAGCTCGTTTTAAAAGCTTAGAAGAAAAGAGACACATCGTTACACTTTTTAACTTTAATCTAATCTTGGTAACGAAGGCAAAGGGTTTCTACCGACTTCTGGATGATTTTTTCAACAAAAGGAAGTTTTCTGAGTGACAGATACCAGGTATGTACTGAAAAATTGGCTTTTGCTACGGCACGAACTACACGGTTTGCGTCTTTGGATAAGCGATCGAGGATATGTATCAATACAGTTCAGTTAAGTATTTTTTCCTTCTCTTGCTTGGCGTTCTCTGCGCCTTGGCGGTTTAAAATATTGGATAGTTTAGTCTTAACTGAACCGTATTGGGATATGTATAAAAATATGGGATTTTTGGAGATTCAGGGAAAGCTGAAAAATTCAGGTTTGGAATCGTTGTGATGTCGCAACAGTTTTTTGGAATTCAGGGAAAGTCGAAAAATCCAGGTTTGGACATCGACCGAATTTAATTATGCGTTCCCCAAAACCCATCTAGAGACTTAGCATTGCTACGTCTCTACATCTTTATCCGAAGATGTCTAATATATCTTCCCTGTAGCGCTAACTAATTAAGTCGTCAGCAAGAGGGAAAAAGCTCAACAAATTCCTAAGCTAACAGTTACATAGTTGTAAAATAATTGGTAATAGGAATTATGCCGCTTTATAAACTTGCTGACTTTGACACCAACTATCAAGAAACATTTGATGGAAATGATATAACCTCTTTAGACCTTTATACCGAAGGTGAAGTTAGAATTGGCTCGGTTGCAGATGTACTAGTGGATGACGATGGGAAATTCCGTTATTTAGTTATTGACGTAATGTATGATTCTACAGATAAAAGAATCTTACTACCGATTGGACTTTCTCGAATTGATTATAATCGCGATCGCGTTTATGTTGATGGGTTAAGCAAAGAGCAAGTCGAACGTCTTCCTGAATATCGAGAAGATATCATAGCTGACTACGATTACGAAGAAAAGGTACGTCAAGCTTATCGTTCAACACCAAATAACGTTAATTACGATCGCAATACTTATAATTATCAACAAGATGCTCATTTGTACGATTCAAATGCACCAGAAAATCAAACATTTAAGTTGTATGAAGAACGATTAATTGCCAATAAAAATCGCGTCAAAACAGGTGAAGTTACTATTGGAAAACATATTGAATCGGAAACTAGAACTGTTTCCGTACCTCTTGAAAAAGAACGGGTTGTAATTGAACGAGTTAAGCCTTCTCAAAGCAGCACTGTAACTGATTCTAGTGAATTAAAATTTCAAGAAGGGGAAGTAGCACGAATCGAGGTTTACGAAGAGACTCCAAATATCCGTAAAGAAGCATTTGTTCGTGAAGAAATTCGCATTAAAAAAGTTGTAGAGGAAGAAACAGTCGAAAGAGAAGAAACAATTCGTCGTGAAGAATTGGATGTTGATACTCAAGGAAATCTTAACGTGAATAAAACCAATTTATCATAGGATTTCAGAGTGGAATCTCAAAATTTTAGTGCCCATTTTTTAAGTTAAAAGGTAAAAAAAAGAAGGATATTTCTTTTTTTCTTTATCTCAACGGATACAAGCCCCTAGATTTATCTCTGGGGTTTTCTTTTTACTTTTATCTTTTTACTTTTTACTTAGTTGACCCTCAACCCTTAGCGAGGGGATTAAGGTGTGGGGTTCTTTATATGTATCTTCATATTAAATTGATATTAGAGTTGAGAAATAGTCCATAAATGGCTTATGGAGAGCAAGATTCCTCGCATCTATATTTGTGAATGTAATAATTAAAGTCGAATTAAATTTTAATTAAATTTTAATTACTTAAATTTGATATTAGCGCTGAATTATTTGTTGAATAATTCATAAAATATAAAATTAGAAACCAACTTCTCTAGAAAAATTATTGGGTTTTTAGACATCTCTAATTTTTACTTAGCATCTGCGATCGCAATCAATCAGCACTCCTTCATCAGTTCCTCCATTCCTGCAACCTTCCCACAGCATAATAGTAATCACATCTCACAATTAAATATAACTTTAGATAACTCCGTAATCAATTCAAATCGAACCAAAGAAAGAGGAAGCAAAACTAAATAATTCTTATGCTAATGGTGACAAAGGGAAAAAACATTTGAGAGTAAGTTGAAGGTAAATTTTATGGCTCTTTATAAAATTGCTGACTTTGACCCAGACTATCGTGATAGTTTTCAAGGTAATGATATCAAAGGTTCGGGTGTTTACGCTGAAGGAAACGACGACAAAATTGGAAATATCAGCGATATTTTAGTCGATGAAGAAGGACATTTCCGTTATTTTGTTGTTGACTTAGGTTTCTGGATTTTTGGTAAAAAAGTACTACTACCTGTAGGGCGATCGCGCATCGATCACGGTGCAGATCGGGTTTATGCTGTGGGAATGACTCGTCAACAAGCAGAAGCATTACCAGAATTTAATGAAAATCTCGTTCTTGACTACGACTACGAAGAACGAGTTCGTGGTGTCTATCGTAGTCCAGATGCAACATCTCGGACTAATACGCAAACTATTGATACAGTTGATACATCGACACCATTGGAAAGTTCCGCATCTTTAGATACTGCTACACCTCTTGATACATCGGTTGCGAGAACCACACCCATAGTTGCATCAGAGTCACGCAAAACAGCAGACACACCAGTTTACAACCGCGACAGCTACAACTACACCCAAGAGCCATCACTCTACGATTTGAACGATCGCGATCACCAAACCTTACGTTTACACGAAGAACGCTTGGTTGCTAGCAAAAAACGTCGTAAATCTGGAGAAGTTGCGATCGGTAAGCACGTGGAAACCGAAACAGCACGAGTTGCAGTACCCATTGAAAAAGAACGAGTTGTGGTTGAACGGGTAACACCTAGTGATGCAGGTAAGGTTGCTTCTGGTGATTCGACAGCATTCCGTGAAGGTGAAGTCGCTCATGTCGAACTTTATGAAGAAACCCCCGACATTCGCAAAGAAACTGTAGTACGTGAAGAAGTCAGAGTTAGCAAAGTTGTAGATCGAGATACCGTTGAAGCTCAAGAAACCATCCGTCGTGAAGAGTTAGATGTAAATGCACCTGGTCTTCCTATAGACGAACGATAATCAATTTCCTAATTCTAATTTACCCCCTTTATAAAGGGGGTAATTCCCAGATATGAGAGTAAATAAAACCGGATTCTGATTAGAAAACAAAATATTTAGTAATTATCAGACTAGAAATTTATCTATATTGAAAGAGAGAGTTAAATATAACATCATGACTAACAGCAGCGTAACTATTCCCGATACCAAAAACAAAAATCAGATAGCTCAATTTACCTCTCTTATTACCAACTTAAATAGCAAAATTGGTAACTTTGAAATCTTCGCTCGAAATGGAGAGTTAATTGGTAAGGTCAAAGAAGTAATTTTAGATTCAAACCGAAAAATTAGTTTTATAATTAGCGATAATTCAGAAAATAATTTAGAAGCAAATAATCTAACATTAAATAACTCAAACCAACACAATCCTAGATTTTTTTTATTAAAAGGTCAATTAGTACAAAAAATTGACACTCCTGCACATCGAATCACCACAATCATAGATAAAGCACAATCAAAATTTTTGCCAGAATATTTAGAACGGATAACCGAAGAGGCTACACAAGAGAACTCAAATCAAGATAATCCTGATTCTAACAATCAAACAGAACATACTGAAGCAAATCTAGAACCAACAGAAGCCGAAATAAAAATTGTCGAAGAAGATATTCTGCGTCTATTGGGAGAAAACTTAATTATCGATCGCAGCAAACGAAAAATTGGTGAAGTTATTATTCGTAAAGAAATCGAAACTCGAATGGTGACAGTTCCAGTTCGACGCGAAAGATTAATTGTCGAACAAATTAGCCCTGAAAACAAAGAATTAGCAAATATTGACTTGGGAGAAGAAGAACTTGCCCAAATGCAATTAGCATCGCAAGAAATGCCCGAAACAATCAACTTTGAAAGTGGTTTAACAGTTAGTGGTGAATTTATTTCACCTAAAGTTGCTAGTTTATTATTAAATGCGATCGCAATGGAACGGGATAATGGTTGTAGACGCATTCGCATCACCATATCCGTAGATAACGAACAGCATCAACAGCAATATCAAGAATGGTTTGCACGAACTTCGATTACATAAGAGTCACAGTCAAAGTCCCTTTGGGGGCAGAACAAATGTTGCAAAGTCCGATTAAAAATCGGTGTAGCAACAGGCTAACGCCAACAAAATCCTGGTTTTCAAAGCCAGGAGAGTTCAAGGAATTAAAGTTCAATTATTAGCTAAAAGTATAGCCTAGTCAAAGGTGACTAGGCTATTTCAACTTAAACTCGATCAAACTGCTTTTATCTTTTACTAATCGGACTGGTCAAAAACTAAGGGTTTACATAACGAACAAACTCAGCATTTTTTCGTTTTTCCGCTTTGGGATTTGGCTTGCTATCCAACTTTGGAGCATTACCACTTAATGAATTATGCTGATATTTGCTTGGGCTGTGACCGGGGACACGCATGTCTACGCCCTAAAACTTTGGTTGTGCCTTACTTTGGTGTCCTAATTTTTAATTTAGCATCAATCTCCAAATTGACAACCAACTGTTAACCTAAATTAACGACTGTTTAAATTTCGCAATATGATTATCCACTAGCACCTGTGGGTGAACTTTTGACTAAATTAGTTTGGATGGCAAGTTGAATGATTTATTGGGTTACGCACAATAATCCCACCAATTTACAAGTAAAAATTACTGCATTACATTCTATAAACATCCGTAAAAGTCGCAAAAAAAGCCTGATTTTATCGACCAATTAAAATAAAAAACGTATGATTTATGTACAGTAGCCAAACATTTGATAGAATATCCCACAGATTTTTCTTTACAATTTTCACCCACAATCGACGAATTTTTTTTTTGCGAACCGGAGAACATTATATTCTTGCGAGAAGGATTTAGAGAAGTTATTCGAGAATATCCTTGTTGATGCGATCGCAAACTTTGCGAGTACAGCAAATTTCTAACCCTCCACAAAATCAAATCAACATACCCGCGATCGCAGCAGTAATAAAACCAGCCAACAATCCCCCAATCATTGATTTTACGCCCATTCTTGCCAAATCGTGCTGTCGTTTCGGAGCCATCCCAGCAATTCCACCAATCGTAATGCCGATGGAACCAATATTTGCAAAGTTACATAATGCATATGTAGAAATAATAATTGCCCGTTCAGAAATTTTCTTTTGAATAATTAGCTCTTTTAAATCTAAATAAGCCAGAAACTCATTTAAAATTGTCTTTTTACCTAATAACGTTCCTACCTGCATACAATCTTGCCAGGGTATACCCATCAAAAATGCGATCGGAGCCATGACAAATGATAACAACCACTCTAACGATAGTTGCGGTAAACCCACACGTACACCAAACCACGCCAAAATTGCATTCACAACAGCCAACAATCCCAAAAAAGCAATAATCATCACCCCGACATTTACCGCTAGCTTCACCCCATCAATTGCACCTGTAGTTGCTGCATCGATAGCATTTACATAGGTACTCTTAACATCCATCTTCACATCCCCCCCAGTATCAGGGACTTCCGTTTCCGGGTACAGCAGTTTTGATACCACCAATGCCGTTGGAGCAGTCATAAAAAAAGCCGCAACCAAGTGTTCTGCTGGTGCGCCAAATGACAAGTATGCGCCAAGAACACCACCCGCAACCGTTGCAAATCCACCAGTCATCACCGCAAACAATTCCGATTGTGTCATAGTTGCCACATAAGGCTTCACTATTAACGGTGACTCAGTGGGACCTAAAAATATATTTCCAGCTGTAGAAAGGGACTCCGCACCGGATGTTTTCATCGTCTTCATCATTACCCACGCAAAACCTTTAACTACCCACTGTAAAATCCCATAGTGATACATGATACTAATGAAAGCCGAGAAAAAGATAATTGTCGGCAGAATTTGAAACGCGAAAAAATGGTCTTTGAAACTGTCCCCAAATACAAATTTTGCCCCCACATCCGAGTATGACAAAAAATTTGTGACCACATCTCCCAATGATTTAAACACCTTTAAACCCCAAGGTGTCTTCAAAATCAGAATCGCAAACGCAAACTCCAACCCCAATCCCCAAGCGATCGTCCGCCATTTTATTGCCCGACGATTTACTGAGAGAGCATAAGATATAGCAATAAAAACTAGTACTCCCAATGCTGATATCGCACGTTCCATAATCACCCTGAACTAAAATATATACCGTAAAAGTCTAAGCCACAAAGGATACATATTAAGAAAAGTTTTTGTTGTATAAATTACATCTAAATCCCATAATCCTCAAACAGAATCCAAAATCCAAAGCTTGTACTGAGCGTAGACACTCCCAGAGTGACTGTAGATGTATACATAACCGTCAAAATAAAATTGACAGACTACTAGCAGAAAAACAATTTTGTTAACAATATACCTTCATAAGCTAAATCAATAGTTAATCATTGACAGTTCGCGTTACCCTGTCTTTAGTACAATCAACTAAAGCCAGTGTCAGAGAACGGTTGTGTCCCAGGTTAACAAAAATGCAATTCACTGTATAAACCCTGAGTGTCCGCGTCCTCATCCGCAACCTTGGGGTAATAAATTTTGCAATAGCTGTGGCACTTCTCTACAGCTACTCGACCGTTATGTGCCGCTACAACCCTTGGGTTCTGGTGGATTTGCCCAAATTTATACGGTTTGGGATGTGATTACGGAAACGGAAAAAGTGCTAAAAGTACTTATAGAAGATTCCTCGAAAGCGCTGGAATTATTTATCCAAGAGGCGGAAATCCTTTGTCACCTGGAACACCCAGGTGTCCCACAGATTGATATTTGCGGACATTTTCAGGTGGAATTATCCTATCCCAGAGTCCAAAATTTACCTTGTTTGGTAATGGAGAAAATCAACGGATTGACACTGGAGGAGATTCAAAAGCATTATCCCCAGGGATGCCCACAGTCTTTGGTGTTAAATTGGCTCATGCAAGCGATCGATATTCTCAATCATTTGCACCAGAGGAAAATTATTCACCGCGATATCAAGCCTTCTAATATTATGCTGCGAGCGGCGGCATTTTCGCGAGGTGCGCCCAGGGGAGACCAGTTAGTTTTGATCGATTTTGGTGGAGTTAAGCAGGTGAGTACATCGATGCTGCGCTTCCCTAATCGTTCAACCAGGCTGTTTTCATCGGGTTATAGTCCTCCCGAACAGCTATTGGGGGGAAATGTGGGACCACAAGCTGATTTTTATGCTTTGGGTCGCACTATGATTGAGTTAGTGACGGGGAAAAATCCGGCTGATTTGGAAGACTCGATGACGGGGGAATTACGGTGGAGACATTTGGTTAATGTTAAACCCAAACTAGGGGATTTGCTCGACGAAATGGTCAAAACTGATTCGCGATCGCGTCCAACTTCTGCCACAAATATTCAAAAACGACTAGCGCAAATTTCCCAAGCATCCGCAGCAATATCAGTATTTTCCCAAGTTCAGCAAAATGTCCAACAAACCATTAGTAAAATTACCCAACAAGTCAATCAAGCTCAACCTTCCCCCATCATCCGATTTTTCCGACAATCCCAAGAAGTTGTCAAACAAGTTACAAACACATTAACTCAAGCAACCTCTAAAACTATCATTTTCACAGCAAGGACATTCATTAGCATCATTTTTGCCTGTCTGAGTACAGTTTGGGCAATGGTGCTAACGGCTTTTGGTGCTTCTATGGGAACCATCATTGGATTTTTACTCGCAAGTCAAACCAATTGGGGAAATCAACTATCAGCGTTCGTCTCCAATCAACTACCTGGAGTATTACCCAACACCACAAATACCTCCGGTGCGGGGATAATTCTATTTGCGATCGCAGGATTAGGGACAGCTTGGGGATTAACAACAACAGGAGTCTTCGGTCAAAAACGGCGCTACATCATTGCATCTTTTACTAGTGTTATCGGCTACGTCCTCGGCTGGGTAGTATTACAAGCGATCGCGCCAAAAAACATCCCAGAAGCGTTAATTGGTCTAATACTCATCGCGGTTTCTTTCCTCACCCTGGGCATTGGACTTCGCAGCCATCACATAGTTCACTCAGTAATTGCCGCATTGGGAACCGCCATCACTTTCGCTTTGTTAATCGGTTTAAATCTTTTCCCTCCCGACATATTTAGCGCTCAAATTGTATCTATTGGTACTGAACTCACACTTAAAATTATCTTTTTCAGTTCTATAGGAATCTTACTCAGCTTTTATTTAGCAGTCAGCCATTACCTAATTGTGCCCTGGCTACGCTTATTGGGATGGAATTAATTGGTTATTGGGAATTGGGCATTGGGAATTGGGCATTGGGAATTGGGCATTGGGAATTACCTTTAGCTATGTCCCATCAACCATTAACTACTAACTACTAACAAAAAATAATCCCCCAGTTACATCTGACTGGGGGATTACATATAGTTTGACTATAGAGTTTCTGTATAAGTTCGTAGCTGTTCCGATTCTAATTGCTCAATAAAAATTTCAGTGGCTTGAATGCCTGATTTCATAGTATTTTTACAGATTGTTCATACATTCTTTATTAACAAAAGACCGTATTATCCACAGATTAGTCATTTTTGACAGTTACGTCTTCAAAGAGGGATGATTATTTTAATCTTTAGCCAGAGACAATATTAACAGCCTTATATTTCATCATAGCTTCACAGCTTCTTTATATCGATTTTATTCCTATTATTTCTAAAAAAAGTCGTATATGTATGTAAGTATGTCTGTACGCACTTAGGTAATAGCTGTAAAAATATGAAACAAGGAATTTTTGCCACTCTCACAGTGTTTGCTTGTTTGGGATTAGCTCAAAACGCTAAAGCCCTGAATCAACAGGATTTAGAACAATTCAAAACCACAGGTAGCTGTCCTCGGTGCGATTTGAGCGGGGCTGATTTAAGCGGAGCAAGTTTATCTAGAGTCATCTTGCGGGATGCTAACCTCAAGGGTGCGAACCTCTCCCAAGCTGACTTGAGAGGTGCTGACTTAACTGGTGCAAACTTAGAGGGTGCTGTATTAAATAATGCAAACCTCACGGCTGCCTCTTTGACAGGGGCATTGATGAAATCAGCATCGTTGGAAGGAGCGAATCTAACCTTTGCTAGCTTAATGAGCGCCAATTTAGAAGCAACAAATCTTAAAGGTGCAAACACAATGATGACAAACTTTCGGGGTGCATATTTCCGCTTAACCACAATGCCTACAAATGTCGTCACCGCAGATAAACCCTATGGTTGGTCGATACAACGTCCACAAAAACGCGAATGCGACAAATTTAAACTTGATAATGCTCGTGGTAGTGTTTGTGCGACGGAATTAAGAACCGAGGAAACACCAGAACAGCAGAAATAGAGAAGTAGGAACGTATACCAATCTTATTATCCGTAAGGGTGGGCAATCCCGCCCTTATTATGTTGGGATGTTACTACGATCGACTTCCAGAAAATAAAATATCCCCACTTATGTGGCAATGGGTGTTCTCCAGCTTGAAAGCAAAAAAAAGGAGATTGAACAACGCAACGGTAAAAGCTTTGTGCGAATATCTAGATGCTGAAAAAGCAGGAGGTAGACCGATTGCATTAGTGCGATCGC
>JAAUPE010000021.1 GCA_012034595.1 Calothrix sp. CSU_2_0 | reverse complement strand
TCCAGCTTTGAAACTATTGTGATGTCGCAACAGTTTTTTGGAGGAATTCCGGGAAAGCTGAAAAATCCAGGTTTGGAACTATTTTGGTGTCGCAACAGTTTTTTGGGGAATTCAGGGAAAGTCGAAAAATCCAGGTTTGAAGTCGTTGTGCGTTCACGAAGTGACTCATTCTGAGTATCGCAACAGTTTTTGGGGAATTCCGGTAAAGCTGAAAAATCCAGGTTGGAAACTATTTTGATGCGGTTTGTATATTTGTAATCTGCAATAAATGAAATTAAAAATACATTGTTAAAAGCTTAGTAATCTTTACAAATTAATGTTTTATCCTACACAACTGCCTATTTTAATTTTAGCAGAACTTCATAAAATGAAGAATGTAGGTAATAAATGAAAATAAATTTGCTGATGTCTCAACTGTTAAATGCACGCTACCAAATTCTTCAGCTACTGAGTGCAAATGCAGTCTGTGAGAGCTATCTTGCAGCCAAGGTTACAGACTCTAATTCACTATATTATGTGGTGAAAAAACTAGTTTGTCGCAGTCAGAATGAGCAAGGATTAAATCATGCAAGAATTTTATTAGGGAGTGAAGTTGAGACTTTACAACAGCTTGCACAAAGACAAGAACAAATTCAGGAATTATTTACTTATTGGGAAGAAAATCATGATTTTTATGTGGTTCAAGAATATATTCCCGGTAATCCACTAAGTTTAGAAATTGGCAAAGGTAAAATCCTCCAGGAAGAAGCAGTCATCAGCATTGTGTCAGAGATACTCAAAATCCTGGCATTTGTCCATCATCATGGAGTCATTCATCAAAATCTGAAACCAACAAATATTATTCAGAGTCATCCAGATGGAAAGTTAGTATTAGTTGACTTTGGTAGCATTAGAAAAGCTATCCATAACATTGGCAGAAGTGAATATATGCCAATAGAACAATTACATGGAAAAACCCAATTTAATAGCGATATTTATGCTTTAGGAATAATTGCGATCGCAGCATTAACAGGTAAGTCAGCACAGGATATATCGGGAAGAAATAGTCCCAAGCATTTACTGACTGGGGAAATAATTTGGCAACATCATAACCAAAAAGTTAGCAGTAAATTAGCGAGAATCATTAATAAAATGGTGCGTCTCGATTATCGTCATCGCTATCAATCTGCAAGTGAAGTCTTAAAGGATATTCAATCGCGACAAGATAAGCATTTTTTCTGGGATTTCAGCTTCAAAAAAAAGTCAGTATCTTCTTATTCTCAGGAATCATTAGTTTTCTTTTATTAGGAATACTTAATTGGTTTTTAGCTCCACAAAGAGATATCGATCGCGCTAAAATATTTTACGAACAAGGTACAGATAAATACCAACAAGAAAACTATCAAGGTGCAATTCAAAGTTTTACTCAAGCAATCAAAATTAATCCCGATTATGCCGAAGCATATAACCAGCGTGGAGATGCTTTTTATCGCCAAAAAAAATATGAAAAATCTCAATCTGATTCCAGTGAAGCCATTAGGCTAAATCCCAAAGATGCCAATGCCTATTACGACCGTGGTTTTACCTTATATACTCTCAATAATTATAATGGAGCCATAGCCGACTTTAGCCAAGCCATTACCATCGATGCCAGAAATGCTGATACTTATTATGCCAGAGGGCTTGCCCGTTCTCAAATCAAAGAAAGGCAAGGTGCAATCGAAGATTTCAATCAAGCGATCGCAATCAACTCCGACTATGCTGCTGCCTATCTCGAACGGGCAAAAATCTTCCGCAAACAAGGCAAAAAACTCGAAGCGATCGTAGATTTTAATGAAGCGATCGCATTAAAATCAGATAATCCAGAATTCTATTACGAACGCGGTTTAGCAAACTTCCAACTCAACCAAAAGCAATCCGCAAAAAAAGACTTTAGCAAAACAATTGAACTAGATTCTAAACATATTAAAGCCTACTTAATGCGAGGTGATATCTACACCGAATCTGGAGATACTCAAAAAGCTTACACTGATTACAATCAAGCATTCTTACTCGATGATAAATTCCCAGAAACATACATACATTGGGGAAAATTTCGCTTGAGAAATAATGATGTTGAAGGTGCTATCAAAGATTTCCAAAAAGCCATTCAACTCGAACCAAAAGAACCATCAGCATATAATTATCGTGGTAATGCCTACTTAGAAAAAGGGCTTTATCAAGATGCAGTGAACGACTACACCAAAGCCATTGAACTCGAATCCAACTACGCCCTAGCTTACTACAATCGCGGACTAGTTCGTACAGACTTAGGCAAAATTCCCGATGCAATTGAAGATTTTGAAAAAGCTGCACAATTCTTCCAAGACAAAGAAGAAGAAGCAAGTTATAACGATGCGATCGCGAAGTTAACAGCATTACGTCCCCAACCATAAAGCTCATATCACGACTTTTTACTTTTCATCTTGTCGGGGTGGGGTAATCCCACCCTTATGAATGATGCAATTGTTAAATAGATAGTTAAAAGATTTTGTTTTATTTTCTGGAAGCGTCTTAACTAAATTAAGACTTACGCATGTGAAGCGAGAAACCCGTTTTCTTCGTAGAAACTGGTCGTCAAAACAAAGATTTTGTATAGAAACCCCATTTATTTCCGTAAGTCCTATATAAATAAATTGTGATTATATTAATATATATTAAGAGATATTAATATACACAGAAAACTATGCCTAAACCTAAAAAACAAAAATTTCCCTATTTACTTGGTTCCAAATGGACAGCACAGAAAAAAGTAGATGGGTGGAGACATTTTCAAGTTATCAACCGCAAAAACCAAGGAAAATGGGTTTATGCAGAAATGACTTCATCCTGTGACCCCAACGTCAAATTTTGGATTAACGCCACAATCTTACAAGACCGTGGACTATGGGAACCAGGATGGCAAACACTCCACGAAATCCAAACCAGCCAAGAAAATGCCTCGTAGCAAAGTCAAGATATCGCTTTTTGAGTAATTGTAATAATAATTGATAATCCATAACCATGGGAGACTTCCCTAGTGAGTCGCGATCGCAAACTAAAAAAATACCCACTTAATAATTAATTATCATTTCTAGGTAACAACTCCCATCCATAGCCGAGAATGTATGCCTAGAGAACCAATGGAGACATCAGATAGAATTGAATTCCATCACCTCAAAGCCTTATTTCTCCCAGCCAAAGCCATCAAAACAAGCAAAAACTAGGGTTTTATATTTTGTCTATTGTTACTAATTTTATAAATATAGTTATACAAAGATTAAAAATAATGTTTTTTGTAGAATTAGTAGAGATTAATACGCTATCTATAAGCTTATGTAGATTAATGGCTCTAATTAATCTAGATTTCGGCTGCTTTTAAATCAAGACCCCCTTTATTTACCAAGGCATCTGAACAATAATGACTTTACATACATGACTAACAGGCAGTCCCTCAAGTCCCCAGTCCAGCTTAAAAAAAAAACATTAAGAGGCAAACGACAGTGAAACTAGCAGTTTACGGAAAAGGTGGAATCGGAAAATCCACAACTAGCTGTAATATCTCCGTTGCCCTGGCAAAACGGGGTAAAAAAGTGTTGCAAATTGGCTGTGACCCCAAACACGACAGCACCTTCACCCTAACTGGATTTTTGATTCCCACAATTATTGATACCCTCCAAGAAAAAAATTATCACTACGAAGATGTTTGGTCGGAAGATGTAATCTACAAAGGTTACGGTGGTGTCGATTGCGTAGAAGCTGGTGGTCCTCCTGCGGGTGCTGGATGTGGCGGTTATGTAGTCGGCGAAACCGTAAAATTGCTGAAGGAACTTAACGCCTTTGATGAGTACGATGTAATCCTGTTTGACGTACTTGGTGACGTTGTTTGTGGTGGTTTTGCAGCACCTCTCAACTATGCTGACTATTGTCTGATTGTCACCGACAACGGATTCGATGCTTTATTCGCGGCAAATCGGATTGCAGCATCGGTACGGGAAAAAGCTCGCACCCACCCCTTACGCTTGGCTGGGTTAATCGGCAATCGCACCTCAAAACGCGACCTCATCGACAAGTACATCGAATCAGTACCCATGCCTGTATTGGAAGTGCTGCCATTAATCGAAGATATCCGTGTTTCCCGCGTCAAAGGGAAAACACTATTTGAACTGGCAGAAAGCGATCCATCGCTAAACTACGTGTGCGACTACTACCTCAACATCGCCGACCAAATTTTGGCGCGTCCTGAAGGTGTAGTTCCTAACGATTCCCCAGATCGGGAATTGTTCGCTTTGTTATCTGATTTTTACTTAAATCCGGGTAAACCCCCAGTTACTAATCCGGAAGAGGAATTAGACTTAATGATTGTATAAATCATTCACTCTTTTTCAAGATGGGGGCAATATGGCATTCTTTTACAGCTTCACAGAATCTCTAAAGCAAAAGTGGTTGCAATTTTTCCAGGCTAATCGCGACTGGATTCTCCTACATATGCAGGTAGAATCGGTTTACACACCGGATGGAGGCAAGCGTCCGCCTTCTTACCTCATTTTAGGGGTAGCGAACGCTCTAGAGCCAAAATTGTCGCAGTTGATGTTACCTTTCTCAAAATTGAACCCGGATGCTGATACCCTCATCGAAGTATTAGGTTTGCACTTCGATCCAGATATGGCTCTTGGTAACTCCGCAATTCCGGCAGTCGAGCAAGATTCCGACATGATGGTAAGTGAAATTACTGGTATAAGTAATTTTACTGATGCTGTGGGTGCGGAAGCTTTAATTGCTGGGAATGGATTGGGAAGCGAAGACGCGATTCCTGCGGAAAGCTATGCTAACGCAATGTCAATGGCTAGTATTTCTGAACCAGAAGTTTCTGGATTTGGCAAAGGAAATATGTCTGTTGCCGAAGTAAATGACGATTTTGGTGCTGATATTTCTTTTGATATTGAAGCGATCGCACCAAAGATGGAATATAGCGCTCTCGAAGATATCAATACATCTGAAGAAGAAAATGCTTTTAGCGATGTATTAATGGATGTTTGGGGAGAAGAAGCTCAAGCCAAAAAAGCTGAAGCTGATAACGAAATGGTATTAGGGGAAGAGTTTGGGACTAATGCATTTGAAGAAGATTCGGAGATTGCTCGTCTCTTCCCCAACGGATAAACATTTAGGAGTTAGGAATTAAGAGTTAGAAGTTAGGAGTAAAAAATCAAAAGTTAGGAATTAAGAATTAAAAGTTAAGAATTAAGAGTTAGAAATTATGATTAAAAGTTACTAGCTCACCATAAAAATAATTCATAATTAATCACTTCTAACTCCTAATTAATCACTCCTAACTCCTAACTTTATTACTCACTCCTAAACAAAAAAAAGGGGAGAAAATTTTAAAATGACCGTTGCAGAATCACAATCTTTAAATTTCGAGTGTGAAACCGGTAACTATCACACTTTTTGTCCGATTAGCTGTGTCGCATGGTTGTACCAAAAAATTGAAGATAGTTTCTTTTTAGTAATTGGGACAAAAACCTGCGGTTACTTCCTACAAAATGCAATGGGGGTAATGATATTTGCCGAACCCCGCTATGCAATGGCAGAATTAGAAGAAGGTGATATTTCCGCACAGCTAAATGACTACGAAGAATTAAAGCGACTCTGTACCCAAATTAAACGCGATCGCAATCCTAGTGTTATTGTTTGGATTGGGACTTGCACCACAGAAATCATCAAAATGGACTTGGAAGGGTTAGCACCAAGATTAGAATCAGAAATCGGCATTCCTATTGTGGTTGCCCGTGCTAACGGTTTAGATTACGCTTTTACTCAAGGTGAAGATACAGTTCTTGCGGCAATGGCACATCGTTGTCCCGATAAAGCACCTGTAACAGAAACAGCAAAAAATGACGCTAATGCCATTCAAAAGCTGCTCAACTTCGGCAAGAAAAAAGAAGAAATAACTCAAGAAGAATCGGAATACGTAGACCATCCACCTTTAGTATTATTTGGCTCATTACCTGACCCCGTAGTCACCCAATTAACACTCGAACTCAAAAAACAAGGAATCAAAGTTTCCGGTTGGTTGCCAGCAAAACGATTTACAGAATTACCAGCCATCGAAGAAGGGTATTACGTGTGCGGTGTCAACCCCTTCCTGAGTCGTACAGCTAGCACTCTCATGCGTCGTCGTAAGTGTAAACTAATCGGCGCACCTTTTCCAATTGGACCCGATGGAACCCGTGCTTGGATTGAGAAAATTTGTTCGGTATTTGGAATTACACCCACAGGTTTAGACGAAAGAGAAGCTAAAATTTGGGAAAATATCGAAGAATACGTCAAATTAATTCGCGGTAAATCTGTATTTTTCATGGGGGATAATTTACTGGAAATATCCCTAGCAAGATTCCTCGTCCGTTGTGGGATGACCATTCACGAAATTGGCATTCCCTACATGGACAAGCGCTACCAAGCTGCCGAACTAGCAATGCTAGAAAAAGCATGTATCGAAATGGGTGTACCCATACCCACAATAGTCGAAAAACCCGACAATTATAACCAAGTACAGCGCATTTACGACCTCAAACCAGACTTAGTAATCACGGGAATGGCACATGCAAACCCACTCGAAGCCCGTGGAATTAATACCAAATGGTCTGTAGAATTTACCTTTGCCCAAATTCATGGTTTTGGTAATGCCCGCGATATCTTAGAATTAGTAACGCGCCCATTACGTCGGAATAATAACCTAAAGGATTTGGGTTGGGATAAGTTAGTCCAGGAAGTTTAATTTAGGGGATTGGGAATTGCGGATTGGGCATTGGGCATAGTAATAGTAGAAGATAAGGAAATCTCTTTCTTTTCTTCTTTATTCTTTTCTACATTCCCCTTTCCCCTTACGGTAAAGCGGTGTATTATACGAAATGATTTAATATAAATTCACAATGGTAGAAAAACCAATCAAGAAATCAGATCGCCAGTCAAATCCTGAAGGTGAATCTGAGAATTTGGATGCGATGCCAGTAAAATCGAATCGTAGCGATCGCACTCCAAGGAACAACAAGCGTGAGGGTAAAGGCAAAAAGTCATTTGACTCCGAAGAGTCGAAAGTACCTTCTAATCCAGCACTAGCACGTCCACCGAAACCCAAACCCCCAGTTGTTGCCAAAACTGAACCTGAAGTAGAATCTGCACCTGTTTCTGAAGAGACAGAAGAGAACAGCGAAGTTAGTGAAAATAGCGACGAGAGCGAAAATTCGACTGTAGAAGTCTGAATTTTTGGTTTTGTTAATAATCAAGATGAATTAGAGAGCGGTGCATTAATGCATCGTTTCTTTTTTTGGATTGTTTTCTGTGATACCACGTAGACATCAATAGTTAACAATACATAAAGGAATGTTTAACTTGTTACAAGTCATTTTCAATAAAGTATGTATAATATTTTTGTGAATTGCAATGATAAATTAGTTAAGATGATAATTAATCGCTCAAAAGTAGCTTTATATAGTACTTTTGGTATTTAAAGTCATCTAATACTTGTATTATTTTTATACTTTTTGTGCAAGTTAAATAACAATTATTCCTAAGATTTTCTACTGAGATATAGGAGTATCCCCAGAAATTGTGTTTTCCTCACAAGAATGGAAATTGATACTGCAATTTAATGATGCCAAAAAAGTGATGGAAACAGGGAAGGCATTAAATTTTGGGTGCAATTCAAAATGTACGAAAAAAATCAAGATAAGGAAATAAACACAGCAAACAATGACAGAATTTGACTCGCGAAAAACCCTCAATTTACTACAAAGTATTATGGAATATGAGTTTGCAGGAGTTATTCGCTACACTTATTATTCTTTAGTAGTTACTGATTCAAATCAGACTGATATTGTCAACTTTCTCAAAGAACAAGCAGAGGAATCTTTAACTCATGCTCAACGAATTGGTGAAATTTTAGTAAGTTTAAAAGGAAATCCCAAACCACGCAGTACCAATCTTGAAGAAATAGAAAAATCATCAGTCAAAGATATTTTGATTGCTAGCCAAAACCACGAGCAAACAGCAATAGAAATTTATAAACAATTGTTATCTTCTGTGCGAGAAAGTAATCCAGAGTTAATTAACTGTATCAGTGACATGATCGAAGAAGAAGGAAGTCATTATTTTGAACTAGAGCAGATGATTAAGGATTTAGAGTAGTTGTTAATGAGTTAATGGTTTAATTGGTAAATATCCGTTGCCCATTGCCCATTACCCATTACCCAAAATATACTTATTCTTAGTTTATGGGTGCGATACGCTTTTAGCGTTAAGCTCCACTTATCGTGAAGCAAAACATGACTAAAAACCACCGTCAAACCTCCCCAAAACCTCGCATGATTAATCGGGATGGAGGTTTTAACATCATCAGTAAAGGACTATCATACTCCCGTTGGCGCTACGATTTATATCATGTACTAATAAAACTTTCCTGGGCTAAATTTATTGTCCTGGTCAGTTTAGGTTATCTGATTGCTAACATCATATTTGCCTGGGCATATATTTTGGGTGGAGATGGCATTGCAAACGCTCGTCCAGGAAACTTTTTTGATGCATTTTTTTTTAGCGTGCAAACAATGGCATCTATTGGCTATGGAGCAATGTATCCTAAAACATTATACGCCAATTTATTAGTCACTCTGGAAGCGTTATTAGGATTGTTAGGTTTGGCAATGGCAAGTGGAATTATGTTTGCTCGCTTTTCGTTACCTAAAGCTAGGGTAATGTTTAGTCGTGTAGCTTTGATTGCACCGTATAATGGATTACCAACTTTGATGTTTCGAGTTGCTAACAAACGCCAAAATTGGATTTTAGAAGCGCAAGTTCGCGTTAGTCTTGTGAAGAGTGAATTGACTAAAGAAGGTGATTTTATGCGGCGTTTTTACGATATCCCGCTAGTTCGGAGTCAATCACCTCTATTTGCCCTTTCCTGGTTAGTAATGCATCAAATAAACGAAGATAGTCCGCTTTCTGGAATCACAATGGAAGAAATGATTGATAGTGAGATGGAAATTGTTGTAACTTTAACTGGAATTGATGAAACAGTATCGCAACCAATTCATGCACGTCACTCATTTGTTGCCGAAGAAATAGTTTGGAATATGCGTTTTGTGGATATTTTATCGAAAACAAGCGATGGTAAACGCTGTATTGATTATTCGCTGTTTCATGATGTTATGCCACTCAACCGTTAATTGGGGATTTAAATTCATTAAAAATCATGCTGAAAGTAGGTTTTTTCAACAAAATATGTCCTCTCACCGATAGATGTTAGTTATATATTTCTTCCGCTAACTTAAATATGAAAATACCATCATATTACCAGTAGGAGAAAAGATTTTATGGGTTGGTTAAAAAGACTTTTTGGACTCGAAAAACCTCAAAATGCACAAGTCAATCCTGTTCCCCAACAAACGCAGCCAATACAGCAAAGTGTGACTACAGCAGCGACTCAATCAATTGCTCCAGAACGGGTTGGACTTAATGGAGAATATGACCAAAGCGGTTTGGCAAAATTGCGATCGCGTAGATTTTGAGGATTTATGATGTCTGTAAAATTAAATGTTTGATAAAATTCAGTATTTTTCATAAAACAAAGAATCCTATTTTAGGAATATCATAAAAAGCAATATTCTCCGCGAACCTCTACCCTAACCTCCCGCAAACTTCTCTCTGCGTTAAAAACTCTTTTATTCAACACTCAATACTGATTACCTTACCATCCCGAAAAGCTAATAACTCACCCGGTTGTAAATGCGTCCAAACCTCATTATCGGTAAGTGGTGTAGTTGCAATCACAGCAACCCGATCTTCCGGTGTCGTCAACTCCCTAAAATCTACCATCAAATCTTCATCGATTAAATGCGCTGCGGCAAAAGGTGCTTGACGTACTATGTAACAAAGCTTTGTAGAACAATGGGCAAAGAAATAGTCACCATCAGAAAACAAGTAATTAAAAATACCTATATTTGCCAGCTTTCTTGTAATCTTTTCCAATACCGGATATAACTCCTCTAAACTTGGCTTTTGCAAAGGAAACTGCTTTCTTAAAGTTTCCAAAATTACGCAAAAAGCTTTTTCGCTATCAGTAGTACCCACAGGTTGATAAAAACTTAAATTCTCTGGATTAAAACCTGGTAAATCCCCATTATGGGCAAATACCCAATATCTTCCCCAAAGTTCGCGTCGAAATGGATGACAATTTTCGAGAGTGATTTCTCCTTGGGTAGCTTTGCGAATATGGGCTATAACATGGTTGGAATGGATGGGATAGCGTCTTACAAGTGCCGCAATTGGAGATGATACTGATGATTTCGCATCGAGGAACATTCTACATCCCTTTCCTTCAAAGAATGCAATTCCCCAACCATCCTTATGGTCATCAGTTTTGCCTCCCCTGGCACAAAATCCTTCAAAAGAGAAGCAAATATCCGTTGGGACATTGCAGTTCATACCCAGCAGTTGACACATGAATCAAGAAAGCTTTTATTAAATGCTTTTATTCAATACTTCTATCAGCTTAATTCAGAATTCGCTTAATGTTCTGGTACTAATGTTGCAATATTCAGAGTTTTTTAATTCCTAAGTTAGAAAAGGTTGTCAAAATAAAGTTACATGCTTATACTGAGCAAGTTTTTGATGATATTTTCTGATTAATTTGGAATGCGATCGCACCATCTCTGGATTTTTGAGGTAAAAATTATATAACTTACAGAATAAAGATAGTAACTGCATACGTAGATGGGACAAAAAACTAACAAAGTATTAAAACAATCTGGCGTAGTTCCGTATCGCGTGAATAATGGAGCTATTGAGGTACTATTGATTACTACTCGCAGTCAACAAGATTGGGTTATACCCAAAGGCGGGATTGCAGATAAAATGAGTCCACAGGATTCTGCTGCAAAGGAAGCTTGGGAGGAAGCAGGAGTTCTCGGACAAATTAACCCAAATCAATTTGGTAGCTACAAATATCGTAAAAATGGCAAAATCTACTCTGTAAAAATGTACTCGCTGCCCGTACAAATCGAGAGCGATCGCTTTCCGGAATCTGGTAAACGGATAAAGCAGTGGGTGAAAGCGAAGGAAGCTGTCAAACATGTCAAGAAATCATCACTTCGACGGATTTTGAAACAATTTGTCAAGTACGAATCCACAAATCAATAAATAATTGACATGATTTAACCCGTAGAGACGTTCCGGTGGAACGTCTCTCTTGAAATTGGTAAAAATTCGGGCAAATAACCCTGGGAATTTGGGCAAACAACCCTGGAAATTCGGGCAAACAGCCGTTTGCCCCTACGGGTGAAAATCGTCAACCTCCTTGGGCACAGCAGCAGTCAACACATCATTCCCTGTGGATGTGACTAAAACATCATCCTCGATACGTATACCAATACCAACCCAACGTTCGTCGATTTCTGGCTGTCCTTCGGCTGGTTTTGTATCTGGAACAATATAAAGTCCTGGTTCTACCGTCAACACTTGACCAGCTTGTAAAATTTGCGGTTTGTCGTCACCGTATTGATAGACACCTACATCATGCACATCTAAACCCAGCCAATGTCCAGTACGGTGCATGTAAAAAGGTTTATATTTCTCCTCTTCAATGAGTTTGTCAATTTCACCTACAAGTAAGCCAATCTCGACTAAACCTTCTGTGAGGGTACGGACAGCGACATCATGGGCAAGATTATAGGGGTTTCCGGGTTGAACTTGGGCTATGGCTTTCTTCTGCGCTTCCAGGACAATTTCATACAGTATTTTCTGTTCGGGTGTAAATTTGCCACCGACGGGGAAAGTGCGGGTAACATCAGAGTTGTAGTAACCGTAAGCACAACCAGCGTCGATTAGTAGTAATTGACCATCTTGCATTTGACAGTTATTTTCGATGTAATGCAGCACACAAGCATTTTTCCCTGATGCCACTATCGAGGGATATGCTGGACCAATTGCCCCCCGTTTGCGAAAAATGTATTCGATTTCAGCTTGGACTTCGTATTCGTAGCGTCCAGGTTGGGTAAATGCGATCGCATGGTTATGAGCTTCCACAGCAATATCTGCTGCTTTTCGCATTAATTCCAACTCAGCCTTGCTTTTAACTAACCGCAAACCGTGGAGAATTGGTCCAGTATCTTCAATTGCAATTGGTCCAGTTCCCCGTTTGGGGTATGTCCGCATTAAGCTTTGCCAATGGGAGAGAATTCTGTCATTAAAATTGCGATCGCGTCCCAGATGATAATAAATGCGATCGGCTTTTTCTAAATATTGTGGTAACTTCTCATTTAGTTCGTTGATGGGGTAAGCTTCGTCTGCACCATAAAATGCTTTTGCAGCTTCTACTCCACAACGATAACCACTCCATACTTCCTTTTCCCTATCCTTCGGCTGTACAAACAGGACAAATTGATGTTCGGGATGGTGTGGTGCTAAAACAGCCACAGCTTGCGGTTCGTTTAGCCCTGTTAAATAGAAAAAATCGCTATCTTGACGGTAATTATACTCAACGTCGTTGTGCATGACTGCCATTGGGGCACTGCGAAAAATCGCTGTTCCATTACCAATTTTCGCCATTAATTGCGATCGGCGTTGCTGATATTCTCTATGCATATAGTGGATGAGTTAGGATATGTACTTGGTTTTATCTAACGGTGTATTTTAAATTCTGTCACTTCTGTGCTGAAATCAACAAATATTTCAGTATTAATTGAAACTAGTCTATATTGTGCGTTCTTATTTTTGTCATTAAATTTTTCCTGATAAACTTTCGTGAATAATATTACCTCCAAATCATCATCTCACAAAGACTTGAGAGTTAGTACGAACAATCTTGATGTACTTCTCGCATTACGTGGAATTGCCTGTTTAATGGTAATAGTTCTCCATTGTACACCTCCAAGAAATTCGATTACTTATTTAGGTTATGACTTTAGTTGGATTACATTTAGTCATGGATTAGTTGCAGTCTGGATTTTTTTCTGCTTATCTGGTTATTTGATGGGTAAAGCTTTTTATTCCGGTCGTTATACTGTCGATACAAAAGGAATTTTTAATTTTTGGTATAATCGAGCTTTAAGGATTGTTCCACTTTACTATTTTACTTCACTTATATTATCTATTTTTGTTTATACAGATATTCTAAAAATGTCAAATTGGGGCTATATTTTACGATTGTTAACATTTACATATCAACCATATTTTCATGCACAGTATTTACCTTTTAATGATGTTCTTTGGTCGCTATCTACTGAAGTTCAATTTTACTTACTTGTACCTTTTCTGTACAGTATATTAACTGCTTCAATAATCAATACCAGGCGTGCTATTGGTTTATTTTTTATAGTTATAATTGCAGTTTTTTTAATTAAAGTTATTATCTTATCAGGTTTCCAAAAACAAATAAAAGAACAGTTTGCGTATGCATTTAAATACTGGTATGCTCCATTAATTAATAATCTTGATTTATTTATTTGTGGGTTTTTAATTAATCCACTGATGAAATATTATAAGCAGAATCAGATAATAAACTCAAATACCTTTCTGAATATAAATAATAACCATAAAAATAAAAATAAAATCAATTTTTTTCAGTTTGATTCATTATCTTCTATTAGTGCTAAATTTTTTGCGATCGCGTTAATGATTCTACTATATTTATTTACGGCACATCATGGATACCATCAAGAACTATTTGGATTACCAAATCGTCCTGGTGGTTTTAGAACTGACACCACAATATTTATTCTTCAACCTCTAACAGCCATAATCACATCTTTTTTTATTTTTACTTTTGAACTAAAAAGATATGAATCATATACGAAGAATGAGAAATTATCATTTACGAATATCTTAAAAAATCCAATTAGAGCATTAGAAATTACGGGTAATTTATCCTATGGTGTATATTTATGGCATATGCCAATTGTTCAAAAAATTACACCCATATTCACTTCAGACATTCCATTAGAAGCTTTCGTTTTAAGAATAACTGCAACCTTAATTTTATCGTCAATTTTAGCTACTGTTACCTACTATTTAATTGAGATTCCTGCCGCAAAATTTAAAACATATCGAGAAGTCAGAAGTTAGGAGTTAGGAGTTAGAAGTTAGGAGTTAGAAGTTAGAAGTTAGAAGTTAGGAGTTAGAAGTTAGAATGGATTTTGTATGAGCCATAGAAGCAGATTTATCAAAATATTATGCTTAATTTACCAGATTAATTGCAGTATTTACACGTAGAAAGTAGAAAGTATTAGTTTTAAATATCGTGAAAACATCAATACAAGTACTATCTAGAAAGGATTTTGTATTTTCCTAAGTAAGAACACGTATAAAGCTTGACGTAATCAGAAAAAATAGTTAGAAGATTGGAAGTAATTATATATACTTTATTTTTATGCTTACGTCAGATAATAGCTTTGCAGTTTCTTCAAATCATCGTAATTTTAATCATTCGACTAATTCTTCTGTACCTTTATCAACCGAAAGTTTTACAGACAAGGGAAATATCAGCTTACCCCTGCCAGGTAAATCATCCGCATCATTACGTCACGAACCCCTTGTACAACCATTAGGTGCAAATCCTTCACAACAACAACCTGACAAATCATGGTGGATAAATCCAGATTTTAATGGGGATGGGAAAACTGATATTTTCTGGCATAATAATTTGACTCATGATAATAACTGGTGGTTGATGAATGGTTCGTCTGTTGATAATGCGAACGTAAGCATTAATTTTAGAACTGATGAGAATTGGAAATACCAGGTTGGTGATATGGATGGGGATGGTAAAAGCGATTTAGTATGGCGTAATTTTGTAACTGGTCAAAATACTGTTTGGTTGATGGATGGTAGTAATGTATTAAAAGATTTCTATGTTCTTCCCATAGTTGATTCTGATATTCCTAATTGGAATTTTAAACTAGGAGATACAAATGGCGATCGCAAGATGGATTTGATTTGGCGAAATTATAAAACTGGACAAAATATTGTTTGGCAAATGAATCGCGAAACAATAAGTGGATTCTCATTTCTAAATCCGGTTAATAGTGATGTTAGTGACGCGAAATGGGATTTTGAAATTGCTAATTCTAACGGTGATACTAGAAGTGATTTGATTTGGTATAATCGTGAAACTGGTCAAATTTATAGTTGGATTTTGAATGAAAGTGGTCTTAACATTGAAACAGAGGGGTTGTTACCCACAGTTGGAGATTTAGATTGGAAATTCAAAATTGCTGATACAGATGGTAATGGTAAAACTGACTTAGTCTGGCGAAATTATAGAACTGGTGACAATACTATTTGGTTTTTAAAAGATAATGGCTTAGAATATAATTATCGTGCTCTTGTTGATAAACTTCCTGATTTGAATTGGGATTTTGGTGTTGTCGATACTAATGGTGATGGTAAAAGCGATTTAGTATGGCGAAATTATAAAACGGGTGAAAATACGATTTGGAAAATTAGTATTTCACCAGTTGATGAAAATAATTTAGCAACAGGTGTAATTGAAAAAGCAAACTCTTTTCCTGCAATTATAGACTTAAATTGGGATTTTAATATTGGTGATTACAACGGTGATGGAAAAAGCGATTTATTATGGCGTAATTTTCAAACTGGCGAAAATCAACTTTGGTTTTTAGATAACTTAAAAGTTCAAGATAATGGTGTTGCTAATATAATTCCTCTTCCCAAAGGTTGGGTTTTCTTATAGTAATCATCAATCATTTTTCATATCCCCGGCTTCTGAAGTCGGGGATATAATAAAATAAATTAACCGGGATTAGACAGAGCAAGTTGTCTGGTTAACAACACATCTGGTTTTTCCTCATTTGCTTGATTCAATTTGGCGACAATTCCATCCACATTCTTCTTCGCATCACCGAATAACATCCGCGTATTTTCCTTGTAAAACAAAGGATTTTCAACCCCTGCATAACCGCTTGCCATACTCCGCTTCATCACCACAACGGTTTTCGCTTTCCAAACTTCCATGACTGGCATTCCCGCGATCGCACTGTTGGGGTCTTCTAAAGCGCTAGGATTGACGGTATCATTAGCTCCAATTACTAACACCACATCTGTTTTGGTAAAATCTTCGTTGATTTCATCCATTTCCAAAACTATGTCGTAGGGTACATGCGCTTCCGCCAAAAGTACGTTCATGTGTCCCGGCATTCTTCCAGCTACGGGATGGATTCCAAAACGCACCTGAATACCCCGACTCCGCAACAATTTGACAATTTCTGATACGGGATGTTGCGCTTGAGCTACTGCCATTCCATAACCGGGAACGATGACAACACTTTTCGCATTGCGTAAAAATTCGACTGTTTCCTCAATATCTGCTGTCAATGCATCCCCTGTTGGTAATGCAACTGCTGTTGAAGATGTTGTATTGGTATCTCCCCCAAAACCTCCCAAAATGACGCTGATAAAGGAGCGGTTCATGGCTTTACACATGATGTAGCTGAGGATGGCACCACTACTTCCCACCAATGCACCTGTAATGATGAGCAAGTCGTTTGATAGCATAAATCCAGCCGCAGCAGCAGCCCAACCAGAATAACTATTGAGCATGGAAATTACAACTGGCATGTCAGCACCACCAATTGCTAATACCAAATGAATACCCAAAATACAGCCAACTGCCGACATTAATAATAATGGTTGCAGTCCTCCTGGATGCGCTACACCCATAAATTGGATGCCTAACCAAACACAACCACCAAGCATTGCCAGGTTGAGTAAATGTCTGCCAGGGAGAAGTAAAGGTTTGCTGCTGATGATTCCCCGCAGTTTTCCAAAGGCTATTACTGAACCAGAAAGGGTGATAGCACCGATAAATACACCAATGAAGATTTCGATTTCGTGGATTGTCGATTCAACTGGGGTAAGTAGTGCTGGTTTTTGCAGGTAATTGGCAATACCAACCAAAACGGCTGCTGCACCTACGAAACTATGCAAAATCGCTACCAATTCGGGCATTGAGGTCATTGCGACACGGGAAGCTACGATCGCACCAATAACTCCTCCCGGAATGACTACAGATGCCAAAATTCCATAGGAATTACTGGAGAGTGTAAGTGCGGTAGCGACGAATGCGATCGCCATTCCTAAAATACCGAAAATATTCCCTTTTCCTGCTGTTTGCTGGTTGGATAGTCCCCCCAAACTCAGGATAAATAAGGCACTGGCAACGATATATGCGACTGTTAATAAATTATTGGTCATCTTGATTCTTGAAGTTGGTTAATTGGTTAATTGGGGATTGGGGATTGGGATTGGGATTGGGGATTGGGGATTGGGTAGGAAATAATTATTTGTTTTATATGTTCTATGTGTTTTATATGTTTTATATGTTTTATATGTCCTATATATGTTATGTATATCCAAGTTTGAGTAGGTTTGCTTTTCATCTATTTAGACCACATTATTATTGTATTTCTCTGTGCATGAGATAAAAAGATGTGGTTTATTTACCTGAAATAGCTGTAATGCCCATTGCCCAATTCCCAATCCCCATTACTGCCCATTTTCCGTAATAGTTAGATTTCATCTTGTAGCAATTGAGTAAAAATCCTTTAATTCGTCCTTTAAATGCCATGCAGGTTTATTGCAGTAAACAACACGCAAATACAGATAGCGATCGCTTTTGTACCCAATGTGGTGAGTCTCTACCATTACAGCAGGGGAAATTGATTGCTAGTCGTTATCAAATTATCCGTCAGCTGGGACAAGGTGGTTTTGGACGTACCTATTTAGCTGAGGATTCCCAGCAGTCGAATGAAAAGTGCGTGTTGAAGGAATTTGCACCGCAAGTTGAGAGTTTACAGGATGTTCAGAAAGCGAAAGAGTTGTTTGAACGGGAAGCGAATGTTTTGAAGGAGTTGCAGCATCCGCAAATTCCTAAGTTTCATGAATTTTTTCAAACTCGCTTTGGGAAGAAGGATTTTTTCTTTTTGGTGCAGGATTATGTCGAAGGTGATACTTATTGGGATTTGTGGGATAAACGTCTCAACCAAGGTGGAAAATTTAGCGAGGAAGAGGTGATTTCGCTGTTTGAAAAAATGCTGCCTGTGTTGGATTATATCCATAGTAAGGGGGCAATTCACCGTGATATTTCGCCAGATAATTTGATTTTGCGAAGTTCTGATAATTTGCCTGTGTTGATTGATTTTGGTGGTGTGAAACAGATACCAGGTTCCCAGGGTTTTTGGATGACGCAACTAGGTGGAAATGTGACTTTGTTGGGGAAGAAGGGTTATGCTCCTGAAGAACAGTTGCGTCAGGGTAAAGCTTTTCCTTGCAGTGATTTGCATTCTTTGGGGGTAACAGGTTTGGTGTTGTTGACGGGGAAGGAACCGCAGGAACTTTACGACAGCTATCAAGGAAATTGGAGATGGGGAACGGAAATTAAGGTTAGTCGGAATTTTGAAGCGATTCTCAAGAAGATGGTCGCATATAAACCTAGCGATCGCTATCAAAATGCTGAAAGTGCCATTAAGGAATTACGAAAATTTGCCAATCAAAATAATTCTATTCCCACTATTGGTATAGCTAAGGCAAGTTCCCATCAGGGTAAACAAGGATTGGTTTCTGCAAGTACAGGAACAGCGAACGCTAATGCAGCTAATCCTCTAATTACCAAGATGAAGACGATGATTGCTGCTCCTGCTGCCAGGTTTGGTGCGAGCAAGTTTCACCAGAAAACACAAATGGCAATCCAAGCGTTACCTTTACCAATGTGGATGCGTCCATTTGCAGTGACTTTTGTGGGAACAACGGTTGTGGTTTTGGTTTGTGCTGGCACTTGGGGTTTATTTAATGCTGTTGTCCAAGGTGTTTCTTCGATTCAACTTCCCAGTATTTCCTTACCCAGCATTCCCGGTACTAATTCTGAACCGACAACAACTGGGGATAATAATCAAAATTCCAACCGCAGCAAAAATGTTGTGGTGCGTCGTCAAGAGTTAGAAGTATCCGAAGGCTTTTTTAATCGCACGGTTAACGATATTTTTTACACTAAAAAGCCAGAATTGCAAGGACGTAGTTTGACTGGTAGCTCGGAAGATGAACCATTACGGAAAGAATGGGCAAGTATTGGACAAGATTTATTGAATAAATTGGAACAAGAAAAATTCAGTCAGGAAGTTCGTCAAAAACTGGGAAGTTACGGTGGTAATGATTACGAGACTTGGCAGAAAAAAGCCGCAAACGGTGATTTTGGTAAATATACAATCCAACAGCTAAACACTGACACAAATCGTAAATTTGACAGCTTGTTCCCAGGAGTTCGACGTGGGAAACTGAATCAACAAACCTACGGTCAAATTTGGTATGCGATCGCAGATTCACAGGTAGATAAACTAGAATCTGGGAATTAGCACATTGGGAATTAGCACATTAAGCAATGGGCATTGTGAATTATGATTCTCTATGCCACCATATTGTATGTTTAATTTGCCTGAACCATTAACAACTAAACTATATAACTATTAACAACTAAATTATTAACTCAAATATTTATATGTATTGTTCCAAAGGACATGAAAACCCAACAGGGAGCAAGTTTTGCCTTCATTGTGGGGAAAAAATAGAATCCGAAAAAAACCAAGTTAGTATAAATCAAGGAATTCAACCTGGAATTGCTTTAGGCGATCGCTATTTAATTATCCGTCAGTTGGGACAAGGTGGATTTGGCAAAACCTATCTCGCAGAAGATAGTAACCGTTTTCGTGAACTTTGCGTCATTAAAGAATTTGCACCCCAAGTTCAAACAGCTTATGTACTCCAAAAAGCCGAGGAATTATTTCAACGGGAAGCAACAGTTCTCTACAAACTCCAACATCCCCAAATTCCCCGCTTTCGCGAATTTTTCCGCAGCAAATTAGGAGACAAAGAATATTTATTTATTGTCCAAGATTATGTCGCTGGAGAAAACTACCGCTCCCTGCTCGATACAGCTTTACAAAAAAGGATGCGCTTTAGCGAAGCTGAAGTCAAGCAATTATTACAGCAAATCCTTCCAGTTTTAGATTACATCCACTCAATGGGTGTAATTCACCGCGATATCTCCCCCGATAACCTGATCTTACGCAACCCCCAAGCCCCAACAGAGACAGCATTACCAATTTTAATTGACTTTGGTGGAGTCAAACAAGTTGTCGCTGCTGTCGCTTCCCAATACTACGAACCAGGTTTAGGAACACCATCATCACCTGCAACATTACTGGGTAAAATTGGCTATGCTCCACCCGAACAGATGCAAACAGGTATCGTCGAACCCCACAGTGACTTATACGCTTTAGCGGCTACATTATTAGTATTACTTACAGGCAAACAACCCCAAGAATTAATTGATACCTATACCCTAACTTGGCAATGGCGACGGGAAATTAACCTAAGTCCAGGTTTCGGACAAATACTTGATAAAATGCTTGCACCTTTGCCGAGCGATCGCTATCAAACCGCAAACCAAGTCTTACAAGCACTCAACATTCCCCCAAATTTCCCACCAACCGTATATCCTCCCACCCAAGTAACACAAGAACAACCAACCTCAGCAACAGTTGCTGTATCCCCTGTTTTCCCTCCGACTCCCTCCAATCCCGTACAGAAACCTCAGAATATTCCCAACTCCATCCCTACTCCCACTGCTCCCTGGTGGACACCAGGAAAGATTGCGATCGCACTCGTGAGTGCGTCATGTGCAGTCGGTATTGGTGTTTGGGGTGCAAATAGCTTACTTAACCCATCAGACAACGGGAATCCCGAAATTACAGCAAGTCCATCTCCAGGAACCAATCAACCAACCGATCCTCTCGCAAGTTATTCACCTGAAGAACGCGATCGCAAACAAAAACTCAAAAATCGTCGTCAAGAATTAGAAATTGACTTTAACTTCTATCTCAACCTAGTCAACCAGATATTTTGGGACAATAACCCCAGTCAGAAAGGACGTACTTTAACTAATGATGCCAGTGATGACAAATTACGGGCTATATGGGATGAAACAGCTGCCGACTTATTAGAAAAATTGGCTCCTTTGAGTTCCAAAGCCAGAAAAAAACTAGGAAAATATACCCCATCCGACGTAAACAGATGGAAAGAGCAAATAAATGAGGTTCGCGTTGGTAGTCGAGCGCTTTACGACTTGAGCGATGCTGCCTTCTTGAGATTATTTCCCGAACAGCGCGATCGCAAAGATAAGCAAGAATTTATTAACCAACCGATTCGGCAGGTTTGGCAAGCATACGCTAGCGATAAAGTTGATGCGATCGTATCGGGTAGGGCAACTGAAAGAATTAGCTTTGGGAATGGTGCAACCACTGGTAGTGCTAGAGGTATTCTCAAACCTGGTGATGGTAAAGTATTTATCGCATCCTTGCAGAAAGGACAAAAAATGGAATGTCAGCTAGATGCTAGTTCTAAAGTTTTGCTTTCCGTATATTCACCCAGTGGTAGTAAACAGTATTTACAAAATTCTACCCAACGTAACCTTTCAGTAACATTACCCGAAAGCGGATATTACGAATTTGTTGTCACTTCCTCTGGTTCTAGCAACTTAGAATATGCGATCGAGCTTTCAGTTACAACTCTCTCCTCTCCGACATCAACACCCACACCAATCCCAACACCAACAGTTACATCAACACCCACACCAATCCTAACACCAACAGTTACATCAACACCCACACCAATTCCAACACCAACAGTTACATCAATACCCACACCAATTCCAACACCAACAGTTACATCAATACCCACACCAATCCCAACACTGACACCATAACTATTAGTATTCTGATTTCTGCTGTATGTGCGGTGGTGACTATATATATTTAGAACAGTGCGATCGCATGTACACTTTAAGAGACCTCCACAAAAAGAAATGCCCAATTGTCATTGCGAATGGAGCGTTCGCGCTTCGCGTTCCCGAAGGGTAGCGAAATGAAGCAATCGCAAAATCTTGGGATTGCTTCGCTACACTCCGTTTCGTAAGCGCTATCGCGCACGCTAAGAGCGTAGCTTGCTTCTCCGCTTCGGAGTACGCAATGACAGCTTTTGGATCAATCATTCTGTGGAGTTCTCTAATAGAAATAAGTATTAATCCAAAAATACTATGCAAACTAACGCAGAACAGCATGATAAACTGACATGCGAAGTTGAATCAACCTTAAAAGTAATTGGAGGACGATGGAAAGTTTTAATAATTCGGGAATTGATGACGGATATTAAGCGTTTTGGAGAATTACAACGGTCATTATCAGGTATTACTCAAAAGATGTTAACTCAGCAACTTCGAGAATTAGAAGAAGATGGGATTATTCATCGTGAAGTTTACCCGCAAATCCCCCCCAAGGTAGAATATTCGCTCACACCGTTGGGAGAAACCCTGAAACCACTACTTTATGCGATGCATGAATGGGGAGTAAAATATTCAAGTATCCAAGTGTCAAAATTGGCGGTTCAGAATAACTCAAACTAGGAAGATTCATACCCCTGTTTTTTAAATCGGAAATACTATAAATTTTACTCAGTTTCTAAACCTTGTAAATAATCGATCGCAGCTTCTAAGCTTGATGGATATCCTTCTGCGAATTTTTCAAACCAAAGTCCTTCTTGAGATAATGGTTCTAACTTTTCTAACCAGATTTTAGCTTGTTTTCTTAAATTCTCTTGTTGCTTTAATCTAATTTCTTCTTGATGTTTTTTTTCTAATTCTATTTCTTCTTTTCGTTGTAATTCTTCAGCTAAATCCTTCTGCTGAAAATCTGATTTTACATCATCTAGTAGTTTATCAATTGCGGAAGATGATTTAGTAGATTTTGAAGAACTAGAAGAACTAGGAGAACTAAAGCTACTTGGTTTTATAGAAGGTGAATTTGGTTGCGGTTTTTGCGGCTTATTTTCGGTATACTCTTGTTTTAAATCTTTGAGTAATTTATCAATTTCGTCCATTTTAGTTAACCGTTAATTATTATAAGTTGATAATTAATTGAGAAATTTTAAATAATACAAATTTGAAAAAACAACGCGACAGATAGATATTTGTAGAGACGTAGCACTGCTACGTCTCTACCGTTGGATGTGTTGCAATCATTATTTGAATTGGTATAAAAATTGTCAAATCTGAAAAAGTAATTAGTAAATAGTTCTGAAGATGCGATATATTGTGTCTCTGAACTCCTAAATCTATATATCGCATCTTTACATTTCTGAACTAATCAGTAATTGCATTCAGAAGAATTTCCGATAAACTCATGTCTTCCATATCATCCATTGTAATTGTGTCACAAATATCAAATTTTGCACCAGCACTTTGTAACTCATCATCCAATACCTTTAAAAAACGTGTAGCTTGAGCATCTGTACCAACCTGAATAAATGAAATTGCTAACTCTTCATCCCGTTCCATTTTACGGGAAGCTTCAATAATTACCCGCATTACAGCTTTGCGATCGTCTGGTTCACCATCAGTTACTACTAAAATTGTCTCACCATTGGGCTTTGTTTCTCCTGCTTTTTTACGGTCAAAATAACTATCTGTAGCATTTTTTAATACAGCAGCTAAATCTGTAGTTCCGGAAGGGTCATTTTCCATAAAAATTTGCGATACTTTACTGGAAGTCACATTATCGTAACGCTTAAATTTACCGGAAAAAAGATATACAGTAATTCCATCCGAATCAAATTGTTCGCATTTACTTGCTAATGCAAACGTTGATTCTTGTGCAGCATACCAACGATTTTTACCACCTTTTTGGTCGGGGGTTGCCATGCTACCGCTTTTATCAATAATTAAAGTGTAATCGCGATTTTCTAACATTTGTAGTTTCTCCTTTTCAAAATTATTGGTGATTTATTGGTGATTTATTAGTGAGAGATTATTTTTTCAGGGCTATTCTTCATTAGTTATTAGGAAAAGAAAATTACAAATCACAAATCACACACGACAACACAGATATTATTAACTCAAAACTCCTAACTCCTAACTCAAAACTCCTAACTTCTAACTCCTAACAACCAACCTAATCGTTGATTGCATTCATTAATATCTCCACAAGAGTCATATCTTCCATATCATCAAGTGTAACAGTGTCGCAAATATCAAACTTTGCTCCAACACCTGTTAATTGGTCATCCAAAGCTTTAAGAAACTTGCTTGCTTGTGCATCCGAACCAACTTGAATTAGAGAAATTGCTAACTCCTCATCGCGCTCCATTTGACGAGTTGCATTGATGATAACTTCAAATACAGCCTTTCTATCATCAGGTTCACCATCAGTTACAACTAAAATAGTTTCACCATTAGGTTTACTTTTCCCAGCAGCTTTACGCTGGAAATAATTTTCGATCGCATGTAACAAAACCCCTGCTAAGTTGGTAGTACCTGCTGGGTCATTTTCCATAAAAATTTGCGCGACCTTTGCAGATGTGACATCATCATAACGCTTGTGTTTGCCAGAAAATAGATAAACCGTAATCCCATCAGGGTCGAATTGTTCGCACTTTCTTGCCAATGCCAGCGTCGATTCCTGCGCTATTTCCCAACGACTTCTACCACCAGCTTGGTCTGGTGTGGACATACTGCCACTTTTATCGATAATTAGAGTGTAATCGCGATCGCTTGTCATATCTGTCATGTTTTCCTATAAAGATAGTCACCTTGCCGTACTAGTCTAACCTTTGTATCAGTAGTTAACATTCAGTACTCGGTTGCGGTTGACGAAAAGCATAAATATCTTTAATTGCCATTACCCAACCATCAGAAACCGATTCCAAAATCTGTAAACCCTTTTCCCTCGTTGCTGTCGTTGCATCACCAATTACACCACTTTTGCTCAAATCCCTGGTTGCCCAAGCAAATGGTAATTTACCCTCCGGAGTTAGTAAACTACCCTGCGGTTGCTCTGGTGGATACTCTGCGATCGCACGTTCCATTTTTACTTGGTCTGGCAAAAGTGCCAAAATAATACTAGTTTCCGCATCTCCTGCGTGCATTCCCAATTGTGCTTCTTTCGGTGTTAACAATTCTTTGGTAATATGGGGCACACGCCATGTAAATAATGGAAACACCATAAAGTCACTATACTTAATATGCAAATCCCGTGCGACCATCTGCATTACCTGCGGTTGCCCCCCGTGGGAATTCATTAATACTAATTTTCTAAATCCAGCACGGTATAAACTCTCACCCACTTCTGTCAAGGTGGCTGAAAGGGTTTCTGTACTTAAAGTAATAGTTCCGGGGAAGTGCCAGTGTTCGTTAGATTTACCATAATATAGTGATGGCATTGCATAAGCAGGAACACTAGAATCGAGTTTTTCTAAGGCTTTCCCCAATACACCCATCCCAATTGCAGAGTCTACAATAATTGGTAAATGTGGACCATGCTGTTCAATAGCTCCAGCAGGTTGAATAATTACAACATTTTCCTTATTTGGCATAGCTTCAATATCAGTCCATGTCAGGTACGGAAAAAAACGCGATGGGGGAATAAAGTTATGCATAAATACTTAGACAATGGGTTGGTGTTTGGGAACTAGGGATGTAGCTTGCTTTTGTTACAAGGAAGAATACTACAAATAATTTACATTCAACAATTACCCAATTAACCTAGATGCTAATTCATTCTTAACGAGAATTTTACCTGAGTTGAGCAAAGTAGAAGTATCGCACCATAACAGGTAGGTGACTCATGTTAGATAGCTGGTGGACGATAGTAAGTCTATGGTGGTTGATGATTGTGAGTTTGTGGATAATAGTTATTATTTGGTGGTTGATACGAGGTTCCTTAGTAATTTCCCAAGATTTAACAACAAAGCTCATTATCCAAGAAAAAAAATTCAGGGGTACAGAAAAAATGATTGAAGCAGATGCATCTACCCGTACTTTATCGGTTGATATTGGGGGTAGTGGTGTAAAAGTAATGATTTTAGATAGTAGTGGTAATCCCCTCAGCGAAAGGTTGCGAGTTGATACACCACAACCACCGTTACCAGAAGCAATTTTGAATGCGATCGCGCAATTGGCATTGAGTGCGGGTGAATTTGAGCGTGTCTCGGTTGGTTTTCCTGGAGTAGTACGAAATGGAGTTACAGAAACCGCAGTAAATCTACATCCCGATTGGATTGGATTTGATTTAGCTAGGGAATTATTACAACAATTGCAAAAACCTGTGCGTGTAATTAATGATGCAGATATGCAGGGTTTGGGAACAATTGCAGGAATTGGTGTGGAGTTAGTAATTACTTTGGGAACAGGATTTGGTTCGGCTTTATTTGTGGATGGAAAATTAGTACCAAATTTAGAAATGGGACATCATCGATTTCGCAAGGGTGAAACTTATGAACAACAACTTGGACGTTTTACTTTAGAAAAAATTGGCGAACAGAAATGGAATCAAAGATTAGAGAAAGCTGTTTTATCACTACATTCTTTATTTAATTATGATTTTCTCTACATTGGTGGTGGAGAAGCAAAATTAATTAATATTGAATTACCTGCTAATGTAAAAATTGTTTCTAATCTTAATGGTTTATTGGGTGGTATAAATTTGTGGAGTCTGACTACTTGAACATCTTTTAAGTTAAATTAACCGTGCCTACCAGATTTCACATCTGGGAAACCAAAACTAAAAAGCAAAACACGCTGGCTTTAGCGCGAAAGTGACCACGGGGATTCTCCCCGGTGGCGCATTTAGCCCTTTGTTTTGCTACAGTTTAGAAATCATTAATTTGTGATTAAGGTTTCTGAGTTGCGATCGCTAATTTTGCACCTTTAACCTGACGTACTTTATCCATAACGGTGACAATATTTCCATGTTCAACTTTCGCATCAGCATTAATTACAACAACTGATTCCGGGTTTGTACCCATTAATGTAGTTATTTGTTCTGTTAGATTTTCCACAGCTATAGGTTTTTTATTCAAACTTACCTGTCCATTTTGCTCGACCGTTACAGTAATTTTAGTGGGAATTTGGGATTGCTGTGATGTCGCTGCCCTCGGTAAATTTACAGGCAATCCTTCCTGTCTGGTTAGAAATAATGTTGACATAATAAAAAATGTCAAAATTGCAAATATTACATCTATCATTGGCACAATATTTATCTGTGCAGGAATATCCGGTTCATCGGGTAGCCGCATAAGACTTCTCTCCTCCACGTTCGTAACGACGACGGTATAACAACTCTAGCTGTCCACCATATTCTTGGAGGAAAGCGATTTGACGCTGGTAAAATCCCCGAAATGTATTCGCAAATAACAGCACAAAAATCGCCACAACCAATCCTGATGCAGTAGACACTAACGCTTCACTAATACCACTAACAACACCTGGTGTTTTTGTCCCTCCCACATCTCCTAAATTCAGAGACGCAAACGAAGCTATCAATCCTAAAACTGTTCCTAACAACCCGAACAAAGGAGAAAGGGCAATTATAGTATCAAATATATTACTAAATCTCTTGAGAACAGGAATTTCTGCTTGTGCTTCACTTTCTAAAGCCAAACGAAACTCCTCTGGATTCGGTTCTTCCAATTCCAATGCTGAAAGAAAAACCCGTGCAATCGGTAAATCTATATTCTTTTGCAGTTTATCTAACGCACCAACTACATTTTCTAGACGATAAAGATTTAGCACCTCCCGCACTATCCGACTTTGACGAGTGTTGACGCGATACCAAAAACGAACCCGTTCTATAATTAATGCGATCGCGAGTACACTAAAGATTAGCAGGGGCCACATTACCACGCCACCTGAGCTAAATAATTTACTTATTCCCATCTGTTACCCCTAAATCGTCGAAAACTGTTACAAAATAAATGATATGCTTTTTCAATAAACAGTAGAACAAACTAAAATGCAAGTCAAGTAATTGTCACCACTTAATGAAATAAATTACTGAGTACTGAAACAATCTAAGTTTGCCGAAATCATTAAATTATAACCACTATAATAGCATGATACCTGAGATAGATATTGTGAAACTTAGTGATTTTTATTGCTTTACATTTTCGTCTAGTTACTTTAATCTGTTAGAATTAGCCATAATAAGTATCAATTAAATTTATGAGCTTCTCCAGTATTGCGATCGAGCAGCGAGAAAAAGAATTTAAAGCACTCAAGGCGTTTCTGACAGGAAGCACGATCGCTTCTTTAGTGTTGCACGTAGCCGTATTAGCATCTGGTGTGGGCAATCTTCTGGCTAGAGTACCGGAGATGGAAGAAGAACCAATCGAATTGACTTTTGTAGAACCAGAAGTGAAGCAAACCCCTTTAACACCAGAAGAAAAGAAGCAAGAAAAGCCAGAAAAGGAAAAACTTGCCCTTGGTAACAATGGTGGAGAAATTATAACCTCATCGGGGGGAAACTCTGGTGGTAGTTCTGTTGCTCGCAATCCTGTCAATGTTCCAATTCCCCAACAACCAATCCAGGTCGAAAAACCAATCGAAAAATCTGTAACTACCCCAATACAAAAATTCATTGATAACTCCAAACCTCAACCAGTAAAAGAAGATACCGTAGTTTCTCAAAAACCACAACCAAAAGTCGAATCTCAAACACCCATTAAAACTACAACCACAGAAAATACACCAAATCAAGATTCCCAAACTCCGGCAACACCAGTAGCAACAAATACCGCACCGATAAAAACATCTACGAATACGCAAGAAAATAGTGAAAATTTAAGAAATATACTCGGCAGTATTCGAGATAACAGAGCCAGTGAAGCCAACACCGGAAACACAGGCAATGGTTCTTCCGAGTCCAATCAACCAGCAGGTGGTGGTAATTCCCCCCTTGCCTTCGGAAATGGCACTGGTACAGGGAATAGTGGTACCGGGAATGGAAATAATCCAGGTACGGGGAATGATACCGGAAGTGGAAATAGAACCGGAACCTCAGAACGTCGTCAACGGGAAATATCCACAGCACCAACCCAACCAAACCCACCAACAGAAATTCAAAAACCAGGACGTAGCGGCAGTCCTGACGGTTCCTTAGATGGTCGTGCAGCTTGTCGCGATTGTAAAGTTAAGTATTCCGAAAGCGCTAGAAGACGGCGTTCGGAAGGAAGAGTCGAAGTAGCAGTTGATACGGACAAAGATGGAAATGTGACTAAAGTGCGCGTTGTTAATTCGAGTGCGATCGCGATTTAGATGAAGAACATATTAGGCAAGCACAGGGATGGAAGTTAAAACCTTCTGAAGTCGGAAGAGAAGGAGTAAAAATAGCGACAGAGTATTCCATAGAGGGTTCCCGTCGCAATCGTCAAGTTCGCGAACGGCAACAGCAGCGAGCAGAACAAGAGAAACAGCGACAAATAGCAGCATCTTCTTCCGAAAATTCTTCCCAGGAAACTCCCCGTCGCAAACGACGATTGGACAGCGCAAGTAATGATACAGTCTCTCAAACAACACCAAGGAGACAAAGAAATACTCAAACATCTCAGGAAACACCGTCTTCGCGTTCCGAAGAGTCAAGAAGTAGCCGATTAAGTCGTAGATTACGACGACAAACCCAGACTAGTGCGGTAAATTCGGAAGAAACAACACCTCGACGGGTAGGAAATTCTGAAAAAAACCGCAATGTAGAAAATAGTTCTAGAAATGAAACACCAAGACAGAGAAGAAGGGAAGTAACAGCCGATGTGAGAACATCAGGAAGCGAACAAACCCCCATTCGCAGAAGAAGACGGGTTATAAATCAACCTAGTCAGTCATCAGATAGCAGTAGTCGGTTACGGAATGCTTTGCGTCGTAGTCGAGAATCCACACCTGCGATCGCTCCTACTAGTGAGGGGGGAGAATAAAGAATAATAAGGCAAAAGCGAGTAAAGGTAGTTTTTGCTTTTATACAATTTGAAAAATAATTGCGACAGATGGAGTCGCGAAAAGCTTATGCAGTAGATATTTCACAATCCAAAATCCAAAATCCAAAATCCAAAATCCAAAATCCAAAATGGTATTACCTTTCAATTACTTTGCATAATACCTTCGTAAAATCACCCAGGAAACCACAGGTGTACCAATTAATGCAGTCACCGAATTAAGCGGTAAAAGTGTTTGGTTTCCTGGTAAAACGCACAGTAAATCAGCCAACAACGCCATAATTGCCCCCATTATCATCACCGCAGGGACTAAAATACGATGGTCGCAACTATTAAACATACTTCTACAAAGATGGGGAACAGCCACACCCAAAAATGCGATCGGACCACAAAACGCTGTAATTGCACCTGCTAACATTGAAGCACTTGTAATTACCCAAAACCTCGTTCTTTTCAAATTTAAACCCAGAGTCAAAGCGTAAGAATCACCCACCAGCAAAACATTCAACGGTTTCGATAACACAGAAGCAACCACCAATCCCAACAACACCACACCCAACAAAACAGGCATTTGTCTCCAAGTCACCCCCGCAAAGCTACCGAAAGTCCATTGCAGATATGCTTGAATCTTTTGACTGTCGCTAAATTGTAACAAAATGCTAACTAATGCACTCGTCCCATAGCCAAACAACAACCCCAAAATTAGCAACGTCATTGTATCCTGAACACGACGCGCAACAAATAACACCAACCCCAGCACAGCAGCAGCACCCAAACTCGACGCAATAACCAAACTTAAATCACCAAAGATACCCAAAGTTTGAAAAATAGCCCCCATACCAGACACATCTGCCGTCAACACAACCAAAGCCACACCCAACGAAGCACCAGAACTAATTCCTAACACAAAAGGTCCTGCAAGTGGATTTCTAAAAATAGTTTGCATTTGTAACCCACTCACACCCAAAGCAGCACCTGCAAGCATAGCAGTCATCGCTTTCGGTAATCTAAACTTAAAAATAATATTCGTCCAACTAACCTTCTCCGCATCCCCACCAAGCAAAACCTTAACAACATCACCAATCGGAACTTGCACCGAACCAACAGCAATATCCAACAAAAAAGCTAGAATTAATACCCCAATCAACAACGCAAAAAATATAAATTTACCACTTATTAAATATCTCCCACTATACCTTGATATACTTTTATATATAGACATATTACTCTGCGTCTCTGCGTCTCTTTGTGACATCTTTCAAACTTACTCAACACGACGATAAAAAAACAACTCATGCTGTGGTAAAAGCTCCGGATGAAAAATCTTAATCAAATCTGACAAAACCACATCAGGATTACTAATTCCCCCCTCCCAATAATCATTTCCTCCACCTGCATTTACCCGCAAATTATTATTATAAAGATTTCCATTTTTCACAGCTTTAAAATCACCATAACGGCTATCCTCCGCTAAAACCTCTTTCTTACTTTTCCACTTTTGACTAAAATTCAACCAAAAATCAGCATTTGTTGCACGTTCAATAATAGCCTCAAACGACAAAGGTAAACTTCCTGAAGACTTATCATTGCCCCAAAGATAATTTGCACCTGCATCGTTTAAATACCTCGCAGCATAACTATTACCACCTGGCATATACCAAGTACCTTTAAAATTAAATCCCACAAATACACTTGGACGTGATTTTACAGCTTTTACCGATTTTGCGATCGCATCATATTTCTTCGCCACTTTTCCAAATATTTGTTCTGCTTCCTTGTCCTTATTAAAAAATAAAGCCGTAAATTTTAACCATTCGCTTCTACCCAAAGGTGAATCTTCCATATATTCAGCATTGATTGCCACTTTTAAACCCGCTTCTAACAACTTTGGATAACTATCACTTTTGGTATTTCCAGTTCCATAAGTAGTAATTAATTCTGGATTTAATTCTAAGATTTTCTCAATATTGACACTGGTATTGCTACCAACATTCGCAACTTTTCCAGTTTTAATTTTTTCTACAACTTCAGATGTATTAACTGTTTTCGTATCACTAACCCCAATTAATTTATCAACTACTCCCAGTTTCCCTAAATGAGGTAGATGGGTTGTAGAGAGAGAAATAATAGAATTAACGGGTACAGTAATTACCTGGGAATTTTTTATATCTTTTGGTACAGGTGTACCACATTGAACTAAAACATATTTAAACCCAGTTTTAGCATCTTTCCAAGGATTTTTAATTGTAATCACTTTATAGTTTTGATGATATTCCACACTAAACCCTTTAGCACGACTAATACTAACCTTATTAGGGAAATAATCGCGGTTCACGTCATATTCTTGCACGCAAGCTGGATTAATAGCAGATTTTTCAGGATTATTAAATCTAGGACTTTGACAAGCAATGATTAATGTAGAAATAATAAATATATTGAAAATGAAAATAATAAATTTTGAATGCTGTAATTTATGCATTACTTTGCTTTGCTAACCTTTGATTATAAATATGGAGAAAAGACGCGATATATCGCGTCTCTACAATAAATTAAAACTGAAAATCACACAGGTGGATAAATATATTCTGTCACCTTGTTACCTTTAACTAAATGTTCGCTGACAATTTGTTCTGCAACTTCTGGTTTCACACGAGTGTACCAAGTTTTCTCATCAGAATAAAATGCCACCGGACCTAATTTACAAACCTGTAAACAACCAGATGTTCGCACTTCTATATCCACTCCCGCTTTTTCGACTGCCACAGAAAGTGCATCAAATGTCGGTTGCCACTTTCGGGAAGGATAACAACGTCCAGAAGTACAAACAGCTATATAAGAACACTTAAAAGGATTTTTAGTAAAAGGAAGTTGCTTTATTCCTAATACATAAATTTCCCGAAGTTCATTGTAAAAAGCTAATTTACTGAAATTAGCTTTGCCATCAGGTAATAAATTCTCGTCTTCAATATACGGATTAGGTAAAAATATAGTCATTCCTTTTTCATCCGCACCATTCCAAAATTGAATACCCCAACTGCGAGGTTCTCCTTCTGGATTAATACGTCGATAAAATGCACCTTTACTAATCAATCTTTGTTGTCTTACTTCCGGTGGAGTTTCAGAATTAGGACCACCTGAAGTTTCTTCAATACACAAGTGAAAATGCCAACCTTGAGTAATTACAGTTAGATATCCATCGTAAAGAACGCATTTTTTAGGTGCTTCGTGAAAATCTAACTCTAAAACACTACCTTGTTCGAGATGTCCTAATCCAATTTGATGCCAATTATCTTGAAATAATGTGTAAGCTAAACAAGCAAGCACATCACCTTGGCAATCAAAAAATTCGTACTCAATTTGCCAACCATTTCCAGTCGGTTCAGCTTTAGTCTCATTTAATGGTTTTACCCAAGGGTTAAATTGAATCATGGCAATTTTCCTCGTATATTAGGTTAGTTTTAGAAACATTACATATAATATCTCTACATATCATTAGAAATTCGCACTCAAGCCAATTTGGAACACTCTACCTGCATCTGGAAATCCAGCAAATAATTGATATCTTTGATTAAAGATATTATCCACACTAGCATTAAGTGTAAACTTTTGACTTAGGGGAATTCGAGTTTTAGCATCAAAAGTTGTATAACCCGCTAATGACTCGGTATTGGTGTTATTTGTTGGATATCTACCGAGAGAATTCATTAATAATCCGAAATACCAACCTTGAGGATTTTCATAGGAAACACCCAAGTTTAATTTATCAGCACCTGCAAATCGCAATTCCTTGTCAATTTCTGCGGGGTTAGAACTTTTTTTGATGCGTGGGTCATTTGCGGTATAATTTACAAAAGCATAGATATTTTTAGCAATTTGTAAATTTAGTGCAGCTTCAATTCCTGAAGTTTCGACTAAGCCAATATTTTCCCAAGTTCCAGTGACTCCATTAATAGCTGGACGAATAGATTTAAAGGCAATTGCGTCAGATATGTTATTTTGGAAAAAGTTAAGCGCAACAAACCAATATCGCCTAATTTTTGGTCTATGCCAATATCAAAACTATCTCCTTTTTCTGGTTTGAGGTTTGGATTACCAATATTAGTCGGGTTAAGATTAAATAAATTAGCAACGGTTGGGACACGGAAGTTTCTGATATAGTTTGCGCGTATAGTTGTAGAGTTGCTAATATCCCATTTTGCTCCAACCGATGGTGAAGTTGCTGAAGCATTTGCTAAAGTATTAAAATCTTGACGCAAACCTAAATTTAACTTAATGCTAGGAATCAAGCCTATTTCATATCTGGCAAAAATAGCACCTTGTCCGATACTATCATCATAGTTAGGGGTTTTAACGCCCGTAGTAAATCTAACCGCACTACTGGCAACGTTCACATTCCGATAATCAAAGCCATAAACTACGCTTTGATTTTTACTGAATTGCCAGCTATGAGTTCCTTGAAAACCATAAGAACTTTGTTTTGTCTCAAATCTTCTGTTGAATTGAGGTGGAATAGTGATTGAGTTAGAGTCAAAGCGAGTATTGATAAAATCGGTGTAAAACCTCGCTGTTAATAGGGAATCATTCCCTTTTCCCAGCTTGGAATTCCAGGTTAAATCACTTAAAACTTGGTCTGTATATTTCCGGTTTCTATCAGTCAAAACATTACCAGAACCTTGACCAAATTGTGGTACGAGTATGGGAACTCCTCCTGGTACTCCTTGCTCTTTTCCTAAGTATAAGGAAGATAGAGTTAGGGTGTTGCGTTTATCTAAATCTGCCTCTAATTTAACGTTGAAGTTATTGTAGAGAACATCATTATTTTTCCGCACTCCCCTGAAGTTAACTTCGGGAATTGAGAAAGGATAATTATATTTTCCTTGAGTGCGGTTGTAACCTACCACCCAACCAATATTTCCCGTTTTTCCACTTGATTGAATACTCTGCTGGTTGAGTCCATAGGAACCAAAATCTATCTTTGCATCAGTGGTAATTTTGTCTTTTGTTGGACGACGGGTAATGATGTTGATAACTCCACCGATCGCATCGGAACCATATAGAGTAGAACCACCACCAGGTAGCACTTCCACTCGCTCAATATTATTAGTGGTAAATTCCGACAGGTCAAAACGACCGCTACCTAAGTTATTGATTGGTCTGCCATCAAGTAAAATTAGTACCTGTTCACCATTAGAACCACGAATAAATTGATTGCTCAACGCATGGGGTTCAGTTCCAACAGTTCCGTCTGGTAGTACACCGGGAAGAAATTTAAGTGCTTCTCTAACGCTTCTAGCACCCTGCGCTTCCATTTCTTCACCCGTAATCACATAAATCGGACGAGTCGAGTCTTTGACTGTTCCCTCACGACGAAACGGTGAAAAAACTGGTTGATTTAATAGTTTCTCGGTGACATCCAGTTCAATATCGGGTTCAGCTTCACTTTTTGGTGTCGTGTTTTGGGATATTTCCTGATGTGTTGGTTGCAGAGATGAAGCAGATGTTTCTGTAATTTCAATTTCGGAAATAGATTTTGGAATTTTAACGTCTGTTTGGGGAGCTTCTACTGCTGTAGTGCTATTAATTCCCGACAATATGCCTAAGATTGCAGTCAAATTAGAGACAGCAAACTTTATTCCCCATCGGGAATTAGATGTGATATTTGTCATCTGTACCTCGCAGATAATCGTTTTTTGTGGTTATTGACGGGCATTCTGGCTTAGAGACAAGTTTTTTGTCTCATTACAGCTGCGGGACAGCGCTGGATTTTCACCAAACTTTCCCCGTTTCTTCTAATAAATAATTCTCATTAGAACCAATGTGTTGTTGCAGGATAGCACCGTTATATTTAGTGATTGATGTCGAAATATTACATTTACTGCTACAGTTTCCTAAATGCTTTGCGGAAACGATTGTAAAATTTAACTTAGCAGAATCAATTACCCAATTCGGAATAGTTGGCTTCTGGGGAAGAGTACAGCAGTTCGCGCTTACCAAAGTTTTTGGGTAACATAAAATTAAATTAGGAAAGTATAATGTATCCATTCTCTCGTCCTTCTATACCTGAAAAATAACTAAAATCAACACAAATACTTACCTACGGATACTCACCGCAGTATTTATATTTACTTATTTAGTTTAAATGATTATCATTCTTTGCATCTTGCTTGTCAATACTTGCATTCATTTTTCTCAAAGAAAATGTTACTGCGTCCCATACCTGCCAAAATAAATGCGATCGCGCTTCTGTTTTGGCAGCAGTAAAACCATGCAAGGCAAAATTCCCTAGCTGTGGGGTTTCCTTATGGGTTTAAGTAGTAGTACAAAATTAATTATACATTTTGCTGACTTCCTAAGAGGATGTTTGGAAAGTCAGGGAAGGTATAATTTCGCCCCTCTGATTGGACTGAAATACAAGGATAAATCAAGGTTTTATCTCTATACTGAGATGCCTCGCTGTATTAACCATGAAGTAAAACGACCCTTTTAAAACATCCTCTTAATAGGAGTCTATAATTTGCCTAAAATAAAAATACCCTCTCCCAACTCAAAATAATGGTCGCATCCCTAGAACAAAACTACATAACCCCAGAAGAATACCTCCAACTTGAGCAAAAAACCAATGTCAAACACGAATACATTGACGGTTACGTTCATGCAATGGCTGGTGCTAGCGACTCTCACGTTACTGTTTCGTTAAACTTAGCCACACTTATCCGCAATCATGTTAGAGGTTCTGGTTGTCGGGTTTTCATCTCGGATATGAAAGCACGTATCGAACAAGTGAATCGTTTTGTTAGCCAAGACTTTTGAGGGTTTCGTCACTCCTTCAAGTGAAAAGTGCAAATAAAAATTACGTTATCGCGACCATTTTTCCATCTTTTGCAAGCTTTAATCTCCGTCCTCGCCATTCAATTGTGTTATCTATAAAGCAGTAGCACCAGATGAAAAAGCTGAATAAATCGCAGAATGGAATTAACCACAAATACTTTTTCACTAAGGAGTCTTTTAGAGAGGTGACTCCTACTACCCAGCCCATAATTAATCTTGCCACCCATGTAATAACTAATACTATTAAGCTAAGATAAGAGGTATTTGATTGATATCCATACTGGTATATATTAAATACAAGTAATAGTAAACTTGTGGCAATTCCGTAGGTAAAAATTAGTCCTAAATAGCCCCAAGTACGAGAGACACGGATACAGCAAGCCCAACGAATTTGTTGTTTGATTGCGTCGGTTAAGGATGTAGCACTAAGTTCGTGTTCGACTACATATTGGGAAAGTACTACTTCATAACCTGCTTGGGCTGGTAGGTAGCCTAGTTGAAAATCGTCGGCAAGGTAATCTGCGATCGCTTCAAATCCTCCAATGGCTGTGAGTGTTTGTTTGCGAATGACGATTGTTTGTCCGAAGCCAAATTTGATACTACCTTCGAGTTGATTACTGACTAGAACTCCGGCACTAAATTCGGTGGTTTGTCTCAGTGCTTCAATAATTGTCACCCAGTTTTGAGCTAAGGAACGATATAAACAGGTGACAACCCCAACATTTTCGTTTTGAAATGGTTGGATGACTTGTTTTAAATAATCGCTACTGACTCGAATATCACTATCGGCAAGGACAAAAATAGGATGTTTGGCAAAGACTGCTGCGTTGGCTAAGTTACTAACTTTCAGGTTTGTCCCGATAATGCGATCGCAAATCACAAGTTGTAGATCGAGTTCTGGAAAGTCATGAATAATTTGATTGATGATGCTGATTCCCGTATCTTCAGAGTCGCGAACGCTAAATATAATTTGAAAGTTGGGGTAATCTTGTCGGCAGAAGGTTGCTAAATTAGCATAAAGGTTGCCGTCACTACCACAAATTGGTTTGAGGATGGTGACGGGGGGATTATAATTGGGGTCGAATGGATATGAATGTTTAGAAAATGCGAGTCCAGCATACATTCCATAGCAGTAAAACCAAATTGACACTAAGCACAGAACTAGCAAAATGAAGTTAATCAGACTTAAATTAATCATAATGGAGTTATTTTGCCACATCAGCTAAGAATAGCTTGATGGGATGTGGCATTTTCGGCAGCTTTTTGATGCCTTTCATTCAGATAAGAGAAGAATTCGACTCCTTCTCGCAGACGACGTACCATCATTTGTCTATCTCCAAGCATTTCCCGCACAATGGGGAAAATTGCTTGGGGACGAAAGTAAAATCGTCGGTACATTTTTTCTACTGCATCTTCAATTTCAGCACTGGAAATGGTTGGATATTGCAATGTCGAAGTTTGGATTCCTGACTCTGCGACTAAAGATTGATTTGTGGATTGATTGGTAAACCAATTATTTGCTTTTGCTTGTTCGTAAAGTTCTGTTCCTGGATATGGTGCAGCGATGGAAACTTGGATGGTATGGGGACTAAGTTCGCAAGCAAAACGAATCGTTTCTTCCACTGTTTCTTTAGTTTCGATTGGTAAGCCTATAATAAATGTACCGTGGACGGTGATGCCAAGTTTGTGGCAATTTTTCATAAATTCCCTGGCTGCTTCCAGTTTTATCCCTTTTTTAATCCGGTTAAGAATATCTTGATTTCCTGATTCAAATCCCACCAGTAGCAACCGTAAACCGTTGTCACGCAATGTTTTCAGGGTGTCATAGTCAAGATTAGCGCGAGCATTGCAACTCCAGGTGAGTTTGAGACGCTTCATGTGTTCGCTAATTGCGATCGCACGATGTTTGTCTATTGTGAAGGTATCGTCATCAAACATATATTCGCGCACTTTGTCGCCAAAAAGCACTTTAGCTTCTTCCATATCCCGTCCAACTGCATCGGGGGTTTTGGTTCGGTATAAATGCCCACCAATTGTTTGAGGCCAGAGACAAAAAGTACACTTTGCTGGACAACCTCGCCCAGTATAAAAGGAGATGTAGGGGTGTTGTAAGTAGCCAATAAAGTATTTGGAAATATCTAAATCACGGGCGTAAACTGGTAATACACTGGGCATTGCATCCCAATCATGAATCAAGGGACGGTCTTCGTTGTGGCGAATATTACCAAATTTATCACGGTAACTTAAACCTGTTATATTGTCCCAATTTTTACCTTCAGCTAGTTCTTTGCAGGTGTAATCAAATTCATTGCGGCAAACAAAATCAATAATTGGATTATTTTGTAGGGTTTCTGATGCTAATACTGCCACATGTGCCCCAACAAAACCGACTTCGACGTTTGAATTTTGGGCTTTGATTGCTTCGGCACATTTAACGTCATTTGCTAATGAAGGGGTACTGGTGTGCATGATTACTAATTCGTAATCTGAGGCTATTTTTAGTACATCTTCAATGGTTTGATTGTGGGGAGGAGCATCTACAAGTTTGCTACCGGGAATTAAAGCTGCTGGTTGTGCTAACCATGTTGGATACCAGAAGGAGGTAATTTCCCGTTTTGCCTGGTAGCGAGAACCAGCACCACCATCAAAACCATCAAAGGAAGGAGGACTTAATAATAAAGTTTTTTTCATTTTTTTGTTTTGTATTATTTACTAAACTATCAGGATTTATGAGTTAATTAACCGCAGATGGACGCAGATAAATTCATTTACATATTTATGAGAATTATATACCTCTTTCTTCCTTCTTCCCTTGGCGTTTTGGCGTACTTGGCGGTTAACTACTCCATCTATATTTTATTCTCCACTAAATGACGAATCTTTTGCGAGTAAAATGAGGCAGATTCTTGACCCATACCACATTCTGTCGCAAACCTAATTAGGTGATGTCCAACTAAACCGACATGAATTAAAGCTTCGATATCACCTTTTTTAAAAGCAGGTTTTGCCATTTTCCAAAACATCCCCCGGTAATTACTAAAAATACCAACCCTGACCAAAATATTGGTTAAATACGTCAATCCTTTGATAATATTTGCTTTAGAAACTCTCGCAGGACTACTGGGAACTTTGATGCGGTGAGGATAAGTATTTTCGATTTGATAGGCAAAACGTTGATATAAAAATTCCGGTTGGTAAGCTATAGTAATGCAACGTCGCCACATTTCCAAAACTTGCTTGTAAGGAAGTAAGAATTCTACATTAGAATCGCGACTTTCATCAAATACCAGTCGTTTTTCGTTTTCTAATCTTCGCCATAAAGGGGTTCTTGGTAAAGCATGAAGGAGATTTATTGTTAATAGGGGAATCTGGGATAATTCAATGAATTGCAGAATGCGATCGCAGGTTTTTTCATCATCTGTATCTAATCCCATTATTATCCCAGAAACTACTTCCATTCCGTAACTATTTAGGGTTTTTACGGCATCAAGTATGGGCATACTTAAATTATGGGTTTTGGAAATTGCTTGGAGTGCGTTGGTTTCTGGGGTTTCAATTCCACAAAATACGGTGCAAAAGTAAGCTTCCCGCATCATTTCCAATAATTTTGGACTCTGTGCTAAATTCAAAGTCGCTTCGCAAGCAAATTGAATCGGATAACCATTGCGCTTTTGCCAGTCGATGAGATGGGGTAATAATTCCATCGCTGCTCGACGATTCCCCACAAAGTTATCATCAACAAAATACACTGCTCCAATATTCCCGTATTTGAGCATGGTATCAAGTTCATTAATAACCTGTTGCGGGGTTTTCATTCGTGGTGTATTCCCGTAGAGTTCGGGTATATCGCAAAACTCGCAATTGTAGGGACAACCACTCGAAAATTGGATATTTGCCAGGAAATATTGATTGAGATTGAGTAAATGATATGCAGGTGTGGGAAACTCAGTTAATGGCAGACGCTCTTGAGTTTCAAAGCGAATTTGTTGGGCTGGACGTTGATTATTTTGGTCTAAATATTTGATAATTTTATCGGTTGCATCTCCCAATTCCCCCAAACTCAAAATATCAAAATCGGGGTAATATTCAGGACAACCGGAAACCGAAGGACCACCAACAATCGTGATTTTACCTTGACGGTGCGCCAATTCATTAATTTGATTTATTTGCGATCGCTGGATATGCATTCCACTAACAATGACTACATCTGCCCAACGGTAATCACGAATGGTTGCGGGTTTAATATTTTCGTCAACAAAGCGTACATCCCATGCTTGCGGCAAATAAGCAGCTATTACCAAAATACCCTGTGGTGGCATAAAAGCCTTAACCTTCCCCGTCAGTGGATAAGCATGGTGGAATGTCCCGAAGGAAGGGGTATATTTAGGAAAAATGCAGAGAATACGACGATAATTAACAGGGTTGTAGCGACTTCCTGGAATCGTAGAAGCGCTTGTTAATGGCTTTGTTGCTGTAAGTTGGTTATCGAAGGGTTTTAGATTTATAGTCATTCCCAAGATTAGCCGAATAAAATTTTGGATTAATTTTGGATTAATTCTGTATAAGTTTAGAATGTTTGCCAGCAGTCGGAATCTAATTGCAAGCAAAAGTTACAACTGATTTGCGATGAGTTCTACCTGTGAATCTTTTTACAAAAGAATACGAATTGATTTCTATGTAATTACAGGAGACAAATATGACCTACATCCCACCTAAACTACTTACTTTCGAGAAATTTGTTACCCAACACGGTGACAATTAAATGGTGTATGTCAGCAGCAACAATATCACTTGGAATATTCCAAGTAAAAAAGTGCCCAATTGTCATTGCGTAGCTTGCTTCTCTGTTTCGGAGTATGGAGCGTTCGCAAGATTATGGAATTGCTTCGCGAGACTTCGTTGCGTAAGCGTTACGCGAACGCAATGACGGATTTCGGATTATTTATTTATTGGAACACTCTTAGGAGATGATATTATCTCTCCACTTTTTCCAAACTTACAACTAAAACTCGACGATATAATGCCAGTGTAGATACTAATATTAAATTACCTACTATGACAATCAAAGAACAACTACTGCAAGAAATAGAATCTAGTCAAGATATAATCCTAGCTGAAACCCTAGACTTTTTACGCTTTCTTAAAACAAAACAAACGCCAAATATACCCCCATCAAAAGAAAAACCTACCTATCGTCCTGCTTCGGGACGCTCTATCCTTCGACATGCTGGAACTTGGGAAGGCGATGATTTTGAAGAATGCCTACAAGCAGTATATGCTACTCGTGGTAAAGCAAAATTTGATCGAGAAAATCCCTTTGAATAATGTATTTATTAGATACGAATCATTGTAGTGCAATTATGTTAGGCGACGAAAATGCTATTAATCGCGTAATTGAAATCGGAGAAGATAACATTTGTAGTTGCGTAATTGTTCAGGGTGAACTAACATTCATGATGGAAAAATCTCAGCGAAAAGAAGCCAATTTACTTCAATTAGCAGAATTTCTAGAAGATATCCGCATCTACAACATCACAGAAGAAACAGCAACTATTTACGGTCAAATCAAAGCTGCTTTATTCGAGCGATTTGCACCCAAAGATAAAAACAAGCGGCGAAAAACTAAAATCACCGATTTTGGTTTTGATGAAAATGACCTTTGGATTGCAGCTATTGCCTTACAAAATAATCTAATTATTGCTTCAATAGATAGTGATTTTTTGCGAATTCAACAAGTTAAAGATTTGCAATTGGAATCATGGATTTAGTTATATAAAAAATTCATAAAATTTTGTTTGCGGAATGGGCTTCCAGCCAGTTTTGGAAGCACTTGTTTGGTAAGAAAAAGCAAAACTCACACTTGCGATCGCTTTATTGGCTTAAATCTTGCCAGCAGTGAGTATCCCCGTGGTGAAGGTATTGTCAACTAAAGCTGGTTTCATCACTTCTTCTTCCCAAAAAAGCCTGTTGACGACGTGTGATGATTTCTTTATTGAAATCGGAAAATGTTTTATCTGACATGTCATCCCAACAGCCTGCAAACTGCATAATTTGTGCGGGTACACTTTGAGATGCTTCTATACCGACGCGAAAATAATGGATAACATTATATACTTCTTCCAGTTTTTCTTCAGGGATGAGATTGATTTCTGTCAGAAGTTTGGTACGTAAATTTGATGGTTTCATATTTTTTCTGTAGGATGTAGTCTGTCAGCTTGTATTTATTTTAATTTAATAGACATCACAGTTGTATTTGATAGTAATAGATCGCCCAACATATATCGAGCAATTTTACCCGTTTAGAAAATAGCGTTCGAGCCGCACTTGGATATATACATACATACTAAAAATAAAAAGCGCTTGATTCGGGCGGAAACTCCCATGGTACGTTTGAATATGAATATAATGCTAAAGGCATATCACACAACCATTCCATTCCCCAATCCCCAATCCCCAATTCCCAATCCCCAAACAAATAATATATGAATTTAATTATCTTTTTACTGCGATCGTCGTGGAAAATAGTCGCGATCGCAATTGTTACGGGATTTCTAAGTGGTGGTAGTAGTGCCAGTCTCATCGCTTTAATTAGCAATGCCACAACTCAAAATCCTCATTCTTCTCTCACTCTACTAGCTTGGGGTTTTGTGGGTTTGGCTCTAATTTCCCTAATCACAAGCATAATTTCCCAAGTTTCCCTAATTCGTTTATCGCAACAGGCTGTATTTCAATTGCGAATGCGTCTGTGTGAACAAATCCTCGCATCTGAACTCAGTCATCTCGAACGCATGGGAACCCCCCGTTTGCTTGCTACCCTCACAGAAGACGTGCAAGCAGTGGCAAATGCAGTTTACACGGTTCCATTTTTATGTATTGATATCGCCATAGTTATCGGTTGTTTGATATACATAACTTGGCTATCGTGGCAAGTCATTGTCCTCGTGATTATATTAGCTGTTATTGCTATTAGTAGTTGTGAGTGGATTACCAAACAAGGTAGAAAAAACCTCGCACTTGCCCGTGAAGATGAGGACATATTATTTAAACATTTCCGGACAATTACAGAGGGAGTTAAGGAACTTAAGTTACATTATCGACGAAGAGAAAGTTTCACTACTAAACAACTCCAAGCAACAGCAAATACATATAAAAGTCATTATTCGCGAGGTTTAACATTTTTTGCGACAACAAACACTTGGGGAAGATTAATATTTTTTTTCTCAATTGGATTTGTATTATTTGCCCTCCCTAAATTTCTGACTCTCAACTTACAAACCCTCTATGGCTACATCTTAACGTTTACATATTTGATGATGCCGATGGATAATATTATTAGTAAGTTGCCCTTAGTGAGTCAAGCTGCGATCGCATTAGCAAAAATCGAGTCTTTGGGGTTATCTTTAGCAAGTCGTGCTGAAAATTCTACAGTTCCCCCCAATATCAAATCATCTTGGCATAGTTTAGATATTAAGGGTGTCACCCATACCTATTATACTGAACAAGAAGATAGTAATTTTATTCTGGGTCCGATTAATTTGACTTTATATCCGCAAGAACTAGTATTTATTGTGGGTGGAAATGGTAGCGGAAAATCTTCTTTAGCGAAGTTAATTACTGGGTTATATATTCCCGAAAATGGGGAAATTTGCTTCGATGGTGAACTAATTACCGATGATAACCGGGAATGGTATCGTCAACATTTTTCAGTAATATTTGCAGATTTTTATTTGTTTGATGAATTATTTGGGCTAGATAATATCAATCAAAATAATAACTTAGATAAACAAGCACAAAAATATTTAAAAATCCTCCAACTTCAGCATAAAGTTAAAATTGAAAATGCTGTACTTTCCACTACTTCGCTTTCCCAAGGACAACGCAAACGCTTGGCTTTATTAACAGCTTATTTAGAGAATAGACCAATTTACTTATTTGATGAATGGGCAGCAGATCAAGACCCTGAATTCAAAGATATATTCTACACCGAATTGTTACCAAAATTACGAGATACAGGCAAAACAATATTAGTAATTACCCATGACGATCGCTATTTTCATATTGCAGACAGAATTATCAAACTCGATTACGGCAAAATCGAATCAGAAACAAGTCAATAAGCTATATCCCCGACTTCTAGAGGGGATATCTTAAACATCAACTTTTTACTCATTTTATCAAATTTTATTCATTACATCCGCAGAAAATTGTTGATATAGAAGCAAAAATAGAATATTTGTAAATTTTATTTAAAAAGGGGAAAAAAGAGGTTATTCGTGGTAGAGTTACTTTAATTACGGTATTGACAATGACTGAATAATGGGATGTAGTCAAAATTTTAAAAAGCGCAAACATCCGATTATAATAAAGTCAAGATATTCAATTAATTTAATGATACCAGAAATAGATACCAAAAAAACATTTACAAAAATTAAAAATAATTCAGAATTGCGATAATCTTAACTCTGCATTTCTAATTAAACTGGTGCAGCTTCAGCAAACTCCGTCAAGAATCTAAACGCCTTAACTATATAAATAGCACAATCCTGAGGCGACTTATTGTAAAAAGAACGCCATGCAGAAGCCTTATCTTCATCGTATCTATCCCCGCGTTCAGGTTTCATCTCCAACCATGATAACCTCACCGCATGTCCAATTAACACATCCAAAACAATATAATCTTCAACTTGTAAATCAGAATTTTCAAATGCGATCGCACCTAATTCCATTAGTGTCTCGATACAGATTTGCCGATATTCTGGAGCTTCGATTTTATTTAACAAATGTTCAACCCGCAAAGCAAAATTCTTCTCCCCTGCTGTCATTTCTGCTAACATAATCTCGCTATCGAGTCGGTTGCGACGCTCAAGTTTATCTCCAATCACCACCCCTTTACAATGTTCCATCGCCGACCACACATTTTGATAAAATCCTTGGGGTACTCTTCCAGTTGAACCTTCAGCTTTACGATAGCGTCTCCAACCACCTTCAGGTACTTCGATTTCTGCTGCCACAGTTGGGGATAATACGAACCAGTTGATTTCCCTATCTTTTTTCTTGATGTGCAATGATTCTTGCTGACGCAAAACACTACTCAAACCCGCATATTCTTGCATCACTTTCCGCAGTCTACTTTTCACCTCAAATGGTGATAACTGCATGAGTTTTTCGTATGCTTCATCCTGGGTAATAATTGATTTCCCGGCAATTTCGCTTGTCAGCAACAAAATCAAATAACCAACCCGCACTGTCAACAATCCCTTAAATAATTCCGGTTCGGATTTAATTAAATTGCTTAAATAGATGAGAATTTCTTGAGTTAATACCCTATCTCTGACATCATCACGACAGAAATTATTGATTTTCTCAACGATTTCGCTGTGGGATAAAGGTGATGTCATCAAGGAATCTTCACTATATGCTTTGCCAACAGCGATTTGTTTGCCACGCACAATAATACTGGTGACGATATCCGATAAACTAATATCAGCCATTTGTCGTAAACCAGCCGCTCGACGCACCACAGCCCACAGCCCTAATTCGGCAGCTTTGGTATATACTTCATCGAGTAAGTCGTCAACTGTAACCCGATACGTTCCCCCACCAAACCCAGTATCAAACTCCAAACCTTGGGATTTACTCAAGGTTCGCAACAACTCAATTTGTTCGTAAATATTTTCTGAACTACGCAACCGGGGAAGCAATACTTCCAAGTTAGTTTCGTACTCCATCTGAAATTCCTGCATGTTCCCCAACTGCCCAATTTTATTGGGGTTGAATGCTAAGTATTTGCATTGAGGGGTGGCATTTTGGACGGAGGAATGTAAAAACTCGAAGTTTTGTAGGTAATCAATCCGCTCGATCGCACCTGTTAAAATTAATTGGTTGAGTTTGCCTAACTTTACCCGCACACCATTACAAATGCCATCCTTGAGTTCCTGCATTAATTCCAGCAAAGCTTCCCTACCCACTTCTAACATTGTATGGGTCAACATTAAAGTTAAAGTTGGTCTGCCTAAATCATTCCAGTATTTTTGGATATATGCTAGTTCGCTGCGAAGTTGATCGACTAAAAAGTGATAATCGAGAGTTAAATAGAATTGCTGAGAATCTAAAAATGATGGTAAAAATATGACAGTTTCACTATTTAGCCTAAAAAATCGCGAAGTCGTTAAACTACGGGGACGACGGGGTGGGCGACCAGTTAATGCTAGTTTATCATTACGTCCAATTTGCGTATAAATTAAAATCAAGTCTTCCGATTCGCGAACTTGAATTGGTTCAACCTGCTTAGGTGTTTGCGTCTCAATCCCATATACCTCAAGTTTCGCTTGTAAATCTTCATCTTCAGCCAAAAGGGCAATTTGTACCAGAGCTTCGCGGTTTTTGCCCATCGTCAAATGTCTACCCAGAGGATCGATATCACCAAGGGCAATCAAACCCTCACTCAATAATCGTCCTAGATAAAATAAACTTTGCGCCCAAACTAAAGGTACATTTTCATTAGGTAAACGCTGCTGACTTTGGGGATAGGCTTTTTCAGCTTCGATATTTTCCTGGGGAACAAAGTAAAGTTCGGGTAACAACAGCATTCCATCCCGTTCCACCAAAACATTCTCTAAACCCTGCTGATAAAATTCAACCTGCTCCCTATCACCCCTAAATAACCCATCCAAAACAAGATAAGTGAAAAATAAAGGCCATTCACACTCAATATTCTCAAACTGCTTTAATTCCCAAGGCTCGTAATGCAAGCGATGGCTATCTTCCAAAACAGTTTGGTGTCCATCCCGCAAAAAGCGCTTACAGCCGTACTTCCCAGCCAGCTTACTAATAATATCATTACGAGTGCGATCGCGTAAATCCAAATCCTCCACAGCAAACGCTGGATAACTAATCACACTCAACAAAGCCGCATCGATTTCCTTAGATGCCGATTCCCTAGGTAACAACGATTCTAACGTCAAACGGGTGCGAGCAATTTCATCAGGTAAAGCGTGAATCACCGAAGCTTGACTTCCCCGTATTCCAAATAGATCGATACCATTAATTGCTTCCAGGGCAGCCTTTGCCATTCCCACAGAACTAGCATTTAATTCCGCACTCCCATGATTAATTTTATTACCTCTTTCCCAAATTCCATAATCAGGGGTACGATAGGCTCGACCAATGTAATAAACCAAATTCTGGACAAAATTCACCTCATCCAGCGTATAAACAATTTGCAACCCTGATGCAGTCATCTGTGCCAGCATCAACAAAAATATCGAAGTCGCATCAAGTTGTAAATGTCCCCATTCATCATCACCCACCACAATATCCCCAGTGGTAGTATTATATTTCGCGTGCAGCGCATCTAATGGGTACTGAGTATGCTTAAACTTCTCAACCTTATGGGCTTGTCGCATCATCGCAAACAACAAACCACGCATCAACTTCACCGTACTATGTTCCAACTCGTAAGTACGTCCGCGATCGTCATCGACTTTGCGGTAAGCTAACCCCAAACCCCAAACCGCTAAAATACTGTAAACATTATCGCGTACCCATGCATCAGTATAATCTCCATGTGCTGTTATCGCCGTACTCGCAGGCAATAAACCAGTAATTGGATTTTGGCGATTGAGAATTATGGTCTTGATTTGCTGGTAGTAAAATTCAAGACGAGTTTGCTGTTGATTGGCAGTCTTCATATAAAATACACGCTATGCGGGAAACCCAGTCATTTTACGACTGAGAGGGAAGCTACACGAATTTTATGTTATCTCCTGTTTGTACTTTCTGTATACGTTTCAGACAAAAAATATAGTTAAACCTCGTCTACATTGAGAACTGTAGTTTCCGACAAAGACCTTGAGATTGCTTCCTTACGTCGCAATGACGCATTTGAATCGTTAAAAAACTCCGGGTTTGATCGTGGACGAGGTTTAATTTAAATTAGTTTATTTGATTTTTAATCAAAATAATTGTCTAAATATCCGCTATTTCCCTCAAAACTGCTACTATTCTAAAATTTAAAGATGTCACCACATTGATTGGCTAGCTATTAGCTGTACCTTTACTACAAAATCGCTCCAATCCAAAATCCTAACAATCCCCTTTAAGGTCAATCGCTAAATCTCAACCTTTCTTTCCAAAGATGCTAGCATCTGCGCGAGAAAAATTGGAATCTAATCAGTGAAATGATTGTAAAGATAAGGAGACAGTTTTCACCCATAGGTTTTTGTAATACTTGCGGTTATCAATCACAAAAGTAGATTCTTACTTCTGGTAATCAAGAATCGAATTTTTACTTAAATTCTCATAGCATAAAATGCTAAAAAATTGTCTCACACCCACAGTCAGCACTGAGTAATTGAAAGAAGTTATTAATAGCTTCACAGAGATAGTAAAAACCCTGTCTATATTCCTGTGGAGATTACTGGTTCAGCAGTTGGCATAGTTACAAGTGCAACATTCTTATCAAAAGTAAGTAATTTGTATGTATTAATTTAATTTAGTTAAGTTAGTTTAATTATGGAGATAGATTAAATTTCTGAAATAGCCGGATAATTCCTTGCCATGAATGTAGTTTTTATTTGATATTTGGGTTTGCTAAAAAAACTGGGAAAGTTATCATCATCGCTGAATATTGGGCGAATATTGTGTATCTTCCGCTATAGTCAACAGACAAATACCAAAATTATTAAGTGTAACTATTGTAACCATGTAAAAATTACAAAGGAATTATTGTATGTGCTTGACACAGATAGAAACAGTAGTAAAATTTACTCAATTCCAATAGTCAGTTCAGGGAATAATAAATTAGATGTTGTGCTGAATGTCACTCATTCCTGCATAATCAAGGTTGGCATCTACCGAATTAGACTATTCCGGGTTAGGATTATTAATTAGCGATGCCTTAATTTGGATATCGATGTTGATTTTTTAAGGATTTATGGACAAAAGTCCGCAAGATGGCAGTATTACCCTCCTCTAAGTTGGCGAGAATCAGTCTCCCAGCGCGGGGGAGACCATAGGAGGTTTTTATGCTCGTACAGGATATTCGCAATGCAGTTGTCGATATCGCTGACTTAAACCAGTTGAAATTCGATTTGAATCGTTTGCAACCTGTTGATGTGGGTGAATATATTTCCCAATTACCCAAAAAACAGCGTGCGATCGCATTTCGATTACTGAATAAAAGTCAGGCAATTGATGTTTTTGAATACTTACCACCAGAAATACAAGAAGAACTGATTAATTCACTACATGATGTACAAGTAGTACAGCTTGTAGAAGCGATGAGTCCAGACGATCGCGCAGAATTGTTTGATGAGTTACCTGCAAAAGTTGTCAAGCGGTTGTTGCAAGAACTTAGTACCGAACAAAGACAAGCAACAGCAACAATTCTCGGATATCCGGAAGGAACAGCCGGAAGGTTGATGACGACGGAGTATGTCTGGTTGCGTGAAGGGTTAACAGTTGGTGAAGCGCTAAGTAAAATTCGTCGGCAAGACGAAGATAAGGAAACGATTTATTACGCTTACGTTACCGACGACAACCGTAAACTCGTGCGAGTTGTCTCATTACGTCAGTTATTATTCACCTTCCCCGATGTTCTAATTAAAGAAATCGCTAGCCATAGAGTTCTCAAAGTCCATACCGAAACCCCACAGGAAGATGTCGCGCAAATCATGAAGCGCTATGACTTAATTGCTTTACCTGTGGTCGATCGCGAAGAACGTTTGGTGGGTATTATCACCGTTGATGATATCATCGACATCTTAGAAGAAGAAGCCACCGAAGATATTCAGAAATTAGCAGGTGTGAGTGGTGGTGACGAGCAAGCATTGTCCCCTCCTCAAGTTACAATCCGCAAACGCTTACCTTGGTTACTAGGAAATATCATTTTATACATTGGTGCTGCTAGCGCAATTTCGCCATTTCAAGAAGTTATAAAAGCAGTTCCAGTATTGGCAATTATTATGCCGATTTTAGCCAACAGTAGTGGTAACGTTGCTTTCCAAGTTCTCTCAGTAACAGTACGCGGTCTAGGTGTAGGAGAAATCACGCCAAAAGATACAATTAAATTACTCCGCAAAGAAGTTTTAGCAGGACTTGGTACTGCGATCGCATTAGGTTTTGCTCTTGCTGGACTTTCACTTATTTGGTCACAACCTCAAGAACGCTGGGTATCTGTAATTGCAGCATTTGTGATGTTTCTGAATGTATTGCTAGCTGCTACCTTGGGAACGTTATTACCAATGGGTTTGAAACGCTTAAAACTCGACCCCGCATTAATTAGCGGTCCATTAATGACTACAACTTTAGATGCGATCGGTTTTTTAACTTTTCTGTCGATGATTTCTTTTGCCTTGCATATTTTTAAGTGAACTACCTACACTGTACCGAAAGGTACAGTGTAGGGTTCCCAATTTATGGGGGATTACCTTAACATCCGTAGATTTTCAACGTCCCGGTTGTCTTAATAGGGGGGATATGCAAAGTCATCTTCATCTGCATAAACATAAGAAGAATTTGCCACTCCTACCATTGCCATCTTGTTGTTATTTCCATTATTTCCATTATTCCCGTTACTCCCGTTATTTTCGGGACGAGGTTGTTCTTTCCCAAATTCTTTGTAATCTTCAAATATTCTGGTAATAATTGCGGATTCGGGAGAGTCGGAAGCAATTAAATATTGGGTTAAAGTCGAGGGTGTCGGATGTTTATAATTAGTTGTCGAAGCAACTAAAACAATATTCGGATGAATCCCTCTTTCTTCAGATTCAATTATTGGACAAAAAATGCCATGAGCGTGGAATAAAGCACCTTTTGGCATGATTGGCTGTTGGCGAAAATTGGCATATGCACGTTCGAGTTCAATCACAAATCCACCAGATGGTCTACCTTGCTGGTATTCACAATAAGTTTTACTAAAACTTGCTCCAGCTGCACCATGCAATGTTAACTGTAATGGCAATTCATGCAGGAATTTCTGATTTTCACCCACCAAAAATACAAGGTAACGAGTAAAGGTTTTAAATTTGAGTTTATCTGCTAAAAATGCATCATAATTATCGCGTAATGTTCCTAGTTTTACTCCTGTTTCCCTGTCTTTCACCGATAGGGGACCGCGACGGACTATAACTATTCTGGGAGTGGTACTTAGATAAACTGTTTCGACCCCAGATGTAAACTCATGCTCAACCTTCTGCCAATTACTATCTGGTGTAAACCCTACAGCTTGAGCATTATCTAGTTTAACCGCTAACCCGTGGGACTGTACCCCATCATCGTTATATCGCGGGTTTATCATCTGACACCAAGGAATAACTTGGGAAGGTGGTGCGTTAAATCTTTCATCCTCGAAGTCAAATTTTGCAGATGCTTTCATATTTAAAGGTGCTTGTCAATTAGATTTTGGATTTGCAGAGACACTTGGGTATCGCTTCTCTACATTTTAGTTTTCAGCGATCGCATTCAAGTTAGGAGCTAAAATCCCCACACCTAACTAAACCTAAGATTGATTGTCAACTTTGGTTGATAAATACAATAATCAGCTAATAGAACTAGTGTACCAGTTCACATCTAAGTTATGACAAGTTTAGGTTAATTAAAAGTCTGTTAGTCCAGGTAGTCCAGTAATTGATCTGGGTTTTAAATTTTAAATATTGTTTTAGCATTTGAAATGTCCCTAATAAAACAAGCGCAATACTTTTAATGCGATCGCGAGAGCCACTGATTCCTCGATCACATTTTTACCATTATTACGGGACTACACGTGCAACAGTTTAGCAGTTTTTAACAACTGGCACTCAATAATTGAAATAGTGGGATTATCAAGAGGGTATTTGCTGGAATGGATTTTCTACCTTAAATTTAAAATATACAGTACTGCAGTACTATCGATAAAGCGGTGAGCCAGTACAAAAAACGCGGGAACAAACCAGCCATTTATTATTGCGTGACATACTCCTACACGTCTAAAGACGCGCTCGTTTCCCGCATACCGTGAGGTCTTATGAAAAGGCAGAAGGCAGTCGTGAAACCCAATAAATAAATAAATTTAGTTGCTTATAAACCCTGTGGCAGAGGATAAAAATATATTTTTTTCCTTCTGCCCTCTGCCTTCTGCTTTTTCAGTAATACCACTTACAGTTGCGATAACCTCTGTTGATAATAGTCAACAATTTTTGCAGTGACATCACTGATGTGTAAACCATCGGTTGTAATTTCGACTGCATCGTCGGCTTTTTGGAGTGGAGAAACCTTACGGGTACTGTCTTTCCAATCACGTTCAGCAATGTCTTTTTCCAGTTGTTCTAAATCAACTTCCGGTAAACCTTGCTTTTTAAAGTCTTGTAAACGACGAAGTGCCCGTTCTTCAACAGATGCCGTTAAATAGATTTTGACTTCCGCATCGGGGAAAACATGAGTACCAATATCTCGCCCTTCTGCAACTAAACCCCCTTTTTTTCCCCAATTTTGCTGTTGTTTCACCAATGCTTGGCGAACCGTAGATTGCGCGGCGATTGCCGATACTTTTGATGTCACCTCTGGGGTGCGAATCTTAGCCGTTACATCGTAGCTGTTGATGCATACTTGAACCGGAGAGTCCAGATTTTGACTGGGAGCAAGTTCAATTATGCATCTGGCAGCTAGTTCCGCGATCGCGCATTCATCATCAATGGCAATACCTTCATGCTGTACCAACCATGTCATTGCTCGATACATAGCTCCAGTATCCAAATAGACTAAACCCAGATTTGCAGCTACAAGACGAGCAACAGTTGATTTGCCAGCGCCAGCAGGACCGTCAATGGCGATAATGGGCTTGCGATCGCGAAGCAAGGTGTTATCAATAAGACGTGTAGAACCCAGACGAGCTGCGATCGCGAGCATTCCTTCCTCCTGAATAGTTTCCAATGGCATTAGAGTAGTCGGTTCAACCAATTCAATATATTCCACTAAGACAGTACTGACCATCGCCACTTCTTGCTGCACAAGCGCAATTAGCTTGTTGGCATTGCGAACGCCTGCTTTAAATGTTACCATCGCTCGTTGCAAACTTCGGTACAATACCGCAGCATCTTCCTTTTCCGTTACGCTCAAATATTGATTGCGCGAACTTAAAGCAAGACCAGACGTTTCTCGCACCGTCGGACAAGCAACAATTTCGATGGGCATATTCAGGTCGCACACCAGCTTTTTGATAACAGCCAGTTGCTGACCATCTTTTTGACCGAAGTAGGCTCGGTCAGGCTGTACCAAGTTGAAAAGTTTGGTAACAATCGTTGTCACACCCTGAAAGTGACCTAGCCGAGAACGGGCACACAAGCCAGATATCATAGCAGATGGAGGGATAACCTGTGTTAGTTTTGACTCTTCTATATACTTCGTGTTAATCCCCATCGGTTCCGGAGTTTGCTGGAAAGAGCATCTCCCCAACAATTCCTGCGGTGTCGGCGCAAAAATTGCATCAACCCCAGCCTCCTCACATATCTCTCGGTCACGGTCTAATGTTCGAGGATAGTCTTGAAAATCCTCACTTTGACCAAATTGTAAGGGGTTAATGAAAATACTCACAATTACCGTGGCATTTTCAGTTCGCGCCCGTTGAATCAAGCTTAGATGCCCTTGATGCAAAGCTCCCATTGTCGGCACTAAACCAACTGCTGTCTGATGAGAAGCTGTTACTTCAAATTGTAGCGGCTCAATTAATTCTAAATCCCTTGTTTCCAAGCCGCGTTTGGCTAAATAGCAACGTAAAGCTGCAACTGTTGTTAGCAGGCGCACAAAATACCCCTAATTATATCGATCCCTCCCCCGTTAGTTTATCGAAATTCAGTAAAGGGGAGGCGAAAAGGACAAGGAGAAAAACCTACACAACCAAACATAAAAATTAAAAAGTAGAGACGTTACATGTACGTCTCTACTTCTCTTTCATCAAATTGAGTAATAAATATTGGGTATTAGATTATCACCGCTCTGTTAAACCTACCCAAAACTAATCAAATCTAGACTTAACTGGACAAAAGTAGTTTTGGTGTTAACTTCCTGTTTCAACGTGGTCTTAGGATGATTCCTAAGAGATTTGTCCACTCCGCAGGCTATCTCGGTAGAGCTTACCGTTTGACTCGAACGAGTGGGAATAAATATTCCTTCAAACCATCGTTCTATATTCTTTGCCCCTTACCTTTTTACCGCCCTAAGACCTCGACTTTAACAGGTGCAATACCTCTACCAATCATTCCGATAACACGAGCTGCACCATAGGATAAATCAATGACCCGACCGCGAATAAATGGTCCTCGGTCGTTGATTCGTACGATTACCGAACGACCATTACGGGTATTGGTGACACGAACCCTTGTGCCAAAGGGTAGGTGACGGTGGGCTGCTGTCATTGCTTCGGGGTTGAAGCGTTCACCTGTCGCTGTTTTATTACCCGAACCGTCATAGCCGTAAAATGAGGCTATACCACGAAGGGTTAATTTAACCGGTGCGATCGCAATTTGGTCGGGCAATTTAGGTATGGAGATTCCAGGCATATTCCCAGGTAAACCTGCAATCTCTTTGAGGGGAGAGGCATTGCCAATCAGCCTACGGAGGCGATTTGTGGCTTGTAATGCGTCCTGTGCTTGATTATTGGTGGAGTCGGGCAAACTGGTATTGCCATCGATCGCTACGAGTTCTCGACCATCAACTTTGATAACGTAACGACCATCAGACTCTTGGTTAGATAAATTCTTATTCTTGGCTGGGTTGGCGGTTGCTACTTCACCACTTTGCCGCCAACTGACCGTAATCTTGTTGGCATCGACTTTTTGACGAACTAAGTCATTGATGCGAGCCGCTATCACACCCGCTCTCTGAACTGGATCGTTGTTGCTTAAATTAACCTGATTTGACAAATCCGCACTTTCCCCAACAGTTGCAACCTTTACGGGAGATGGATTGCTAGCATTAAGGGCGTACTGTTGTTCTACAACCCCATTTTCACTAATCACATTACCAATGGCACCGACCTTGGCTTCTGTTTTAGATTCTGTGCTTCCTACCTGTTGTTTTCCCACAAAAGTGAGAACCGGAATGTTACGGATGTAAAGTGTAGCTGCTTGACGACCTGCTTTGTTGTGCGTCTGAATTTCCGTCACTGCATCGCTTGCAGAAGGAGTACTTGTTTTGCTTTGATACTCCCCTACCTTCACCACATCACCCGATGGCGATGAAGGTAATTTCGGATTTGATTGCTCGGTCGTTTGACTTTGAGCGATCGATTGGTTGCCCACAAATGCACTAAGCAGGGCGAAAACAGTTATTAAATATCTATGATTCATGTGTCCGAATTTTAAAGTAACACGAGAACCGAGTTGTTTGATTTGGTCTGCCGTTATGCACTTAAAGTCAGTGCCATAAGTCAGCAGAATCTTGAACTCGTTCCGCTTTCACTTTTTGTTTGTGACTGCAACAGACTAACACGAACTTTTGCACTTGGGGATCGGGGTTTTACCGTAAAGTTTGGTAAACTTCGTCATCTGATAATTAATTTACAAGGTTACAACCCAGACATAATCAACCTTTTCGTGATGTCACAATTTTTTGAAAAAAACAGGAATTTTTTTTGAAACTTAACATTTATTTTGGAAGCAAATATTTTTCAATATCATCCTTTAAATTCCACCTCTAAAAGCTGCAAATGCTTTTCCCTTCTAACTTTAGGTACGTAATGTGCTAGTCGCAATTTTAGCCAATAAGTCAATTCTCAACCTGGTTTACAAGTACCTCTCTAAGTAAGTATGAGTCTACCCCAAGGCAGATAATTTGGAAAAAACAGCAGAGCAACGTGATTATCAATACACTCTTTTCTAAGTAAATGCACTATTTGTTTAAGTAATAAAACAAACAAAAATGTCATCAAGTTGGATACTTATGTTTAATTTATATAACTAATCATAATCATTAATGAGATATCAGCTTGTCGATGGGAATTTTTAAGTCTGCTAATGTATAGCCAAAGCTATTTCGGAGATATTTGAAAATAAATCTCCAAACATTAAGTTGTGTCAAAGCTAGTTAAGTTTAACTAATCAATTGTCAAAAAATATTCACCAGCATTGAGTATGGCTATTGTTAAAATTTCGAGGTTCAAAGTTATTTTTTCTTGATGTAGATAATGGGAAAATCAAACAGGTTGAAATCATACCTTGCAAGCATATTATGGTTGCAAATAAACTCTAAAACTATAATTTAAGAAGAAAATCAAGCTACTAGCTGCATGGTACATTCAGAAAATCAAGAATTAGAACAATTAGAATTAGAGAAACTAGGGATTATCGGTTTATCATTTTCAGCTTTTTTAGATGATTTGCATAGCAAATACAAAAACTTACGAGATGGTGCGATCGCAAATTATATTCCGGAGTTATCGAAGGTCAATCCCGATTTATTTAGTATTTGCGTTGCTACAGTCGATGGTCAAGTTTATCAGGTTGGGGATTTTAATCGGTTATTTACAATTCAATCGATGTCTAAAGTGTTTGCCTACGGGTTAGCATTGGAAGACCACGGGAGAGATTATGTGTTGACGCGGGTTGGGGTGGAACCAACAGGGGATGCATTCAACGCGATTATTTTGGACGAGCAATCGAAGCGACCATATAATCCGATGGTAAATGCAGGTGCGATCGCAACTACAAGTTTGATTAAAGGTAAAGGAGCAACCGAACGTCTCAACCGGATGCTTGATATGTATCGTCGTTATGTGGGACGTGATGTATATGTTGACATCTCTGTGTTTACATCTGAACGTAGCACCGGACATCGAAACCGAGCAATGGCTCATCTAATGTTAAATTTTGGTATGATTGATGGGCATATTGAGGAAGCATTAGATTTGTACTTTCAGCAATGCGCGGTGATGGTCAGTTGTCGTGACTTATCAGTTATGGCAGCAGCATTGGCAAATAAAGGTATTAACCCAGTGACAGGGGAACAAGCACTTGATAGTCGTTATGTTAAAGATATTCTCAGCGTCATGTATACCTGTGGAATGTACAACTTTGCGGGAGAATGGGCATATAAAATTGGAATTCCTGCAAAAAGTGGTGTTAGTGGGGGAATTATTGCTGTGGTTCCTGGAAAAATGGGAATCGCTGTATTTTCACCTTTGTTAGATGGACGGGGAAATAGTGTGCGTGGGGTGAAAGTTTGCGAGGAATTATCACAGAAGTTTGGCTTACATATGTTTGATTGTGCTGGTAATCAGTAAACGAAAAAGTTTTTCCCCAAGAGCGATCGCAATTCTGACAAATGATGAAAATCTTTGATTCGATTTGAAATGAAGTGTCAAGAATCCCCGTACCGTGACTGTCGGGGAGTATGTCAAGTAACCATCTGTCCAGTGATCTTTGTTTAGCTCGTAGCGGTCAATACAAAAACCATCAGGGGTATCGCAAAAGCCGGACTGCAAGCGAAGACGCTCAACAGCCTCTTGAGCGAGTTGTTCTGTTGAGTAAACCCCAATCATCTTCACGTCCTCTTCATCTTCGTTAATGATGTGGACGTGCTGAACAACGTAAACCACTTTCATCTGTTTCAGCCTCGCGCACAGGCAGCGTAGCGATTAATTGTAACATCCAAGCGTGGATAAATATCTAGTTCATTTGCGATGCACTAAATCAGCAACAGTCAGAAATTAATGGACGAGCAAGCCAGACAATTTCAGGTGCAAACCGAGATGTTTCGCAAATTGGGAGTGGTGAACTCAGTGACGCGATCGCTTTATTTTTCTGCAACACTGCAAGGGATTATGTTGATGTTTTCTACCTATCCAGAGACTTTTCCCCTGGAGATGGTGAAAATGCAGGTGATTGAGGAGTTTTGTTAGTAACTAACTGTTTCCAGTTAAATTCAGTGGCTTCGGTTGCTGGAAACAAACATTCAATCCGCAGTTCTTGCAGGGTAATATCGTAGGGCGTACCTAATGTGGCGATTGTGGAGAAAAACTGTAATTCTAAATCATTTTTCTGGAGGTGAATTGCCAGTAGTAAATCATTTTGGTTGTTGCGATTCGAGGTATGCCAAATTTCCAAAACACCAGGATAACTCATCAATTCCTTGAGTAAAGCCTGAGATTGGGGACTTTCCCCTTCTGCAATTGCTTCTCGATGTAGTCGTTGCAGCAAATGGCTGGCAAATTCCTCCCAATTGAGAATAAACGGACGCAAACCCTGGGAATGGAAAACAACCCGCATTAAATTGATTTTTCCATCGATACAAAAGTTGGTTTGTAATTTATCTGCATCAATAAAAGTAGCGAGTAATCGATTTGCTCCCTGATTAGTCAGCAATAAATTCCAATAGCGATCGACCACAATCGCAGGTAGGGGTTCTTGCTGTTGCAACATAAAATTAATTGCTTTGCGAATCGAAGTCATTTCCGGAGCGGAAATATCAGTTTCAGTATGTACAGCAGCAAATCCCGCAGATGTCAACATCAGGTTTTGCTGTCTTAAGGGAATTTCCAAAACAGTCGCTAATTGGAGAACCATCTCCCGACTGGGTTTAGCTCGTCCCGATTCCAAAAAACTAATATGTCTTTGGGAAACCTCAGAAGCAAGAGCTAAATCGAGTTGACTAAATCCCCTTTGATTCCGCCATTGTTTGAGAAGTGTTGCAAATGAGTCGGTTGCATTTGAACTGGAAGTCATTAAAGGCTGTTTCATGGTGGAAATTATCGATGTTGATAGTTTTGATTACCTGGCAGGTAATTGTTTTTATTATCTCCTTTTGCCACGATTTAGGTATAACAGCTTGAGAGGTAAAAATCATGCTTCCATCAACCAATATCTCGACCAAAAACCAATCTAATTCCCTCAAAACCATTTATTTGCTATTGGCGATCGCAGGTTCCATTGCACCTTGGTTTTGGTTGATTCAAGATTCAACAGCTTTAGTTTCCTTACCTTTATTCTTCCAAAGGGCATTTGCAAATAATATTGCAGCTGGACTAGCAAGCGATTTGGTCATTAGTTCATTAGTATTTTTTTCCTTTGCATGGATTGAACTGAAACGTTTGGGAATTTCTCGTATGTGGTTGATAGTCTACATCGGACTGACTTTTGGAATTGGACTTTCTTGTTCTCTACCCTGCTTCTTGTATTACCGAGAACAAATTACTGAGCGATATAGAGCGAAATAATAAGTAATATCACTGATAAGAATCCAGGAGAAACTCTGATGAAAATACCTTTTACTGGTGGTTGTATGTGCGGAAATATACGCTATGAATGTATAGCAGAACCGATTGTCATGGTTAATTGTCATTGCCGAGATTGTCAGCGAGCGACGGGTAGTGCATTTGCAGCTGGAATGCTCGTACCTCGCAATGCAGTGACTATCACTGGAGAAGTGAAGTATTTCGATGTAGTTAGCGATACTGGAAGTATTATCGGTCGTGGATTCTGTCCGAACTGCGGTTCTTGGCTATTTAGCAAGCCAGCAATTACCGAGTTCATGGGTATCACGGCAGGTTGTCTGGATGACCCCAGTGAATTTCAACCAGCAATGGACATTTATACAGCCAGCGCTCAACCCTGGAGTTGCATGAATCCAGAGTTGCCCAAGTTCGAGAAAATGCCCACCTAGAAGTATCCGAACTCCAAGGAAAGGTTTTTCTTGTCTAATTTATCAAAAGTCTTGTAGTGCAGGCATCTTGCCTGCTTCTGATACACTGACAAGGAGGAAATTATGGTTTGGCAAGAAGTGATTGCAGATATGAATGTGTGGGTACACGAGTATAGCGTTCCTGGTTACAGCCAAGTGAATGCTTTTGCTGTTCTGATGGATGAATATAATCTCGCAATCGTTAGCCCTCCAACTCAAATGTCTGAAACTGATTTTGCCGCAATTGACGAAAAAGGTCGCGTCACCGCACTGATTGCACCCCACTCTGGACATTACCTCGGTCAAGCAGAATGGCAAACTCGTTATCCAAAGGCTCAATCCTATGCTCCAAGTGCGGCATTAATGCAATTGAATACTCTGGGATTGCGTCCATTTATTCCGTTGTCTGAGTTATTCTCAACCTCAGAAGTTGAATTTCGAGAAGTTCCAGGAACAAAGAAAGGGGGAACACTGGTAATTGTTAATCGCGGTAGACGACCGATTGTTTATCTTGATGAATTGGTATGTAATTTTACATCATTACCAAGTGCTTTTCTGGCTAGGGTTTTGTTTTGGCTAATGGGTAGCGCACCAGGACTAAAAATCAATCGCGTGTATTTGAAATATTTGTGTACCGATGTGCAATTATTAGTGCAAACAGTGATGGATGCTCTCAATCATGACCCGGCGATCGTACTTGCTCATGGGAAGCCTTTAGTGAATTCGGGGGATGGGATAGTTGTACAAAAATTGGTGGAATCTTTTCAATCCAAGCTTCCAAAAAACCATACTCAAAATTAATGCGTAAACCTGCTCTACACGGCTTCTGGAAGAGATGCTCGCAGGCAGAATTTTTTCTGCACTGGTATCAAAAATTATAGTCGGTGATAAACCCTATGTATTGAGGTTGATTATGCGGATCGATCCGCTCATTAAATTTTCTATTTTCTCTGGTAATTATTGACTTTGCAATTAAAGACCTTGCCTTCAATACCTGTATACAAAAATAAACAAAAATAAACGAGAACATAGCCAAATAATGCTGCGGCATTCTTACTATATCTAGAGATAGGTGTATTCAGCACCACTGCAAAGGATAATAATTATCCGGGCTAAGGGAGAACACGAGTAGAACCCATAACGATTCAACTAACTTTGAGTGTTTCCGAAAAACATGAAAACAGACCAATCCCAAGAGTCGCTACCCAAATCCTCAGCCCCATCTCGCCATGTTAAGCGATCGCGACTTGGTTTAATTGCCCTGTTGTTGTTATTGCTGGGTGGAGGGGTAATCCTGTGGCGAACCTTGACTGCAAGTCGTAATCCCAATCCACCCCCAACGGCTCAACAAATGCCCCCTCGTCCCGTGGAAACTGTTGCCCTCAAACGGGGTGCGGGAACCAGCCGAATTCAGTTATTGGGACAGGTGGAGGCAAATAAAAGCGCCACCCTCCGCAGCCAAGTCGATGGGACGGTCGAGCGGGTTTTGGTGGATGTGGGCGATCGCGTCAAACCAGGAATGGTAGTTGCTATTTTAGATGATACCGATCGACAACTAGCATTATCCGAAGCCCAGGCAAAATTAGCCCAAGCCCGGAGCGAACTAGCCCGGTTAGAGGTGGGTACGCGAGCGGAAATTATTGCCCAACGGCGAGCCGAACTGGTTTCTGCCCAAGCACGGGAACGGGAAGCTCAGGAAAACCTGGCACGCTATGAAGATTTGGTGGCAGCAGGGGCACTGAATAAGAAAGCGCTGTTGGAAGAAAAAGCTGCCGTGGATGCGACCAGGGCGGAACGGTTAAAGGTGCAAGCAGCCCTAGCGGAAGCCATCAGTGGACCTACCCGCGAAGAAATTGCCGCCGAGCAAGCAAGCGTTGCCGCAGCAGTCTCGGCGGTTAACCAGGCAAAAGTCGCCCTGAACAGAACCCAGGTGCGAGCTACCACCGGGGGAATTGTGCGATCGCGAGATGTCAGTGCGGGGGATTTAGTCGAAAACAAAGACCCATTACTAACCCTGGTGAACGGCAACGAGTTGGATGTGTTTTTGGAATTACCAGAACAACTTAGCGGTAGCATTACCCCCGGTCAACCAGTGGAACTAAATAGCCGCGCTCTTCCCAATTGGCGGGGACGCGCCACGATTAGCGGTGTGGTTCCGGCTGCCAATGCCGCATCCCGACGGCAAATGGTGCGGGTACGTTTATCCAATCCACCCGCGAAATTATTGCCAAAAATGGCGATCGCCGCAGAGTTACAGCTACAGGTGGCTCCCTCTAGTTTTATCGTCCCCCGCGATGCCCTGGTGCAACGGGATGAAGGCTGGCTGGTGTACACCGTTGTTGATGGCAAAGCCGTGGAGGCAAATGTGAATCTGGTGGCGGATATGGGGGAAACGATGGCGATTGAGAGCGCTCGACTCCAAAACGGTCAAACCGTTGTCGTGCGGGGTAGCGAAGGATTAATGCCGGGAATGCCCGTGCAGGTTTTGGAACAAAACAGCAAACAAAAATCATGAACTGGATTGCAACTGCTGTCCGTTGGCGGCACGGTACTTTTGTTTTATTTTGTCTGTTGACGATGTTTGGGTTCATCGCCCTGTTTCGCTTACCCCTGGAACTGCAACCGGGAGCGATCGCCCGGAAATTACGA
>JAAUPE010000116.1 GCA_012034595.1 Calothrix sp. CSU_2_0 | reverse complement strand
AAGCTGGTCAAGTCTTGGTCGTTTGCTCGATCCGCTTAATCAAGATGCTTTGTGCTTTTACCAAGATCACGGTTTTTTGATGATTATACCGGAGTTGTTTTGCAAGCCGAAGAAGGCGATCGCATTGCTGGAGCATTAAGCAACAAAAAAGCCGCAATTCTCAGGAATCACGGTTTGCTTACGGTGGGAAAAACGGTTGATGAGGCTGCTTGGTGGTTCATTTCGATGGAACGTACTTGCCAAGCACAATTACTGGCTGAAGCTGCTGGTAAACCAAAGTTAATTAATCACGATTCGGCGACTTTGGCTCGTCATCAAGTTGGTTCTCCTTATATGGGTTGGTTTAGTTTCCAACCTCTTTACGATATGATTGCTAGGCTACAACCAGATTTTTTAAATTAAATTTTAGATTTTAGATTTTAGATTTTGGATATAAATTATCCATTTCGGTAGGTGCGTTAGCGAATTGTAACGCACCATAACCAATTGCGATCGCAATTTAAGCTGAGATTTTACCTACCGCAATTTTTTCTTTTATTTTTTTCCGCTTCATTGTTCCAAATGCAGCAGTAGCAGCAAATCCGAGTATTCCCAATCCGAGCGATGGTTCGGGAATCGAAGTCGTAGGATGTTTCAGAGATGCTAGTGCTTGCTTGGCAATCAATTCATTTCCGCGAGTATTAGGATGTACACCATCAAAGAAGAGAAAATCCTCTGGGTTGGAACATAAAGTCGCTGTTCCAGCTGCGATCGCAGCAAAATCTCCTACCAAACATGAGTTTGTCGCGTCTGCAAAGCCAAAGCTGATTGGGTTTGCTTGTATTTGCTTTACTGAAGTATTAATATCTACAGGGATAATATTAATTCCTGGCTGGCTGAACCCTGTAAGGAATGCATTTAAACCTGCATTGTGAAATGCTGTTAATTGATTAAGTCCGTCTGATGTGATTGGATCGTCATTAGTACTAGGTAATTTTCCCAAATCGGGTAAATTCGGCACAACAATATTTTTAGCACCAGCATCGACAAGCGATTGCACCGCATTCTGAATATTACCAACGGGTATCGTTGGGTCTGTAATGCCACCAAATATGTAATCATTGGCACCAGCCCAAACTACATAAAGTGCATCTGGGTCAGCTTTTTGATTGATTGCCTGTAATGGATTAGTAAATAATTGTACTTGCTTTAGTACTCCCGGTAACAGAGGATTCGGTGCGATCGCATTTGTCTCTCCAGAACTAGAACCACCAAATGCAAAGTTAATTCCCTGAGTTGGAGGTTTAGTAAGTAAATCTGACGCTAAAGTTGGAAATAATCCTAGCTCTTTCCCAAAATATTCTACCCACACAGGACCATTTGACAAGCGCCCTTCAAAGTAAGGTGGACTTGGAGGGAAAACTAGATTGGGATTGCCAAGTGATTTTGTTGTGTTGAATATGTTACCAGCATCGGAAAGACTATCACCAAACACAAACAGTTTACTGAAACTTGCCGCTGATGCTTTTAAAGGTGCTGTCACAGATAAAATTACTATACTCAGCGCGAAAATTTGCTTTTTCATGTATTATTCCTATTTCTTCTGCTTGTGATGGCAACATGCTCTTGTCGTAAGCTCTGGAAAGCTCTACATTCACGGGATTGGCTAGTCAAAGGTAGTCCCGAAAATATAGGCGATCGCAAAATTAAAAACTAAAACTATCTCTGCTTTCGTACTTTCTAACGATAAAACTCAATAATAAGGTAGTATTTTGTAGATTTGGTTGCGTAATATTACTAAGATAATCATACTAAATTACCAAAGAAAATATTAACTTTATGTCAGAAAATACTTGTTTTTATTAATTCTTATCAAAACTACTGTTTTTATCAAGTTGTGGTGAAAATAATCGAGTATTTCCCCATTCCGGATTCACTGTTACATCTGTCAATGCGGATGATTTCGCCACTTGATGAAGCATTCTCAAGTCTTAGAAAAGTCAATTCAAATAATATTTAAAAGAATTATGTAATTAGAGATACAGCATATTTTACTTTCGTAAAATAATATCCGGGGTGGGAAAACTCCACCCCTACATTTACCTTTTCAACTTCAACGCATCAGTAGCCGAAACACCATCACCTTGCGTACCAAAATACCACAAAGCTGCTGCTGCTTCCGCACGATTTACGGGTTTTTTGGGTTGAAACAAAGTTGTATAACCAAATACCCGACGAATATTTGATTGTTCACCATTTTGGAAATCAGCTAAAACAGCCCGTAAAGCTTTCGGGTCAATTTTTCCGACATCTTGAAAACCCCAAGTTTGCTTTACCGCGTCCAAATTCGCCGCAGGTAATGCTTGCCGAGTATCGAGGGGCAATTTCCATAAAATCAGTTGTTCTCGCGTTAGGGGTGCATCCGGACGAAATAATACTTCCGTAGCATCACCTGAAAGCGGACTGGGAATCAAACCAGTTTCTGCAAGTCCTTGAATTACGGGGAAATCAGGGTTGTTTTTCGCCACGTCACTAAATGCAGGTTGAGTAGTTTCCGCAGCCAGACGAATCTGTTTCGCTGGATTATTGGCATACATTGCGTTATTTGCAGCTACCAACCAACGAGCATATTCACGTCGAGTAATAGTTTTACCTGGTTCAAATAAATTTGTGGCAGTGTTAGAGTTCGCTTTTGTAGAACTATTTGCGGAAACTGGTAAAACTCCTAAAGCTGCTAAATCTTGGATATATCGCTGTAGTTGTTGTGGTGCTTTGTTAATGTCGCTGTACTGCTGCGGGTTTGTGGCGATACTAGCGTTGGGAGTTGCACTATTCGTTGCAGGTATATTGGCAAGATTCTCAGCAACTTGGGTTCCTGGTGGAACTGGACCAATAAATTCGGCAGTGCCAGGTTGGGGAAGGTTGCTAGCTGTATTTGCTGGGGAAGTTTCTGTCGTTTGTGGGGTAGAAGTTGCGGCGATATCTGGAGTTGGTGAATTTGGTGCTGTTATACTTGGCGCAAAAGCAGTACCATTGGGTGAATAATCGATCCGTAATTCTGTAGATGTTTGCACCTGATTGGATGCAGGATTGACCACTGACTTTGATTGAATCAATATTCTGACTAATAAATTATTTTTTTCGCTTCAAATGTACCCCCAGTATCATCGCTAGTCTGTTGGGTAATTTGCCAATTACCAGCTTGAAGTTGGGTACGGTAAAAACTAGCAATTACATTACTCGGATCGGAACTATCCCAACGTGTTAAGACTTGATTTTCTGTCCCTGGGATAATTTCCTGTAGCTGTGCGTTTGTGTAAACAATATCTTTTGGGAAATCAGCAGGTAGTTGAACTGTCGCTTCAGGTTGTGGGGTTGGAGTTGGGTTGACCTGATTTGCACCCAAACTCAATGGATTATCTTTCAAACGCGGGTCTGCTGCCAAAGATTTTTCAAAATCCTTGGCTGATGGGTTGTTAGCGCAAGCAGTTAAGGTCGTTAAGATAACTGCTAAACATAGAAAGACAAATGGACGTTTGGGATACAACACGGATAGTTAGAAATTTAGTGCTATTTTCTACCCTAGCGCATTTAGATTTTGGATTTTGGATTTTGGACTTCGGGAAGGGAAAGGTTATTAATAAATTCTCTTTGCCCATTATTCTCGTACAGACGACCCGGTGGGTCGTCTCTCCATGTTTATATTTTATGAATATTATGAATTTTTATGAATTTTATGAATTTTTATATAGACGACCCATCGGGTCGTCTCTACGTTTTCAATATTTCAAATACGTTTCTAAATCGTCAATTTGTGGGGCGTTGAATTCCTTGATAACGCGCCAAAGAACTGTGTAACTGCCATCTGAGCGCTGACGAACGGGACGAAAAGCAATAATACGATCGCTACTTTGGATTTTGAGTAATTCATCAATTTGCAGCCTTTCTTTGGGGGTAAGTTGTTTCCCGGTTAAGATGGCTTCTGGCAGTTGGAATTGGAGCGATCGCAATAAGTAAGTGTGATTTAATCGCACTGGAGCATTTGCTGATACAATACTATTATCCGGGTTTTTACTTACGAGCAACTGCCGTTGTTCGACTTGTAAAGCATTTAATTTTTGCGGTGGTTGGTAATTGAGAAATGCTGCGCGGATTTCCGGGGTGACAGTTTTCAGGTTTCCGTCTAACTTTTCGATAGGAATATTACCCAAATCAGCCATAAAATTGCGATCGACTCCCGACGGCAAAACTTGAAAGCGTTCTCCGACTAATTGAAGTGCTAAATTGGGAGTAAATCCCTGTTTTGTCTCTGCCAAAGATGGAAAAGGATAGCGTTCCCCAACGGTCTTTACTAGTCGGTTCTCCAGCCGATTGAGTGGACGGTGGTAAGCTAAATATGGCAAGACGCGAAAGATTCCCGTGTTTGGTAATGCCAAAAATTTCGCGTAGGTTTGGGGTTCTTGCGGGTCAAGGTCGTAAGCAAATTTATCCAGCGCTGCTGCTGTTTCTCTCGGATTATTAAACTTACTATCTTGCGGAAATCCGGCTTTGGCTAGAGTTATGTACTTTTCTGCGGTTTCCAAAATTGTCGGTGCTTCTTGGGGAATTGCTAACGCACCCTGCATCGGTGGAAAATAGTTAACAAAAGGTTTTTTTGTTGGTTGACCGATAACTGGTGGTGGAGATGGAGGTAAGTTTGGCTCATATATTTCAAAAACTGTAGCTTTCTTACCAAGATTCGGACGTTCCACTGGTGACATTGGCAATACCATGTCTGATTTTCGCTCACCACTGACCAGGGGTAATTCGCGTACCAAAGCTGATTCACCACGTCGCGATAAGATACGATCTAAGACTGGAGACAGTTTTAATAATTCCTGGCTCGATGCGTATAAAGAACAATAAATTTGAGCTTGGGAATTATCTGCATTTTGGCTGGTAATCAGCGCATAGTTGCAACTAGTTCGGAAATTGGGGTCTTGTTTTTTAACAAAAGTTTCAATAGTTTTAGCTTGCACGAATATTTGACCGTTTGCAGAGCGAACTCGATTGGGATCGGGTTGAGCAAGCGAGCGTTCGATCCGTCCAAGCAAATTAATTTGTTCCTGGAGTAATTTTTCTGCGACCGTATAAAAACCGCCATTCGGACTTGACGAAGAATTGTGAATCGGTGAAGATTGCGACTTATAGTCACCAGCAAAGGTTTGGATCGAGGTCAAACCTAGATAGCAAGGGACTAAAGGAACTAAAAAACTGGCAAAAAAGTATTTCATCTAAAAACCGCGATCGTATAGGAGTATGAAAAATCTAAAATAGATATTAAATTTATAAACAATGGATCGAAAAAGTGCCTACATCATCGACAACCGCCTAGTCAATTAAAATCCACCCAAAACGTCGTCGGTTCGTTACCAGTGCTACAAAAAAATGACATGCAAGCTTTCCCGGACCAACCGATATATTCTGAAGCACCACTCCAACTGTTACTATTTGTTGACGATCGCCCAAAATCTCGCCAGCAAGTACAGCGAATCCAGTCATACTTAGACGAATTACAGGCTGAGTACAAGTTTGAACTTCAGGTTGTCGATGTTGGACAGCAACCCTATTTGGCGGAACACTTTAGACTGGTAGCAACACCAGCACTGATTAAAATACATCCCGAACCAAGACAAGTTCTTGCTGGTAGCAACATTATTAGCCAACTCAAAACCTGGTGGTCACGCTGGCAGATTGCAGCCGAAACCCACGTACAACTGCAAATCGAATTGCAAAATGACTTGCACGATAACAGAAACGGCAGTACTCCCATCCAAACCAATAGCCCAGCTAATAGCTCAACTAATAGCTCAACTAATAGCTCAACTAATATCCAAACCCATATCCAAAATACTTCGATTCAGTCGGTTGCGGCTTCCGCAGAATTACTTCAACTTGCCGATGAGATTTTTCGTCTCAAACAAGAACAAGAAAAACTTCAAGAGCAACTTCAGTTTAAAGACCGAGTAATCGGAATGCTAGCGCACGACCTTCGTAGCCCTCTAACAGCCGCATCTATTGCCATTGAGACTCTACAATCGAACTACAACCAGCAAAAGGGAGAATTCGAGCGTTTAACGCCAAAATTAGCAGCACACCTTTTCCAGCAAGCACGCATCCAAACTAAGATTATCGATCGTATGATTGCTGACTTATTGCAGGTTGCACGGGGAACAGCAAGCGAATTTTGCGTCCAACCCCAAAAAATCGAATTAGCACAACTTAGCCAAGAAATTCTCGAAGAATTAGGCGATCGCATTTCTGCAAAATCCCTGGCGATCGAAAAAGATATTCCTAAAGATTTACCCCTTGTTTACGCGGATCCCGAACGTATTCGTCAAGTTATAATCAACCTCCTCGACAACGCCATCAAATACACCCCCGAAGGAGGCAGCATCAGCGTTGCCGGATTGCACCGCACCACCCAAAAAGTTCAATTTAGCATTGGTGATAGTGGTCCAGGTATCCCCGAAGAAAACCGCGATCGTATCTTTGAAAATCGTTACCGTCTCGAACGGGATGAAGATAAAGATGGATACGGCATCGGTTTGTGTTTATGCCAGCGTATAATTCGCGCCCACTACGGTCAAATCTGGGTGGAAGCATCGCCCAAAAACGGAGCTTGGTTTCACTTCACTTTGCCAGTTTACCCAAAGTGAATTTTGGATTTTAGATTTTAGATTTTAGATTGTTATCTCTAATACTCGTGACAAAACAATTAAATGTGGTAGAGTCTGGGACATAAATTTTCTTATGGTAAAAAATGATGGAAGAGTTAATCCGTCAAATTACCGAACGTAGAGGTATTTCTGAAGAACAAGCACAACAAGCAGTTTCTATGGTTGTTGGCTTTGCAAAAGATAAATTGCCGGAATTTTTAATCCTATAATACGGCTTATGTGAGTTGAAAGCTGAAACAACACAGTTTCGTTGATAGGGAAGAGAGCTTATGATTAGACCCAAGTCTCAAACCTTTGATATTGCTGGGTAATTTTTAACTCACATAAGGCGTATAATTTATGATTTTACAAGACATCCGCCTTTGATGCGATCGCTTTGGCATTAAGCAACCACCTAATACCATTTTAGATTTTGCGGAAAATGAGCGGTGAGTCCACTTGGCAGTGTCGGTTTCCGTCCTGCCAAAGTGACGAACCCAGAGGGTGTCGGTTTCCGTCCCGCTCAATTTTCCAAGACGGATTTTGGATTGTGAAATATCTACTGCATAAGCTTTTTGCGACTCCATCTGTCGCAATTATTTTTCAAATTGGTATAAAATTCAGCAAAAAAACCCGCTTTCCAGAGAAAAACGGGATGGATTAGAAAAATAACTAATTTTAATTAATTTAAATTGACTTTTAGACGCTTTTAGACAGTAAATTCTGCTCGGAGTTGGGTAACGACTCGATCGAGTCCAACTGAGTGGGCAGCTTTGAACAGCAATCTGTCACCTTCCTGAATATAACTCTTTAACCTTGCCACCATGTCGGCATGATTGGCAAAACACTCCGATGGGATTCCTTCAGCACTCCTGACAATAGTTTCAGCATCTTGCCCATCAACCAATACCAGCAAAGCATCCAACTTTAAACTTTTGACCATCTCACCAACACGCTCATGCAATTGATGCGATCGCTCACCTAATTCTTTCATCGCACCCAATACCGCAATTCTCCGAGTTCCTGGTGTTTCTGCCAATAAATTCAACGCTGCTAACATCGCTTCCGGAGCCGCATTATAAGTTTCATCTAATATCACTACATCATGGGAAAGCATAATTTTCTGCGATCGCCCTTCTGGCATGTCCACCACAATCCCCGACTTTAAAGATGACCAGCTAATATCAAACACCTTTGCAACTGCCAAAGCAGCCAGAAAATTACTGGCATTATGTCGTCCCCCCAAAGGTAAAGGCAAAGCAATTCCCCCAACCTCGATCGTGTTGCGGTCAATTAAATTTCCTTTGATATCCCCACCCGATAAACCATAAGTAATCACTTCACCCTGCCAAACTTTCGCTGCCATCTCCATCAATAACGGATTATCATGGTTGAGAATTGCCACACCATCCGGAGGCATTTCTACCAAAAGTTCACATTTTGCTTGCGCGATCGCTTCTTCCGAACCCAACAACTCAATATGTGCCGTTCCCACATTGGTAATTACCCCAACATTCGGACGGGCAATCCGCGTTAATTCGGCAATTTGTCCCCTCCCCCGCATTGCCATTTCAATCACCGCAAAATCATGGTTATCCCCAAGTTCCAATAAAGTCTTAGGTACACCAATTTCGTTATTGAAATTCGCATGGGTTTTGTGAACCTTGCCAGCAGTTCCTAAAACTGCGGCAATCAACTCCTTCGTCGTGGTTTTCCCTACCGAACCCGTCACCCCAATTACGGGAACATTAAAGCGATCGCACCACCAGCGACCAAGTTGTTGATAAGCGACAAGTGTATTTTCCACCTGTAATATGGGAAATTGCCGATCCTGGTACTCAAAATCAACAATTGCCGCCACAGCACCCTTCGCGATCGCCATTGCGATAAATTGATGACCATCAAACTTTTCACCGCGCAATGCTAAAAATACCTCACCAGGTTTAAGCAATCGTGTATCTGTTTGTATACCAGTGCTTAAAAAATCAAGAGAAATATCAGATATATTTACTTTTTTGGCAGAAAGAACATCAACTAACTGAGCGAGGGTAGCGAAACAGGGCATCTTACTTGGCTTTTCTTTTTGAGTGGTTCATTTTTTATATTCCAGCGTCAGCAATCAACGCAAGGAAAAAAAGTGAGGAAATGGAAAAGTGCTTAAATCCTATATTCTTTACGTAAATTTAGGAAGTGCTAAAGTTAACATTTTTACATAGTTGTTCGAGACTACTTGTGGTTCTCGCAAAATTATGTATTGAAAATCAGTTATATACAAATTCTTTAGATAAAGCAAATTATTTTCAGCTAGTGGCAAAAAAACATCTCAAAAAGTTACAGCTAAACCCCCAAAAGGGTTTAGCTGTATAATGAGCTTGAAGACCAGTACAATAATGGCTCAAAGTATTATTTCCGTGCATTCAATCGCATCAAGCCTAACACTCACCTTAAAAATTAGCTTAGAACCTATCCGCGATTTTTAATCAGCATCACCTCAACGATGCGGGTGGCAACTTCAGCATCCAAACTCAAAAAGTGGTATAAATCGTTTAAGAATTCCTGTTCTTCTTGAGCAACAACACCATCAGCCAAAATTAAATCGGTAGCTACCGCAAAAGCCGACTCACGCATTTCGTAAGGTAAAGAATCTTTCGCACTGTCAAACAAGCTATTCATTCCCTCGCGACGCAAAATTCCCAAAAGCTTATCGAACATGCGCTGCATCACATCATTCGGGTAGCTGCGATACATCTTCATCCGCGACAGTGCCAAGTAAATCCCCTGTGATTCCTCATCCGAGAGATATCCATCAGATGCGATCGCAGATAAAGTTATTGCTGCAAAAGCCTCCGCAGGACTTAAAGCTTCTTTTACCGTATGATTACTTAGTACTTTGTCAAATAAACCCATTTTTGTGTTATCCTTTGCTTGGAAATATTTAGAGATGACGTTGCACTAGTTAGACAGCCCAGAGGCACGATAACTTGTGTAACGTTGCTTTTCTATTCTATTAATCTAAGTATTCCCTACTTTTTGTAAAAAGTAACACCTTGGCTTCAGTATTCCTTATTGGTGAATGAGTAATTAATTTGCCTGACTCCAACAATCAGGGTTGCAGGATGTCGCAAATTTTTCAGATTCGCTCTGGTTAGTGCAAAAAATTTCGGCTTTTCGTCGGTAATCTGGTCGGATTCTTACCACCAAATCTACCGCAACAGCAAACGCTGCATTTTGTGGCTCATGCGGCAATACGGTAGCAAATTCTTAGCTGCTACAAAAAATTTAACAAATAAATTTAACAAATGCATTAAACCCATTTAGCTTTAAAACGTGGATAATTAATGACTATGAGCTTTTGCTGGACTAAATCTTCTTTAACTTTGTTCTTAACTTCAAAATCTTGTCGAATAGACCCACTATTCACTTCAGCCTAAGTTGAGTCTCAATAGCAATGCGATGTAATGCGATGTAATGCGATCGCCTATAGGTAAAACTTCAAGGAAAATTGACAAATCTAACTACGACATATTCATAATTTAAATACTTCCAATGCTGCAAACTAGCAAACATCAATAGAAGTAGCTGCAAAAAAGCAAGTAAGTTTTTATAACTAGAGATATTAACAAAAACGTAATTTTGGGATGAGAATCACTCTGCTATCCAATGCCAACTTTGTTATCTGTCGCCTGTTTTTTCAATCGATTCAATGACTGCTAAACCGATTCCTGATGCTCCGATCAGCAATACAACTGAAGCCAAAAAGGCATTTACAAGCATTTGGAGTGCATCACCAAAGAAAATATAATTATCCACTTTTTTATCCTCCTAAATCTGGCGTGGTATTTGGCTGTAGTTTGGTCTGTTTATTCCTTCACACCTCAGCCGTAAAATTTCGTTAAAAATCTATCGGCAATCGTATCTTAACAAAACTTTAGCAAAATAACGACCGAATTTTCAAAAAATCCTTCTCAGGATGAGATGACTTTTGGATGATATTTTGTTAAACCTTTATACCTATGATAGATTTTTGCCATAATAATCTCTACCTTAAGTTCAGTAATTTCTACGTTTCTGTACCAGTAAATCTAGATACCTAAAATAACAGCAAATAAACAATGAATTTATTGCAAATTGAAATCATAACCAATCGGCTTGTCTTGAAAGTGATTGATATGCAATATAAAACTGAGATTTTTAGAGAATTTACAGCCGAAATCACTACTTACATGTATCCTCGCGCTGCCAATGAAATATCAGATACAGAAGCGTTTATTCAAAATTCTTTAGCAGGATTGAGAGAAGGGTGTAATTTACAGCTTGTAATTTTAAAGAAAAATACAAAAGAATTTTTGGGATGTACAGGAATTCATCGGATGAATACAAAAATGCCTGAATTTGGCATTTGGCTCAAAAAATCGGCACAGGGTAATCATTACGGCTTTGAAACAATTGCCGCGCTCAAGAAATGGGGAGAAGAAAATTTGGATTGTGAAGGGTTTGTTTATCCTGTGGATAGAGATAATTACCCTAGTCGGAGAATACCCGAAAGGTTAGGGGGAAAAATTGTTAAGGAATATAACAAAGAAAATTTGAGTCTAAATATATTGCATTTAGTCGAATATTGGATACCTAAACAAGATATATAAGTAGAGAAAATATTTTTGCTCAATTATGATTTAAATTACTAAAGTTTCGGATGTTAAGAATGTCAGGAAATCTTGATATTAAGAAAATGGGTGTACGGATTCACGTGAACTTTGCCACGGGGATTCTCCCCGGTGGCAAGATTCACAGTACTTTCAGGATGTGGTATTTTTAATAATCACGGGAGGCGTATAAGTTTTATTTTTTAGCTTCTGAAAGTATTGTTTTTGCGTTTATTTTTTTGATTACGAATAAGCCTAAATCTAATTTGTAACCTAAACATTGATTTGAGATTTCATTGCGGTTGACAAGAATATGAATTTGTGAATTAAGGGTAATAATCTGATTTCAGCAATTGTTTAGGTAAATGAGCTACATCTTTGTTATCTCACGCAGAGGGAAATACAATACTGTAGTCTAAATAGATGAAAACTTCTGTAACTGGAGATGGTGCGCGACACTACCCTAGCACAACCTACTTTTGTGCTTTACTTAATCCAGTTTTTGAAGATATTTTTCAATTTCATCTTGAGTAGAACTCACGTAACTGACACATAATGTTTTTGTGTTTGAGTTAATTAACCGCAGATAAACACAGATATACGCGGATAGAATTATAATTTTTGTGACATTTTCCCAATGCCCAATGCCCAATGCCCAATACCCAATGCCCTAAACCAAACATTTTTCAATCGTTGCCACAACAGACTTAGACAGCGTATCCAAATCGTAACCACCTTCCAAACCAAATAAAATTTTCCGAGTTACCCCCAAGCAATATTCGGTAAACAAACCGTAATCTTCGGGTTGCAAGTTAATATTTGCTAATGGGTCGTTAGCGTTTGCGTCGTAACCAGCACTAACAATCAGTAAATCTGGTTGAAATTCTGCCAAAAAGGGTACAACCATCCTTTCAAATACGGGTTGATAAATACTAATATCGCTACCTGGTGGAATCGGGATATTCAGAACATTATTGTGAAAACCTTTCTCTGTATGTCTACCAGTACCGGGATAGCAGGGATATTGATGTAGGGAACAATATTCAATCTGGGGATTATTTTCGACAATATTTTGGGTTCCATTGCCGTGATGTACATCCCAATCGAGTATGGCAACGCGATTAATTCCTGGTTGTTCGAGAGCATAATTTGCCGCGATCGCAGCATTAGAAAAGAGACAAAACCCCATTCCTGTATCGCGTTCGGCATGATGTCCGGGTGGACGTGCCATGACAAATGCGGGTTGTTCGGTTGCTAAAACAATATCAACTCCATCCAACCAACCGCTTAATGCCACTAAGGCAACGTCATAACTTTGGGGTGAAATTGTTGTTTCATTGTCGAGATAACCGCCACCAGTTGTAGCAATTTCTTTGACTTTCTCGATGTAACTAGATTTATGCGCTTGTTGTAAATGTCGCATCAAGGGACGTTGCGATGGGGGAGTCGGCAATTTCCATTCGATCTGTGAGGCGATTTTACCTTGTCTTAAGGCTGCGGTAATCGCTTGCAAGCGTTCGGGTTTTTCTGGGTGTCCCAGTCCAGTCAAGTGGTCGAGAAATTCATCGGAATAAATAACTGGTAGCATATCGCGGATAAGGGATGCTAAGGGAATAGTGAAATTGTATATCTAGTTTGGGAATTGGGAATCGGGAATTGGGAATTGGGCATTTCTCCTTAATCCCCCGCTCTTTCGCCAAAAATTTCCGGTACTAAAGCGTGATGACCTTTGAGTTCATCGGGGGCAAATCGCGTATTGCATCGTCTATTTTCGGAGGGTGTTTAATCATATCTAATATCTCAGGCTTGACTGCGGTTGTATCTGTTTCTAAATTCGTTTTTCAGTTTGATTTGTATGTTTTTTATCGTTCATAATTTTTATCTCGCTAACCAACATCCATATCTTAATTTTGAAAGCGATTAGTGCGACCCTATCTCCGGGTATAATTTATATTTTTAAAACATGACTACTAATGACATATTTTTAGTTGCCTTGCCGATTCTAATTGCTAGAAAGCTTGCAATATAGACTTTATAGCTATGAATAATTGGGGAAATTAAAGTTAAAAAAAATTGATTATATTCAAGGTAATTTATATTAACTAATTTCTTTATCTTTTATATCATTGATTGTAAACAAAACAGTTCAAAAAAATCCCTATTCCCTATTTCCAGTATATTTAATAATCCTGTTTTTTAATTTTTAGTTTTTAGATTGAATATTCTTATCGCTCAATTAGCGACTTTGACGGCAAAAAAAGGCTTTGTGTGCTAGAATTGTAGCAAAATATAGCAATTATTCAAAAATATTTAAGAATAATTTTGCTTTTTTAACGGAATAAAGGCTAAAAGTAGCGATTTTTGGAGTTATTTAGGCTATGACATTCTCTCAGGAGAGGATTATCCCGACAGACCTGCGGAATGAAATGTCCAGGTCTTACCTGGAATATGCGATGAGCGTCATCGTAGGTAGGGCGCTACCAGATGCGAGGGATGGTCTTAAGCCTGTACATCGCCGGATTTTATACGCCATGCATGAGTTAGGATTGTCTGCGGATAGACCTTTCCGAAAGTGTGCGCGTGTGGTCGGGGAAGTATTGGGTAAATACCACCCGCACGGTGATACGGCGGTATACGATGCCTTGGTGCGGATGGCGCAAGATTTTTCGATGCGATCGCCCCTGATTAACGGGCACGGAAACTTCGGTTCGGTTGATAACGACCCCCCAGCAGCGATGCGGTACACCGAATGTCGCTTGCAGGCTCTCACCAGCGCAGCTTTACTCCAAGATATTGAGTCGGAAACCGTAGATTTTGCCAGCAATTTTGACGGTTCGCAGCAGGAACCAACCGTATTACCCGCACGCATCCCCCAGCTATTGCTGAACGGTTCGTCTGGGATTGCAGTAGGGATGGCAACGAATATACCACCGCATAACTTGGGTGAGTTGATTGATGGGTTAGTGGTATTAATCCATAACCCGGAAGTCACAAATCAAGAGTTGATGCAGTATATTCATGGTCCAGATTTCCCCACAGGGGCACAGATATTAGGCACATCTGGAATCCGCGAAGCATATTTGACCGGACGCGGTTCGATTACGATGCGCGGTGTTGCCACGATTGAAACCATCGAGCAGCGCGGTAGACCCGATCGGGAAGCAATTATTATTACCGAGTTGCCCTATCAAACCAATAAAGCAGCCTTGATCGAAAAGATTGCCGAATTGGTTAATGACAAGCGCATCGATGGCATAGCAGATATTCGCGACGAGAGCGATCGCGATGGAATGCGAATTGTGATCGAACTCAAACGGGATGCCTATCCCCGTGTGGTTCTCAACAACCTCTACAAACAAACCCCAGTTCAAGCCAACTTTGGCGCGAATATGTTGGCTTTGGTGAATGCGGAACCGCAAATTCTCACCATCAAACAGTTTCTCCAAGTCTTCCTCGATTTCCGCGTCGAAGCGATTACCCGTCGTACCCGCTACGAACTCCGCAAAGCCGAGGAAAGAGACCATCTTTTACAGGGTTTGTTGATTGCCCTTGCCCAACTCGACGGCATTATCAGCTTGATTCGTCATGCTGCCGATAGCCCAACAGCCAAAGGTGAATTGATTAGCTCCTACGGACTCTCGGAAGTCCAAGCAGACGCAATCTTGCAAATGCAATTACGGCGTTTAACAGCCCTGGAAGCTGATAAAATTCGTCTCGAACACGAAGAATTGCAAGTTGTAATTGCAGACTTGCGGGATATCTTAGCTAGACGCGAACGGATTCTCGAAATTATCGAGACTGAAGTTACGCAAATCAAGGAAAGACATGCCACACCTCGCCGCACAATCATTACCCATGCGGACGGGGATTTGGATGACATTGACCTGATTGCTAATGAAAAAGCGATTATTCTCGTCACCAAGCAAGGTTACATCAAACGGATGCCCGTAAACACTTTTGAGGCGCAAAGTCGGGCGACTCGCGGCAAAGCAGCAGCAAAGGTGAAAGATGATGATACCGTCGAACATTTCTTAACATGTTGCGACCACGATAGCGTCCTATTTTTTAGCGATCGCGGAGTTGTTTACTCCTTGAAAGCTTATCAAATACCCGTTAGCTCCCGCACCAGTCGCGGCACTCCCATAGTGCAAATGCTACCGATTCCCAAGGAAGAAAAAATTACCTCCATCGTTCCCGTTGATGAGTTTAGCGCCCAAGAATACCTAGTAATGCTCACCAAGGGCGGTAATATTAAGAAAACTGCTTTGGAAGCGTTTAGTAATATTCGTTCTAACGGCTTAATTGCCATCTCCTTAGAAGAAGGGGATCAACTGCGTTGGGTACGTCGCGCCAAACCCACAGATAGCGTCCTCGTCGGTTCCCGTCACGGCATGGCAATTCACTTCCGATGCAATAACGAACAATTGCGTCCCTTGGGAAGGGCAACTCGCGGCGTGAAATCGATGAAACTGAAAAAAGGTGACGAGTTGGTGGGTATGGATATTTTACCTGCGGCAATTCTGGAGAACCTGGCAGTCGCAGATGTTTCTGAAACTGAGATGGAGGAACTCGACGCTCAAGAAGTTGAAAACGTCGAAAATACTGAGAATAACGAGAACGAAGAAATCATTGAAGCAACCACTAGCGTTGGACCTTGGGTTTTGGTGATTACAATGGCAGGATATGGGAAGCGTGTACCTGTCGCTCAATTCCGCCTGCAAAACCGTGCTGGACAAGGTTTGATGGCAACCAAATTCAAGAATAAAACCAAGAAAAGTAAAGACCAACTGGCAACGTTACGCATTGTTAACAGCGACGATGAAATCATGATGGTGACAAATCGTGGTATCATTATCCGCCAAGCAACCAATGCAATTTCCATCCAATCGCGATCGGCTACTGGTGTCAGGGTGCAGCGTCTTGATGATGATGATGCAATTACTGGAGTAGCAATTGTGCCATCGGATACGGGTGAAGGCACAGATTTGGGTGTAGAAGTAGAAGTAGAAGTTATGGAAGGTGTAGAAGTAGAAGTAGAAGCAGAGGTTGAAGAGGAATAACCGAATCTTTGTAGGGGTGGGGTATTCCCCACCCTCATAAAGGATATGATGGATAGATAAATCTATGGTTGGGATATTTTATTTTCTGCCTGTTTTCAATTCGTAATTGAAGACTTCTAAGTTTAAAGTTGTTTAATAAATATTGTCAGGGCAAATAGCTGTTTGTCCTGATTTTTATCTAATTTAGAATATATGTCTTTTTTACCATGCAGAGACGCAGAGAGGAATAAAAGAATGGTTTGAATAATATAGCCGATTATTAATTACAAATTATCAAAATTAAGGTGATGAATTTAAAAAATATTCGGCAATTTGTAGTTTCTAATTCAAAACTGATAATTGCCTTAATTAGTGGGGTGTTGATGGGTACTACTGTTGCACCCTTTAACATTTGGTTTTTAGCTTGGTTTGCCCTTGCTCCATTATGGGTTTTGGTAATCAAACAAAGCCAAAAATCAGAATTTAAAAAGAAAAAAATTATCCTTTTCCCTTTACTTTGGGGAATTGGTTATCACGGTGTCGCTTTATCTTGGATTACAGGGATTCATCCAATGACATGGATGGGTGTACCTTGGTTAGCCAGTATTGCGATCGCATTTTTTGCCTTGTCTTTTATTACTCTCTGGGGTGCTGCACTTGTCACTTTTTGGGTAATTATTTTACTGGGTATTGCAAATTTCAACTTTGTGACTCACCCAAAATCTCAATCAGTTTCCCCTTTAATACGTGTTCTCATCGCTACAGCTATTTGGTGCGGACTGGAAAAGTTATGGAGCATGGGACCACTTTGGTGGAGTTCGCTTTCATACACGCAATCACCGCATAATTTACTAATATTGCATCTCGGACAATTGGGGGGAACAAGTGCAATTACAGCCGCAATTATTGTTATCAATGGCTTACTTGCAGAAGCTTATTTAGCTTATTCATCAAGTATCCCGAATAAGAAGAAGGATTCTCAAGCTAGAGGGATGAAATATTTTGTATTCGCAACCGGATTATTTATTAGTTTACATTTAATTGGTTATGGTTTGTACTCTCGTCCTCTAGTTGAATCACCAGAAGCAGCACTTAAAGTCGGAATTATTCAAGGTAATATTCCCAACAAAATCAAGCTATATCCTGAAGGGTTTAGACGTGCAATTCAAGGCTACACCAACGGATATTTAACTTTAGCAGCGCAAAATGTGGATGCGGTATTAACACCTGAAGGTGCATTACCATTTTTCCTCCGGGATATTCAGGCAGGTTCCCTCATACAAGCTATCCGGAAACAAGGTGTGGTGGCTTGGATTGGGGGTTTTGGTGAAAGAGGAAGCAGTTACAATAATAGCTTGTTTACATTTACAGGTAAGGGTGAAGTTTTTAGTCGCTACGATAAGAATAAATTAGTTCCCCTGGGTGAATATGTTCCGTTTGAGGAAATTTTAGGGGGAATAATTAACCGTTTATCACCTTTGGAAGCGCATCAAGTACCAGGTACATCAAACCAATTATTTGATACCCCATTCGGACGTGCCATAGTTGGGATTTGCTATGAATCTGCATTTCCCGAATCTTTTCGTCGTCAAGCTGCTGCTGGTGGGCAATTTATTCTCAGTGCTGCGAATAATGCCCATTACAGTCAAGCGATGCCAGCGCAACACCATGCTCAAGATATTATGCGAGCGATCGAAACCGATAGATGGGCTGTACGTGCCACTAATACTGGATATTCGGGTTTTGTAAATCCCCACGGCAAAACTATTTGGATATCGGGACATAATAGTTATGAAGTACATGCAGAGAGAATTTATAGACGGCAGACTAAGACTCTGTATGTACGTTGGGGAGATTGGTTAACGCCATTTTTAATTAGTTTATCGATTGTCGTGTTGTTGTTAAATCGCGATCGCTTTTTGGGTGTGGACTAATTATATTCCTCTCTGCGTGAGATAAATAAAAAATAGCTGTAACCGCCAAGTACGCCAAAACGCCAAGGAAGAGGAGATTAAGAAATAATGACTAATTCATAATCGATCAGGAATTATAAATTAGTCATTATGATTACGGTGTCATTCGCCAAATTTTCACTGTCCCATCTTCGCTACTACTCGCGAGAATTCTACCATCGGTAGTAAAAGCAACAGACCAAATCCGACTATCGTGTCCTTGGAGGGTGCGAATTTCGTCTCCGTTGAAGGGATTCCACAATTTAATCATTTTATCGCTTCCCGCACTGGCAAGCATTGTGGAGTCGAAACTGAAGGCAATTGACAAAACTGCATCGGTATGAGCTTTGATGGTTCGGTATTCTTGTCCGTTTGTGATGTTCCAGAGTTTAATAGTTCTATCTGCGCTACCACTGGCAAGAGTGTTGCCATCGGGGCTGAAGGCTATTTGAGTTACGGTGTTATTGTGACCTTTGAGAGTACGCAATTCTTCACCCGTTGAGGTATTCCATAGTTTGATGGTTTTGTCGTTGCTACCTGCGGCAATTACTTCACCATCTGGACTAAAGACTACTGAAGTGACTCTACTGGTATGTCCTTTGAAGGTGCGAATTTCTGCTCCTGTGGTCAGGTTCCAGAGTTTAACTGTTTTGTCGCTGCTGCTACTAGCTAGAGTTTTTTTATCTGGACTAAAAGCGATATCTGTAACTCCATCATTGTGACCTTTGAGGGTGCGTATTTCTTCTCCTGTGGCAATGTCCCAGAGTTTGATAGTTCTGTCGTTACTACTACTGGCGATTGTTTTGCCATCCTGGCTGAATGCAACTTTGACTACTGCTTCAGTATGTCCTTTGAGGGTACGGATTTCGTCACCTGTAATCAAATTCCATATTTTAATCGTTTTGTCACTACTAGCACTGACTAAAGTCTTTGCATCGGGCGCGATCGCAACTGACATGACATAGCTGGAATGACCTGCTAGTGTGCGTTGGAGGAAGGCGCTACTTGGGAGACTATTAATTAAAAATATTGGTGCTGTTGGAAACACCTTGTACCGCATATAACCGTAAATTTGCGTACCAATTAAAGTCACGAGTAAGACTCCAACTGTGACGATGGTGGATTTCATCAGCTTTGTCCGTTGACGGATGAAAAGCGGTAATCCGAGAAATTTTCCTGTTAATTTGGGTTTGGTTGATTTATTTTGTGGTGATACTGGTTGTTTGTTATTGGCTGAATGTAAGGAAACCGAAGGTAGGGGGATTTGCCGCGATCGCAGTGTTGATGGGGTTGCTCCGAGATTTACACCTAAGTTTAAATATCTATGTATTTCTTCCGCAGATTGATAACGTTGGTTGATATCTTTTTTCAGCATTTTGTCGAGAACTTCTCCTAATTCTTGACTAATTTGCTGTTTAAGATGCTGTCTCCAAGAATTAACCCATCCGTATCCGTATTCTGTCCATAGCTGAAATGGTGATACTCCGGTAAGTAAATGAAAAGATGTCGCTCCTAAGCTAAATAAATCACTGGCTGGGTAAGCTTCCCCACCATTAATTTGTTCGATGGGACTGTAACCAAAAGAACCAATCGTCGTTCCTGGTTTGGTTTGGACTGTGGCAGTTAATTGCTTTGATGCTCCAAAATCAATTAAAACGATATCACCTTGGGCGGGTATTCCCGAAGTTGGTTCGCGTAAATTGGGAATTGAAGGTGGATTTGATGGTGGGTGTGATGGTGGATGGGTTCCCCGATAATTACGATATTGATAGTAAGCGCGACGCATTATATTTTGGGGTTTAATATCGCGATGAATCACCCCATGTTCGTGGATAAAGTTGAGGACAGGCAGTACATACATGAACAACTCGCGAATGTCCGCTTCGTTAAATTGCGATCGCTCTTGCAATTCTTTGAATAAGTTCTGTCCCTCGATATATTCTTGCACGAGGTAAAGATAGCTATCTTGTTCAAAGTAAGCCAATAGGGTGGGGATTTGTGAATGTCTCCCTAGTTCTTGCAAACGCTTGGCTTCTTCCTTAAACAGTTCAATCGCTTTGTTCAAAGCCCAAGTTCCCTGGACTTTTGGTGCTAATTGCTTGACAACGCAGCGTTCGTTCAGCTTATCAACATCTTCTGCCAAGTAGGTTCTGCCAAATCCTCCCTCATCGGAAAGTACTTTTGTGACGCGATAATGACCTCGAAGTAGATAAGTCAGAGGTGCGCTGCAACTCTGGCAATACTGATTCCCGTCAGGTTGATGGGATTGGGGCAATCTGGGTTGAGGCAGCAGAGCATCTTCCAGTAAGGATGACAGTGTAGATGTTAATGATAGCTCTGACCTAGAAATAGAACTGCAAATTTGCCGAATTTTTTATGATTGTTTGGTTTTATGGTTATTTATGTATGGATGTTTTTGTTAATTTTTTTGTTGTAGCTCTCTAATTCAGATTTGAGTGGTGGCTTGTGCCATAAGTTCGGATACAGTATTTACACGAACCACCAACCATTAGCGCTTAATTCAATAAGCTAAATTTTCCAAGGTTTCCCGCAAATAGCGTTGTACCTGTTGTTCGAGAGACTGAGTTTGATATTGCAAACCGCGTTCGAGTAACCAACGTTGGAAACCAGAACTAGCTGCGATCGCATTTTTTAAGCTATTCCAAATTTCTGTATTACCAGAAGACTGGCTTTCAATATGAATATTACCCATAATTCCATAACTCCGAGTAGTTTCTCTGAGAGTCAACAAGGGCAGAATTTTGTAGACTCGCACCCCAAAATAGTTATTTTCACTATTTCCTTTATATAGGGTAATGGCTATGACGATGCAAATTCTGTTACATCGGTAACGAAAATCAATATTTATTTAATGTAACAGCTAAAAGTCTTAACAATCATCTAGCCAAGGTAGAGATATTTTTTTTCGCTATTTTATGTTGAGTAAAACTATTAAGACATGTTTAAGTCAGTTAGAGTGGAACGCAACTTACGAGAGATTGTAATCGGCGACGTTCAATGCTAAGAGCGTATCGTAGCTTTTATTTTTTTTGTGAATTACTTAAATTAAAACTGCACTTGCTATTTTATAGCCTTATTCCTGCTTGTATAGTTAGCTGTCATGAAACTGGGAACAATATACAAGGTTGGGTGCAACAGAACTTTTATGTGAAACTAGGGGCAGTAGTCGAAAAAATAAAAATACTGAGGAGGTTTAAAACGTGACACAGGCACTACAAAAACTATTTACATTCGATGAATTTGTAGACTTTCTAAAAGAACAACCTGAAAGTATTTGCTACGAATTATACGACGGAGATATTATTCAAATGCCTTTACCTACAGGAGAACATGAGGAAATTGTCGGATTTTTAATAAAGATTCTATTAGGTGAATGTTTAAGACTTAATTTTAATTATTTTGTACCGAATAAAACGTTAGTAAAGCCAGAGACGAAAAAATCAGGGTACTTTCCAGATATTGTTTTATTAAACCGTTCTAATTTAATAAACGAGCCACTTTGGAAAAAAGAGTCTATTATTACTCAACCTGAATCGATACCATTGGTGATTGAAGTAGTCAGTACCAATTGGAGAGATGATTATCTTAAAAAGCTTGCTGATTATGATGAAATGGGAATACGGGAATACTGGATTGTAGATTATGGTGCGTTTGCGAATAAATCACTGATAGGAGAAGCTAAACAACCCACTATTACTATTTATTCTTTCAATGATGAAGGGGAATATCGTGGTAAACAATTTCGAGGAAATGACCGCATAGAATCACCTACATTTCCAGAATTAAATCTGACGGCTGAACAAATTTTTGCAGCACAGATGAATTTATCATCTTAACCCCTACCTTTAAGCAGATGCCCCTCAAATAAATAAATTTGACATTGTTTTAGTGCGATCGCAATTTTTCCCATCTCCCCATCCCCTCACAAATCTTAAAATAAGCCAATTAAATCCCAAGAAGCCAAATGCTACTGTCAGGATGAATTAAGCCAGACTCAATCAAGTCTGAAGCTAAAAAACGATTCTGGCTACACCTCAATGCCAGTAACGCGAAAGCAAAGAACAAATATCCTGACTTAGAGTCAGCAGTAAAAGGAGGATTGAACTTGGCTAAGTTGAAAGTAGGCATTAACGGATTTGGACGCATTGGACGTTTGGTGTTTCGTGCAGGTATAAACAACCCAAACATCGAGTTTGTTGGCATCAATGACCTTGTACCCCCCGATAACCTCGCTTATTTGTTGAAGTACGACTCTACCCACGGCACTTACCAAGGTACTGTTGAAGCCAAACCCGATGGAATCGTGGTGGATGGTCGGTTTATCCCTTGCGTTTCCGTTCGCAACCCGGCAGAACTACCTTGGGGTAAATTAGGTGCTGATTATATTGTGGAATCTACTGGTTTATTTACCGACTTTGAAGGCGCTGCTAATCACTTAAAAGCAGGTGCAAAGCGGGTTGTTATCTCCGCTCCCACTAAAGACCCCGAACATGTGCAAACTTTCGTAGTTGGTGTAAACCATAACTTATTTGACCCCAGCAAGCATACAATTGTCTCGAATGCAAGCTGTACAACTAATTGCCTCGCACCCATTGCCAAGGTAATTCAAGATAACTTTGGCTTGGCTGAGGGGTTAATGACCACAGTCCACGCAATGACCGCAACCCAACCCACTGTAGATGGTCCCAGCAAAAAAGACTGGCGTGGTGGACGAGGTGCGGCTCAAAATATTATCCCATCATCAACGGGTGCGGCGAAAGCTGTAGCGCTAGTTTTACCAGAATTAAAGGGTAAGTTAACGGGGATGGCTTTCCGGGTTCCCACTCCTGATGTTTCTGTAGTTGATTTAACTTTTAAAACTAGTAAATCCACTACCTACAAAGAAATTTGTGCGGCAATGAAAGCTGCTTCAGAGGGGGAATTAAAGGGGATTTTGGGATATACAAGTGATGAAGTTGTCTCCACAGATTTTCAAGGAGACGTGCGATCGAGTATTTTTGATGCAGGTGCGGGTATTGAGTTAAATTCCAACTTTTTCAAAACTGTGTCTTGGTATGACAACGAGTGGGGTTACTCGAATCGAGTGATTGATTTGATGTTATCTATGGCACAAAAAGAGGGAATTTTACCAAGTTTGTTGGTGACTGCGTAAGCGTAAGTTTTAAGAGGCTTATTTGAGGAACCTCTCCCTGATTTTTGCACAGCAAAAATCGTCCCTCCCCTACAAGGGGCTGCGGTGTACACACAAGTCCTAAAATCATACTTAGCACTTGGTTTCGGGCTTAAATATCAAAAGGCTGTCATTGCGAGGAGGAACGACGAAGCAATCGCAATAATCCCGTAGTTTTTGCGATTACTTCGCTTCGCACCACTACGTGGAAGCAAGCTACG
>JAAUPE010000020.1 GCA_012034595.1 Calothrix sp. CSU_2_0 | reverse complement strand
ATCCTGAAAGTCCAGTCAATCCGTACACCCATTTTCTATATATTAATGTTTCCTGACATTCTTAATATATAAAGCTTTAATTATTTAAATGAAAATTGGGTGAAAAGATTCTTTTGACTTATATAAATCCGAAAAAGTGCGAGCTTGACAGCGATGTTCTGAAAGAACCGCTACGTGATGTTGCATTAGATAATGAAAGGGGCTTCCCGAAGGATAGTACCCGCTTTACAACGATGTTCTGAAAGAACCGCTACGCGATAAGCGTACCACTACCCTGCGGGAACCTCTGCGAGGAACGTGGAAGCAAGCTACGCGGAGCGTGTCCCCACCCTACGGGAAGCCACCTTCGGTGTCTATGGGACTTAGCTTAACGCCAAGGGCGATCGCATCCAACCTACAATAAAATTTGAAGATGCTGGGTTTCCACCCATCCTCCCAAAAAAAATATGAATAACCAGTTTGGATTTATAGTTAAAGTTTTCTTTTTTTCGGCACTGATATCGCTATTAATCAAGTATGTTTCCCCAATCGTATCAATCCCTCAAAGTAATGTTAATGCATTAATTCTGGTTCTATCTCCGACTGCGATTATGGCTATTTTTCTGAGTCTCAGGCTTAGAGGAGTAGGGAATAGCGAGTAGGGAGTTACAAATTACCGAATTACGAATTACGAATTACCTAGTCGTAACCGACTAAAATCGGCTAGCCTAGCTACGTTAACAGATTTCTGCTGTTCGCTGGCGTTGCTGAGGGTAAAGATTTGAATTTAGGTCAATGGATTGGTTTGATTGCCATTGTTCTCTCTTTGTACATTTTGTGGCAAATTCGGGATGTACTATTGCTGATGTTTGCGGCAGTGGTAATAGCGACTACGCTCAATCGCTTGGCTAAAAGGTTTCAAAACAGGGGGATGAAGCGTGGGTTCGCCGTGCTTCTATCGGTTGGAATTTTTTTTGCAGTGATTATTGGCTTTTTCTGGATAGTTGTACCGCCTTTTATCACCCAGTTCCACGAGCTAACTTATCGAGTTCCAAAAGGGTTGCAGGTTTTTAGTACTTCGCTGGATAATTTAAAAGCTGGTGTTCCCGTACAGTTAGCACCTTACATACCGGATATCGACGGTTTAATTAAACAAGCCCAACCTTTTGTAAATAAGGCAGTAGGAAATTCCTTAGCGCTTCTGACTGGTTCTCTGGAGGCTGTTTTAAAGATTTTACTGGTGTTGGTGTTAACTGGGATGTTTTTGGCTGACCCCCAGGCTTATCGTAAGCTATTTATTAGGCTATTTCCTTCATTTTATCGACGACGGGTAGATGGCATTTTAGATAAATGCGAGGTGTCTTTAGAAGGTTGGGTAAGTGGTGCTGCGATCGCGATGTTATATGTGGGAACAACAAGCATGATTGGTTTGCTTGTGTTGCGTGTTCCTTCTGCTTTGGCTTTATCGGTGCTATCGGGTTTTACAAATTTGATTCCTAATTTGGGTCCAACAATTAGTCTGATTCCGGCACTTGCGATCGCGTTATTGGATGCACCTTGGAAAGCTGCTGCTGTGTTCGCTTTATATTTTTTGATTCAGCAAACAGAGGGAAATTTTATCACTCCGATGATTATGGCGCATCAGGTTTCGCTTTTACCTGCGGTAACGTTAATTGCTCAATTATTCTTTTTGACGTTTTTTGGTCCTCTGGGTTTATTACTTGCGTTACCTCTAACTGTAGTCACTAAAATTTGGACACAGGAAGTGTTAATTAAAGATGTTTTAGATGAATGGGGTAATAAGTCGGGAAGGGAAACTGAGTTTATTCTTGTACGGGACGATTGCGAGGGAAAATCTGCGATTGAAGTTGAAAAAACTGTCGCGGAAAACCAGAATTTGAATGAAGATGAATCCCATATTGAAGACACACAAAGTTAAGATACAGTAGAAGTAAGAAGTAAAACAGCTTTATATAATTGCAATCTGCTGTAATTAATTGACTAACTTTAGTAAAAATAGGAGTTTTCAAATACAAAAGTTTGGTATTGTCGGGTGCGTTATCGCGGAGTTTGTAACGCATCAAATTCCTACAAATTTTGCGCGATAATATTACTAACATAATGCCAGTTGCTCGACAGGGGAAACCTCACCTCTTATATTTGAATTCTATTTGAAATCGATAATTTATGCTTTAGTATTTTTCAATTCTAAATTTTCTAATTCTAAATTTCCTAATTCTAAATTTCCTAATTCTAAACTTCGGGTACAAGCGATTAACCACAGTAAACCAGCAGCATAACCAGCGATGACATCAGTTGCCCAATGTACACCTAAATAAAGCCGACTAAAACCAATTGTTAGGATTAAGATGGTAGTCGCAGCAAAAATTTGTTTTTGATATTGTGGATATCGTTTTGCTAAAACATAACCCATGAATCCGTAAATGACTAATGAAACCATTGCATGACCGCTAGGAAAACTGTAATGTCCTACATCGACAATATGGCTCCATAATGCTGGACGTGCCCTCGCAAATACCTCTTTGAGTAAATAGTTTAAACCAATTGCTCCAACTGCGGCTACTGCCAAGTTTTTAATTACAGGATGACGCTGATAATGTGGTGTCAAAATACTAAATCCCGAACAAACTGCAAGTAACATTAATGGTTCACCAAAAGAAGTAACTGTCAGCATTATTCGGTCGAAAATTGGTGAATGCAGCCTTTTTACTAATAGCAAAATACCCCGATCGAGTTCATAAAAATGTATTAATGTGGTGCTAGCCAATAAAGTGATAATGGCAGCAGATGCTAAAGCTATTCCTTGTTCAACTTTTTCAATTTTTTCTTCGCTAATTTCATGAGAATCTGGAATATAAATACTATTTATTTTAATTTTATTATTAGAACCATCTAAAATTGGTGTTTGATTTTTTCCATTTGTTTGGGAGTTAACAGTATTAGTTAATCTAGCTTGAGAATGGGATTTTTGATTAGATATTAAAGGTTTTTGCTTCAATAATCTATGATTATTTAAACTTAGATAATTCGCTAAATTAAATATTTGTTGTTCGCTATTGTGATTCAAGATAGTAGATGATTGGTAAAATTTACCATTTCCTGATTCAGCACTGAGGTAATTTGAATTTGAACTGTTCAAACTTGTCTTCAACTTTGCTTGATAATCTAATATAATTCCTTGAATTAAGTTAGAAATAAATTGCAAGCTTTTATTATCATTAAAAAAAACGAGTACATTCCCCGTTAAATCGCTCACATTAACTTGGATAATAAATTTAAATTGTGACAACCTAAATTCCAGGTATTTTTTAATTGCTTTATTCCCATAAAGTCCACATACCTTAAATCTTGCCCTTCCCTTAATGGCTGTATGTATAGCCTTTATTAAAGGCTTATCAAAATCAAGATTATCAAAATTTTGTGCAATCATTATTTACACGTCCAATACTAAAGTGTGGCGTTGGTGATTACAATTATAAATTAAGTCTCACGCATTAGACGCTTCGTCTTTGTGATTAGTAGATATTACATCGCTGAAGCTTCGTTTATGGGTTGTAGAGAATTTTGATTGTGCGATCGCGTAGTGTCTCCTACGGAGAATCGCGTATTCAAAGCTTTACTGGACAACCGCGATTTCGGTAATACAAACATCAGTGCAGATTTTAACCCTTTCAAGCTAGTTTTTGCACCTCCCAACAAGCGTTCCCAAATATCTTTTTTAAATTCTTGATGGACAATTGCATTACGTGCCTGATTCAGATTGCGAAAGCTATCGATTAAATTCATTCCCGCATCAAAGATAGTAGCCACAACTGATTTTACCGTGATTTTGCTTGGCAAAGTGATATTTTCCGCATTTTGAATCAAATAAACGAGATGCGATCGCGTAGCGTCTCCCCTGGAGAATCGCAATTTATCGTCAGTCAGTTCATTAGTTTTATAATTAATGACTATAGATGCAGCTTGCGAATTAACACGTACAGAAGTCACCCTTGAATCCAATTCCATTAACCGTTTGAGCTTGCTTGCATACTCAGAATCTTTTACTAGACGATAAATCCGAAACCGAATTCGTCCGGGAATTGCGTGAGCAACGCTATAAGATACATGAGATATCTTTTCCGGTACATTTGTTTTCTTTTCGGCATTTCTCTCTGCTTTTATTGGTAATAATGCTCGACGATCGTGATTAGAAATGTTGTTATTCATATTAAATAATCTCATTTTTTTAAATAAATAAATTTATATGATTAAATACTAGACTAACAAGCTCAACATGATTGCTATATCTAACTAAAGTAATAATCTGCAAACCAATTAAACATCCCTCAATTACCACTTTTGATATATAATTCTTCAGACTCTTCCAAAAAATGATTTTTAAAATCACAAATTAGACTTACGTATTTTATCAATCATACCCATTACAAAACCATTTAAAATCTTCAACCTACCCTCACCTTTTTCAAGCAGTATATGTTACTTTACTTAAAGCAAACGAATGTAATGTAACTAGTATAAACATTGAGAAGCCAGGGTAGTTTTATGGATACAACACAGGCAAGTAAAACCAGAACAACAAAACCCAGAATTAATTCAGCCTTCAAAGATTTGATGTCGGTACATTGGTGGATGGCAGGTTGCTACTTGGTTTTGTTTGTGACAGGTTCGTTGATGGCAAGACTGGAGAGAGAAGTGTCTTTTCGCGCATCGTTATACGACTTCCATAAATCGATTGGTGTGTTGACAATGGCATTGCTGACATGGCGCATTTTAACATTACTGCGAGTCTGGTCGCGCAAATATACAAAACGCACTCCTAAACTTACACCCGAATGGTGGAGAATATTTGCGTTGCACTGTAGTCTGTATTTGTTTATGTGGGCTGTTCCAATTGCTGGCTTTTTGTTATCAAATTCATTTAAAAGTAATAATGTTAAATTTTTTGGTGTTGTTTTACCTGATATTTTTCCCAAAAATAAAGCGATGGTAGATATTGGTCGTAGTTTACATTTTTGGTTAGCTTATACATTTTTGGCATTTGTAATTATGCATATGCTGACATATGGGAAAGTTGTGAGAGCGAATTGGAAAAGGTTGGTTAATTTTATGAATAAAAAGCTTAGAAAGAAGCAGGAAGTATAAGCTTTTTCTCACGAGAAAGAGGAGTTTGAAGTGAGTAAAGAATTGAGGAGTCAGAATTTAGTAGTCAGAAGTCGGAAGTAAAACAGATTTATATATTAAATGGCTTTTGAATTGTTTGACTATATCTCATATAATTGCAATCTGCTGTATATGTAATAAAATTTAGGGCAAACAGCCGTTTGCCCCTACGGTATTCTCAAACACAAACGATATTTAATTCAACTCAGAGATACTTTAATATTTGCTCAACCAACTAATAATTTCCGAATTGACTTTATCTGGTACTTCGTCATGGGGACAATGTCCAGCACCGGGAATTGGGATAATATTAATGTCGTTCCCATTTGCTGCCGCTTGTTCGTAAATTTTTGCCCCACTCATCGGTGTCCAAGGGTCATCCGCACCCCATAATATTAATAAAGGTGATTTGACATTGGGTAATAATTCATTTGGGCTATCTCCTGGAGGAGCAGTAAGTATCGATGCAAATACCTTTTGTGCCCCTTCATCGCAAGAAGGCTCGTATAATATGTCTACCAACTCATCTGTGACAGCATTGCGATCGCGATATACCTGAAACAAGGTTTTGCGAATTTGATGTTTCTGACGAATGCGGTTAAATACAAATTTTCCCGTCACTTGATGATTAATTAATTTATTGAATGCTGACATGACAATGCGTAACGGTGGGTTCAATTCATGAGGACGATGGTTTAAACCACCTGCACAATTTATCAACACTCCCCCCGCAGCGATTTCTGGATGTTTTGCTAACACTGTCAAACCAATGAGCGCACCAATGGAATTACCAATAAATACCGCAGGTTCTTGGATATGCTCGTTGCAAAAGTCGTTGAGTAATTCCACCCAGACATCAACACTATATGCGATCGCGGCTTTTTCAGAACCACCAAATCCTAATAAGTCTAATGCGAATACTCGATAACCAGCATCAGCGAGTACTGGTATATTTTTTCTCCAATGTCCGATAGAAGCACCGAATCCGTGGATGAGTATTAATGGTTTCCCTATACCCTTGACTGTGTACTGAATTTTGTAACCTTTCCAAGTCCAAAAGTGTTTTTCTAACCTGTCTTGTGTTGGTAAATTCTGAGTAACCACGATGAATATCTAAATTCCTTAACGATTGTGATTTCTACAGCAGAATTCAGGAGTAGAGTAGTCAGAAGTAAAAAAGCTTCCTATATAGCTTTTATAACCATCGAACTTACCTGATGTAATTGTAATCTGCTATGTATTCATGATACAGGTTTTTTTCGACGGCTAGGTAGAAATTTTCAAGACATTATCCACATTATGTTTGATGAAAATATCTCTGGTTGGATAAGGAATTTCAATCTTTTCTATTTGGTAACGTTGATGCAATTTTTTGATGAATAGATGTGTTGCCAGTCTTCTATCTGAAAATTCATTTACTCGCATAAAAACTGTTAAATCGATGCTTGATTCGCCAAAGGTGTGATATCTCACAAATGGTTCGTTTGTTGTTAATTCTGGGGCAACTTCTGCGGTTACTTCTTTTGCCACATCTAGGGTAATTTGTTCGACATATTCTAAATTACTGGCATACCCAACTCCTAAATCCACCCTTAAAACAACTTCTTTAACAGGTAGATGGTAATTGGTAAAAATCACAGCAGATAATTTGGAATTGGGGATAATAATTATATTGTTAGAAATATCTTTAATTGTTGTATTGCGCCAATTTATATCTATAACATAACCTTCTTGACTGGTTTCTAGTTTGACATAATCTCCAGTTTTGAATTGTTGGGAAATGATGAGATATAAACCCGCAAATAAATTGGAAAGTGTATCTTGAACCGCTAATGCGATCGCGAAACCTCCAACCCCTAATGTGGTTAGGATTGGGGTGATTTTCACTCCAACTGTTTGCAGGATAATTAGTATCCCAAAAATAAAGATAGTAATGCGAGTTAAGTTAGATATGATTGATGCTGATACTGATTGGGTTTTTTGACCAAATAATGTCACAAACCCACTGCTAAGTCTAGCTACAAATATTGTTAATGAAAATAAAAAAGCTACGATTAGAATTGTTCTGATTGAATGGAATATGTTGGGTTCTAATGTAGAAGTGATAAATGCCCCAAAACAACCTGCCAAAATAAACCAAATCAAGGTGACATTATTTAACGACTGAAGCAGGATTTCTTTTCCCGTTAAATAAGTTTTTTCTTCTCCGTCAACTCCAATATCAGTTTCAGTCTCAACTTCAGCTTTTTTACGTAAATTTTTGTCGAGAGCTTTTTCAACAAAAAAACCAGTAATTATTCCTAATAGAATAAATGAAATCGGAATTGCCCATTGCCTCATATTTTATTCTAGCCTCTTGAAGTTTTAATAAATACAAATAAACCAATAATTTGGCATGTAAGAATAAGTTAGCATTGATTTAGATCGATTTACTGTGATGGGTTTGTCTTGACGATGATAGTTATTTTTAAGTATTAATTAAATCTCGATTAAATCTCTGTAATTTTATATTCAAAATATCTCGAATCTAAATTATTTATTAAATTATTTATTAAAATTTAAAAACCCCAATACTCCCACTTGGATTAGAAATTGGGGATATGTAGAGGATATCAAGACTTACGCACTTAAGAAGTAAAAAGTAAAAAGATAATCCCCATAAATAAATTTAGGGGTTTCTAACCATTTTTATTTTTCTTTATGAGTGCCTTTTAACTTTTTACTTTTGCCTTGTTCGGTGAAGCCAGAAACTCAGCTTCTTTGTAAAAACTTTCAAAACAAAGATTTTGCATGGAAACCTGGTTTCTATGCGTAAGTCCTATATCTAAAATAAATTAGATTAAGTAGTAGTTGGAAAAGTTCTAATTCCTTCCCTTTGAAATCTTTTGTGTAAAGCCTTAATGAACAAATGTCTGGCAATACGCTGGTCAAAAAAATCATTTACACGAATAAACACAGTAAAATCTATACTAGTTTCACCAAACTTTTGAAAGCGAATAAAAGGCTCATGTACCACCAACTTAGGTGAGACTTGCTGCATTACATCCTTAGCAACCTCAACAGTAATTCGTTCCACATTCTCAAGGTCACTATCATGATTCACCCCAACATTTACAGTTAAAGTACTCTCTTTCGCCAAAAGATGAAAATTAGTAAAAATAGCCGATGCTAACTTAGAATTAGGGACAATTATAGCGTTATTAGAAACTTCTCGAATCGTTGTATTTCGCCAAGTTATATCAGTCACATAACCCTCATGACCACCATCCAACTTTACATAATCACCAGTGTGAACTTGCTTAGAAAAAATTAGATGAAAGCCGGCAAATAAATTTTCCAGAGTATCTTTTAACGCCAAACCAACAGCCAAACCACTAATTCCCAAAGTTGTAATAATTGGTGTAATCTTCACCCCCGCAGTTTGGAGGATAATGAGAGTACCCAATGCTAAAACAGAAGTTTTGGCAATATTAGAAAATAAAGAAGCCGAAATACCTCCATATTTACGAATATAGATGTTGACAAAATTTGAAGTGAGTCTGGCAAAAACTAATGTAACCGAGTAAAGAAAAATGATAGTCAGAATCTTTTGGAGAACATCAAAAATTTCCCGATTCGCTTCCCGATTCACAAAAGGGTGACTTAAAATTGCACCAAAACAGCCAGCTAATAAGAACCAGAGAAATATCATCCTGTGGAGCGATCGCATGATAATTTCACTGCCAGGTATTTTCTTTTGACTAGCAAATGTTTTCAACTTTTCGTAAATGGCTTTTTCGCCAACTATGCCAGCGACTAATCCCAGTACAATCAATAGCACTGGTAAAATCCATTGTATATTTGTCATTGTCATCATTCTCAGGAACACGATATCTGAACTCAAACCAATCTCAAATCCTGAATTTTATAAACGGCTGTAACTCAAATCTTGCAGGCTTCGTTCTTAACAACACTAATGTATTACCTTAATATATCTTTGTGAAAAACTCCAGTTATCATCACATCGCTGCGGATACAGCAGAATAATCCAAATAATCCAAAACTTCCGGTTCCCAAATAGAAAGGGTTTAAAAATTAATTTTGACTTGTACTGATAATTTTACGGGTGGGGGAACCCCACCCCTACGACAATTGGGTACAATTTGTTTTTTTTGGTGTTCCTCTAAAATTCTCCTGAGCAAGCTTGCCAGATACTCTGCATGGCAAAGCTTGCGTAATTGCGAATTGATATTACCCCTTGATTAACTTATGGTTTACTTGTAGAAAACAAATAAATCTCTATAGCCAGGAAGTTGTAAAATCTTTGTTAAATTGAACAAGCACACCATTGGGAACTAAATTTTGAGATATTGGATTGTGAAAAATCCGATGTAAAACCTTGTATAGAGACATTTTTGCATTGTTTATTTTGCACCTGACTCCACAAACCAAACCCAATTGGTAAATCAACGCTCTATCAGCACAGGATATTTTTAAGGTACTTCAGCATGACAGCAACCACCCCAAAACTCACCTCAGCACCCAAATTTTGCGAAGGAATTCAATATTTTGGGGAACCTCTACCAGAATTTGATCAATATGGAAAAGAAAGCGTAGTTAAGGATGGTGTTGTCAATCCTAACGACGAAGCAGCAGTATACCAAACAATCCTTTACGCCGATGCATTACGCTATCTAACATTACAAGTTACAGGTTCCAAAGCTTCCGGACATCCTGGTGGATTTGCCAGTCAAGCAGAGGCATATGCAGCGCTTGTCATGCTAGGACATAAAAATATTATCACCGAAGTCGGACACCACGCTCCCGGCTTTTATAGTGCCATGTTCTTAGACCGATCGCTCGAAGACATGGGCATATCCACAGTCCAACAATTGCGCGATCGCTTTCGGGAAAAACATGGTTTATTAGGACACCTCTCTGGCTATATACCCGGTATTCTCGCACCAGCCGGACCATTAGGACAAGGGCAACATTTTGCCATGTCCGCAGCACTCCTCCACCGTGACAAGCTTTTCCCCTTCACCGTTGGGGATGGTGGTTTAGGTGAACCATACATCATGAGTGGCATGGCACATTTCCATACCGCATATCCCGAAGTCACAAATTTCTTACCTGTATTGGTTTGGAATGGATTTAGCCAAGAACACCACAGCATGGTTTCCACCAAAACCAACGCAGAGATGATTGCTTACTGGCAAGGAAACGGTTTTGACGAAGTTATCTTAGTTAATGCCAAAGACTTCGACGACAAAAACCAACCCGGTGATTATGTAGACAGCACCGCATTCTCAATCGCAAAGAGAATGGAATTTACCTCAGCCATATTAACAGGAATCGACAAAGCGGCAAAATCCGCATTCAGTGGAAAACTCACCGTATTTATCATAAAACAACTCAAAGGCGCAGGCGTACATGCGCGGGGTGCAAAATCCCATAACCTCTATCCCAAAGATACCCTCGACGCACCCCATATTGCCGACACATTGAGAGCGATCGCATTACCTCCCGAAGCTTGGGAACTGGTGCGAACCAACCTCGAAAAAGCTGGTGGTGGTTCCGCATCAAAAACAGCCGTCACCGAATTTGTTTTACCATTAGCAGACATTGGTAACTTACCCCTCGAAGAATACCCAGTAGGAGGAGAAGCTAAAGTTGCTACCACAGCAATGGGTAAATTAGTCGGTTACGTCGGACAAAAAGACAAAAACTTCATCGTCACCAACGCAGACGGAAACGAAGCATCGGGAATTGCCAATATTAACCAAGCATTAAAAATCAATCACCCCGTCAAAGATGACTTGTATAACCAAGCACCAGGAGGGCAAGTTTACGAACCCCTGAGCGAAGACGCATGTGCGGGTTTAGCAGCAGGTTTAGCATTGATGGGTGCGAGAACACTATGGTGTTCCTACGAATCCTTTGCGATTAATGGATTACCAATTTGGCAAACCGTCACCCAAGCGATGGCAGAATTACGTCGTCAAACCCCTTCCACAATTACTTTATACACCGCAGGCGCATTAGAGCAAGGGCGCAACGGTTGGACACATCAACGTCCAGAAATTGAAGCTTATTTTGCCTCAATGATGCGAAATGGTAATGTTTTCCCTCTTTTTCCCTGCGACGCTAATAGTATTCAAGTTTGTTACGACTGGGCATTAACTACTAAGAATAAAGGAATTGTGATTACTGCGAGTAAATCACCCTTGGGAATTAGAACTACCTTTGCCCAGACCAGAGAAGGATTAGAAAATGGTGCGATCGTGCTTCAAGATATTCCTGGGAGTAAGAAAGTTGTGTTTGCAGTAATTGGGGACATGACATTATTACCAGTTTACGAAGCTGCGAAAAAATTACAAGAAGAAGGTGTAGGAAGTCGGATAGTTTCTATTATTAATCCCCGTCGTTTATACCGTGCTAGTGATGTCGCTTGGGACACTTGTTCGGAAGCTGACGGTGGATTTATCGATGATGCGAAATTTAACGAATTCTTTGCTGGAGATGGCTTAATTGGCGTTACAGGTGGCGCAGCAGCGATGTTGGAACCTGTGATGTTGAGAAGTAATTGTCCACGGGATACCTTTGCATGGAAGCGGGGGGAAACTACCGCAAGTGCAGGTGAATTGATGGCATTTAATGGTATTACTGCGGATGCATTAGTCAAGCGAGGAATGGGTTTAATTGGTTAATTATTCAGGATTTAATTAGTAGAAAATTGTCTGTTGGGTGAAGGTGCATGAGAGATATTTGTAGCTAATTTATAAATCTATATTTGCACCCTTCGGATTCGCCAGTTTGGCGGGACGGAAACCGACACCGCCAACTGGACTCACCGTAACCCAACATTTTATTTAATATTGGAAGTGTTAGTTTTAAGTGTTGAGTTCTGTATTTAGTTGTTTAAATAATTTCTGTTTGCCTCATATTATGTGTTTGGTTTTACCCAACCTGTAGGAGATTGCGATAAGCGTACCACTACCCTGCGGGAACCTCTGCGAGGAACGTGGAAGCAAGCTACGCGAAGCGTGTCCCCGTCCCCACCCTACGGGAAGCCACCTTCGGTGTCTATGGGACTTAGCTTAACGCTGGAAGCCTATCGCACTGTATCAAGTAGGTAAAACACGGAGCATAGATACAGCGATTATAAATACAATTTTCTGGTAGCATGATAACCGTGTCATCATACTAATTATGATAATATCATTTAAAGACCAGGGAACAGAAGACATATTCGATGGGAATGACTCGAAGGAAGCTCGAAAGCAATGTCCTATAAACTTGTGGGAAGTTGCGAGGAGAAAATTAGACCAACTAAATGCATCATCATCTCTAGAAGATATTAAAGTTCCACCAGGTAATAGGCTAGAAACACTAAAAGGTGAACGAAAAGGTCAGCATAGTATAACGAAAAGGTCAGCATAGTATTCGGATTAACGATCGATATCGAATTTGCTTTGTGTGGATTGTCGAAGGTGCATCAGAAGTTGAAATCGTCGATTACCATTAAGGAGATAATACGAAGTGAAAGTACCAAAATATAGACCTCCATCACATCCAGGAGAAGTATTACTCAAAGATTTTCTCGAACCAATGGGAATAACTCAACGACAACTTGCAGATGCGCTTCACGTTCCCTATCAACGGATAAATGAGCTGGTAAATGAAAAGCGAGGCATTACACCTAGTACAGCGATACGGTTATCAAAATTTTTTGGGAATAGCTCTAATTTTTGGTTAAATCTCCAACAAAATTGGGAAATATATTACGTTATCAAGGAAGAAGAAGAGGAGTTAAATGCTATTTCACAATTTAGAGTTACAGGTTGATAGAATTTAGTCCATCGTCCGCATTATTATAGACTTCCGGAAGCTAACTCCGGATATAATATCTGTCAGTAATCTAATGGGAATACAGAATTATGTTATTGTAGCGACTGTCTTGAAAGTCAAGCGATCGCCAGACCCCACGATAAGATATAAGTACAATCTATATAGGAACTAAGTACACAATGGGTACTTTGCCAGAAATCGAAGCAGCAATAAAACAACTACCCGATTCGGATCTTCGCCAATTAGCTACATGGCTGGAAGAACATTTAGAGCAAATGTGGGATAAGCAAATAGAAAATGACTTGACATCGGGAAATTAGATCGGCTAATTGCCAAAGCCGAAGCGGATATTGCAGAAAATCGGGTGCGAGATATAGATGAAATCCTTAACAACTCCTGATTTTTGGGAAGCTTATGCTCAACTACCAAAGGATATAAAAGAACAGGCAAAAAAAGCATATCAACTGTGGCAGGAAAATCAATCCCACCCATCTTTACATTTTAAGAAAGTTGGCAAAAATCTTTGGTCTGCGCGTGTAACTGGTGGATATCGTGCTTTAGCCTTAAAAAAGGGAGATGACTATTACTGGTTTTGGATCGGTACTCATGATGAGTATGATGCGTTATTAAGTTAACATCAAATCTAGAATGAAAATGATTTTCTCCCAAATTTACTAGATATTATTAATACAAGCTAAAATTCCAACAAAAAAGCTAGTTGATGGGCAAAGTAGATATCCTGGGGATTGATTTTAGGGACAACCAATCCCCGTATGGACTTTGGTAGCATATCATCAACAAGGTTCCCCCGATGAGGAATTATTGGCAAATTATCCTGGATTGACTGCAATAGATTTAAGCGTAGCTTGGCATTATTACGAACAAAATACCGAACAAATCGACCGAGAAATTGCCCAGGATAATTTGATTTAATGGCATTACAATTTTATTCCAATGAAAATTTCCCGATCGCAATGGTTAATTTACTCAGAGCAGAGGGATATGATGTATTAATCCTATTCAAAAATTACAGATTAATTTACTGCTAATGATAGCATTGCTGTTAAAAATAGGACAAGGACTAAAAATCTCAGTAAGCCCAAACTGCTACTTCTAGTAACAACACCATCAAACTTATGAGGGAATTATATATCCAGCGAATTTATTTGGAACTATGATTTTGGCTATTTGAGCAGTTTATGCGATCGCAATCCATCACCCACCATCAAAACCGCGATCGCAATAATCACCAAATAAGCATCAAGAATCGGAATCACTGAACAATGCAGTTAAATCTCGATAACCGCTAATCACTCGAAAAATTTCAACATCTTGCCCTATAGGCATATAAAGGATTAAATAACTATCTACAGACAGACTACGGATACCAGGTAATATTTCATCTCGTTGTCGTCCAAGGTTAGGAAACTGCGCGATTTTGACAAATTTTGCATCGAGTTTGCTCAAAAAAAGCTCGGATTTCTCTAAACCAGATTGTTTGGCAATGTAATCTGCTATTTCTTCAATGTCTCTAATAGCGGGTTCGGTAAGGCGAAATTCTCGATTCATACTTCGTCAATTGCACCGTATCGCTGACGCAAATTATCGCGAATTTGATTCATTGCAGTCAAACCATCAACAACTTTACCTTGCTGCGATGCTTCCAACCCAATCAGCGCTTCCTGTTGAAGTTCTGACAATCGTCCTTGGTAAATATCTTCTTGCTGCTCTAAAAGTTTTATTCCCGCGACAATAACTTCGATCGCGTTTTGATATTTACCACTATTCAGTTGTCGTTGTAGCAGTGCTTCAACTTCTGGTGGTAAAGAGACTTGCATATAATTTCCTCAAAGTAGGAGCTATCTTAATTGTAAGCGATCGCCTACAGCAAAATTATAGTTTCATTGGTGCGATGCTCCGTGGTGGTGTTATGCGATATTCCTACGGAACGCTGCGCGATCGCCAGACACCACGATAAAATAAAGAAAGCATATCAACAGGGAGGATGAAAGACTTGAGTAACCTAGATAAAGTTTTAGATGCTGTGATGAGTCTTCCTTTAGAACAACAGGAAATGTTGATACAAATCTTAAAAAACCGACTAGCTGAAGCTCGTCGTCACGAAATAGCAAAAGACGCAAAAGATTCTATCACTGAATTTAAATCGGGAGTATATAAAGCACAAACCGCAGAGGAAGCAATTCAAGAACTACGAGAATATTTAAATAGTTAAATTTTTTCCATGCATCAAATTGTCCTGAGTAAAAAATTTAAAAAATCTTTCCGAAAATTTGCTCGTCGAAATGCCGATTTACAAGCAAGGATTGAAGAAACAATTATTGCAATGGAAAATGATGTCTTTAGTGTTAGCTTAGTTACGCACAAACTAGAGGGTAAATTATCGGGACTATTATCATGTTCTTGTGGATATGATTGTCGGATTGTTTTTTGTTTGGAAACAGATGAAGAAACCGAGGAAGAGATTATTTTACTGTTAGATGTTGGTACTCATGACGACGTTTATTAGTCTTAAATCCTGCAAATTAATGAGAGTGCCGAAGTGGCGATATTGCATCGCAAATAAAATAAACCTAAATTAGATTCATCTTCGTTAAGCAAAGCATAAACTATTATGTCATCAGAAGCCATTTCCACTGTTGTTCAAATGATGGAATCCTTACCGGAAGATGTACAAAATTAAATAGCGCAACATCTTCACGAGTATATCCAAGATTTACAAGATGAAATAAAATGGGATAATTCATTTCATAAAACCCAAAATAAATTAATAGTAGCAGCACAAAAAGCAAAACAAGAAATTGCACGAGGGCTTTCCCAGCCTATGGATTACGATAAGCTATGAAATCTAACATCCATTATCGAGGCTGTGATGTCTGACGAAAAGCTTTACGGCTACGCAAGAATTGATTTCAGGTTAGGATAAAACCAGCGAGAGAGGTTTTGCTGCTATGAATAGAAGGACTCAACTACTCGAAGCGATCGCATCTTTACCAGAGGAACTAGTCGATCAAGCATTAAACTATGTGCAAATGTTGCAAAATCCGATTCAGATTACACCAGGAGTTTGCGGGGGACAAGCACGAATTAGAAATACGCGAATTCCCGTATGGATTTTAGTTGCATATCGTCAACAGGATGCCCCAGATGAAGAATTACTGGCAAATTATCCTGGATTAACTGCAGACGATTTAAGCGCAGCTTGGGATTATTACGAGCAAAACCGCGATCAAATTGATCGAGAAATTGCCCAGGATGACTTAACTTAATGGTATTAAAATTTTACTCCAATGAAAATTTCCCAATTGTAATGGTCAATTTACTCCGAGCAGAGGGATATGATGTATTAACTTCCTACGAAGCAGGTCAAGCAAATCAAGGGATTTCTGATGATTTAGTTTTGCAGTATGCCACAACTGCAAGTCGTATCTTAATTACCGAAAATCGCCAGGATTTCATCGATCTACATCACACCGTACCAAATCATGGTGGCATTATTATTTTTAAACATGACCGTGATTATGTAGGGAAAATCAAGGCAATAATTGATTTTTTGAATGAAGAAGATTGCCGCTCTTTAGAGAATCGTCTGTTGCGAGTTATGAAACAAAATATAAAGGCGATCGCACAGATTTTTGTTGTGCAGGAATATCATAGATTGTAGGTTGGGTGGAGACGCATAAGAGATATTTGTCGCGATATAATAAATCTACATTTGCGTCGTAACCCAACATTTTATCAATTGTTTAAAGTGTATCTCAGTCGTTAATTTTAGATATTTTTGTGATTTCAATAATTTTTATTTTCCTCATATCATCTGTTGGGTTAAGCACTCGCTGACACCCAACCTACATTTATATAATTATTCTTCACCAAGATAAGCTTTACGAACTTCTTCGTTGGATTGTAATTCTTTAGCGGAACCTTCAAGTTCAATTTTACCAGTTCTTAAAACATAACAACGGTCTGCAACTTCCAATGCTTTTTCGCATTTTGTTCGACTAACAAAATAGTTGTATGCTTTTCTTGGTTAATTTGTTTAATCAATCGAAAAATTTCTTTGACTAAATTTGGTGCTAATCCCATACTGGGTTCATCTAATAATAATAAACGCGGACGGGACATTAATGCTCGTCCAATTGCTAACATTTGTTGTTCTCCTCCGCTCAGGGTTCCACCTTTTTGCTCGATACGTTCTCGTAAGCGGGGGAAAAGATTTAAAACATATTCTAAGTCAGATTTTATCCCTTCTTTATTGCGACGACTAAAAGCACCCATTTCTAGGTTTTCAAAAACTGTCATTCTGGGGAAAATCATTCTGCCTTCGGGACTTTGGGCAATATGCAAATCGCTAACTATTTTTTCTGCGGGTACTGATTTAATCGATTTTCCTTCAAAGTAAATATCACCTTGTCGGGGACGAATTAGTCCTTGAATTGTGCGTAATAATGTGGTTTTTCCGGCTCCATTACTACCAATTAAAGTGCAAATTTCACCTTCTTTAATTTCGATGGAAATGCCTTTGAGTGCTTGAATATTACCGTAGTATGTGTGGATATCTTTGACTTGTAGCATGTTTTTTAGATTTTGGATTTTGGATTTTTTATATATCAAATCAATATAAGAGAGACGCGATGTATCGCGTCTCTACATTCATTTTTAATCGTCGTCTTTACCCAGGTATGCTTCAATGACGATGGGGTCATTGATAACTTGGGTTGGGGTTCCTTCGGAGATTTTGCGTCCACTTGCCATGACCGTAATGCGATCGCTTATTCCCATGACGAGTTTCATGTCGTGTTCAATTAGTAATACTGTTAGTTTGAGGTCGTCCCGTAGTTGCTGAATAAATTTAGTTAAAGCGGCTGTTTCGGCTGGGTTCATCCCTGCTGTTGGTTCGTCCAGGAGTAATAATTGTGGTTCGCAAGCTAATGCACGGGCAATTTCTAAGCGTCGTTGTTCCCCGTAGGAGAGGTTTTTTGCCATCTCAAAAATGCGCGATTTGGCTATTCCTGCGTAGTCTAACCAGTATTTGGATTTGTCCCTTGCCTCTAGTTCTTCACGCACTACTTTAGGTGGACGTAACACTGTTCCGATTAAATTTGCTTTCAAACGACTGTGCATCCCCACCAAGACGTTATCGAGTACGGACATGTTGTTAAACAAGCGGATATTTTGAAAGGTTCGCGCTACACCTAATGTTACAAGTTTATCGGGTGCAGTTCCCGTAATATTGCGGTTGTTAAGCGACAATGTACCAGCACTGGGGGTATAAATCCCCGTCAGCATGTTGAAAAAGGTGGTTTTACCTGCACCATTCGGACCAATCAGACTTGCGATCGCGCCTCGTTTTAAGACAAAATCGATTTGATTAACGGCTGTTAATCCACCAAAACGCATGGTTAATTGTTGCGCTTCGAGGATGGGAATGTTGTCACTGGCATTTGCATTCATTGGCTTTATTTTTTACATTCTTAAAATCTAAAAACTAAAAGCTAAAATCTCAAAACTAAAATCCTCAATCGGAACTAAACACCTGTTGATTCTGCCAAAGTATCTCGATTTGCCGATTCGTCGTCATGTAATTCTGCTTGGTGCTGTCTGTCGGGTATAATTCCCTCTGGACGTACGAGCATCATAATTACCAAAGTCAATCCAAACAAGAACATTCGCATCTGAGTTGGGTCTAAACTAATACGAATAAAGTCTTGCCATTGGGGATTCGCAATGTAAGGTAAAATTGATGTGTTGCGAACTCCTTCCAAAATTCGTGCCAGTTGGGGTAAAACCAAACGATCTGCACCCATGATGACAATGCCACCTAAAATTACCCCGTTCATATTCCCCAAACCCCCCAGAATCACCATACAGAGAATAATCACCGATACAGAGAAGTCGAAAACACTGGGAAATATGGCACTAATGTAAGCTGCATAAAATGCTCCAGCAAAGCCAGAAAATGTTGCTCCCATTGAAAATGCCAGAAGCTTGGTTTTGACGAGGTTTATACCCATTGCGCTTGCCGCTAGTTCGTCTTCGCGAATCGCAGTCCAAGCTCTACCCAAACGGGAGTCACGCAAGCGACCGATAAAGAAATATGCAAGCACAACTAATAGTAGAATTAAGTAATACCAAGGGTAATAGTTACTACTAGTAAATGTGCCGATAATTGGTAGAAAAGGACGGTCAATGGGGTTAATTCCCGGTTCTCCCCCGGTTAAGTTAATGGGAGATTCACAGCCCAATAAACACAAAGCTATCTCTGGACGACCAATCAAACCACCGATAATTTTAGAAATTGGCTCATCGATACGCACACTAGTTAAGTTACGGAAGAGAACGGGGACAATTTCTCCAAATCCCAAAGTCACGATCGCTAAATAATCACCCCGCAAACGCAATGTAGGAGTCCCAAGGATGATACCAGCAATTGCTGCTACACCTGCGGCAATAAAAATAACTAACCAAAAATTCCAATGAATATTAAGTTGTGGTGATGATAGCAAACCCGTTGTGTAAGCACCGATCGCAAAAAATGCTGCATAACCCAAATCGAGCAACCCAGCAAAACCGACGGTAATATTCAACCCTAGCGCTAGCATAATAAAAATCTGGATTTCAATTGTGGTGGCAATCCAGCGCGTTTGTGCCAGTTGGTCGATAAAAGGGAAAAGTATTAAAACAAATGCTAATGCTACCAGTGTTGCCTGTTTTCGGAGGGAAGGGTGCAATCCTTGTAATGCTCCCATTATGGTAGCAGCTACAGTTGCGATGACCAAACTAGTAATACCAAATATTAAAGCATCTGTAAAATTTGCAACAGGTCGTCCAGAAATTGGTCTGACAATTAATCCTTCCACAATACTAGCGACAAACAACCAGATTCCCAGCATTACACCAGCTTGTGCGCCGAGTTTAGCACCATTTTGGGGTGTTTGGGGATGTGCCTGGACTTTGTTACCTTGACTCTGGGTAAAACCGACAGCAGAACCAAGCAGCCAAGCCATTATCGCACCACTCCAGCCACCAAAAATGAGAACAATAAAAGCTGCGATCGCACCTAAAACGCCACCCGATTTGATAATTTTAAGTATTTGTACTTTCATCTTTTAGATTTTAGATTTTAGATTACATACTAATTCAATAAAACTCAGTTAAGTATTCTTTTATTCTCTCTGCGTCCTTTGCGTCTCGGCGGTTTTCACTCTTATATATATTTCCAAAATATATAATTATCTTAGTTAATTTGTAACTAAGATAATTACAAACAAATTAAACCTTCTCCTGCACATTTTCACCCAGCAAACCACCAGGACGAAACGCCAAAATAATCACTAAAACGGCAAATACCCAAGCATTTGTCCAACGACTAGAAAAATATTGGTCACTCAAAGCAGAAAGAACACCAATTAAAACTCCTCCCAACATTGCACCAATAATATTTCCAATTCCCCCTAAAACTGCCGCAGTAAATGCCCGCAAACCCGCAGTAAAACCCATTGTAAACACAATTGTATTGTTGTAAAGTCCAACTAATAAACCTGCGGAACCTGCCAACATTCCCCCAATTAAAAACGTCAAGACAATAATTCCATCAACATTAATACCCATCATTTTGGCAGCATCGCGATTTTGAGCAGTTGCCCGCATAGCTTTACCCCAGCGCGTATACTGCACAAACAAATGTAAGCTAATCATCAGAACCAAAGCGATGACTAATACAATCAAATCTTTAGTTGTAAATTGAATCGTACTTTCAATGCCAAAGTATTTCAAAATATCAATTCTAGGTAATAAATCGGGAAAACTTTTTGGTGCAGCAGCATTAACCCCCATCACCGGAATAAATGATTTGAGTCCACCCCAAAATAAACCCATATTTTGAAGGATAAAGGAAACACCAATGGCAGAAATTAAAGGTGCAAGACGAGGTGCATTACGTAAAGGACGGTATGCATAACGCTCAGTAAGAATATTCAACCCCGCACAGAATCCAGTACTCACAACCAAAGCGATAATAATAGCAGGTAATGCGATCGCGATTGATGAATTATCGGTTATCCCAAAAGCACCTATTACAGTTAGGGATGCAAATCCACCCAACATATATAAATCACCATGCGCGAAATTTATCAACTCGATAATTCCGTACACCATTGTGTAACCAAGGGCAATAATTGCGATGATGGCACCGTTAACCAATCCAATTAGTAATTGCTGAATTAATAAGGCAGGATTTGCTTTTATTTCGCCAATAATTCGGGGGATGTCAAAACCTGCGATCGGTCCAATTAACAGAATTAAGTAAATAACACCAACGTACAAAAGAATTTTCTGCCACGCGATTTTATTTTTAGTTTTTTGCTGTTCGAGTGCGTTAATCATTTGGGAATTGGGAATTGGGAATTGGGAATTGGAGAATGGGGAATTGGGGAATGGGGAAACTAGGTTTTTATCTATAGGGTTTTAAATAAAATCTTACTTTATGGATAATAAACCCGGTTTCCCAACTTCACAAAGTATTAAATTTCCCCTTTATCAAAAAACTTCTTGATTCTGACTACTGACTACTGACTACTGACTACTGACTACTGACTTTCATCGCTTACTTTTTCGCAGCATCCAAAATAGTGACAAACTCCCACTTTCCACCCTTGACACTGTTACCAGACATCGAAGTTAAAGTCGTGTCACCATTCGCATCAAAACTCCACTTACCGAGAATACCTTCATAATCCTTCGTACCCATAACCGCAGCACGAACAGCCTCGCGATCGCTCTTACAAACTTTCCCAATCCCATTAATTACAACTTTGGCAGCTTCATAACCATAAGCAGCATAAGCTTCGGGTTCGGAATTAAATTTTTTCTTATAACTGTCGTACCAAGTCTTACCCGCACCAGTCAACTGCTTGGGAGGAATACCACCAAATGTTGCAAACACACCTTCTGCATCTTTACCAGCAGCATCGACTAACGCTTGCTCAAAAATCCCATCTGGACCCATAAACTTAACTTTATCAGCACTCAAACCAACGTTGCGTGCATCTTTAATCAATTGCCCCGCATTATTCTGGGTGATACCACCAAAATAAATCAAATCGGGGTTTAATGATTTTATTTTATTCATCAACGCTTTATAATCGCTAGCTTTGGAATCGATACCTTCCGTACCCACAACTTCGATACCAATTTTTTTCGCAGTTGCTTTAAATACTTCCGCTAACCCTTTTCCGTAAACCTCTTGGTCATCTAATACGTATACTTTTTTAGCACCGAGAGATTGTGCCCAATTTGCCGCAGCAGCACCTTGAAGGTCATCTGCGGGTACAACCCTTGCGTAATTTCTGACCTTAGTTGGGTAATATTTTTCTGGTTCTCCCGGTTCACCACCTGCTTTAGTTAAACCAACTGCGGTATTCGCTGGACTGACCATGACTAGGTTTGCTTGGTTGAGAATTGGAATCGCAATTTTGGCAGCACCAGAATTAAAAGTACCGATATAAGCAACTACATTGGGATCGGAAACGGCTTTGTTAGCGTTTTCAGCTTCCTTGGCAGCATCCCATTTTCCAGTTGCAGCAGTTGCATCGTCGAGGGATTCATATTCAATTTTGATTTTGCCATCGCAAACGGTGGAATTTGTTTCTTCGAGTGCTTGTTTAATACTGTTGACGATAGTTTGGGTTTGACCAACCGAGCTACCTGTAAGGGGAAAACTAGAAATAATTTTAACCGTATTTCCCGATGCTGTTCCGGTAGTGCCTGTATTAGTGTTGGGATTACCACATGCAGACACCAATAAACCCAGGGTTAGGGTTGTTAATGCGTTAGCGAAGCTCAACGTTGCTCCTGCCGCTCCGGAGGAGCTAGTACAGCTTGGCGGAAAACGTCTATCTTGATTCTGGGAATGCTCTTGACTCATAGGTTGTAGGTATATTTGTAGGTTTGAGTTTAAATGCTACTGAATTTTTGAGTTTTTTTGAGTTTTTTTGAGTTTTTATAATATCCAGATAGTCTCTAAAAATAAAGAAACTGCGATCGCAAATGGTCACTGGAGTAAAGCTGTAACAGCAAAAAACTAATACAAAGGTAAAGTAACGAACTACTGAACTTTGCAAGAAATCTTGACATTTCCAAGTTTCACTTCAGGTCGTTTGCTCTGCACTTGCGTTAACTCACGTCATATTACAGGAAAAGCGCAAAATTCACGAAACGAATATGTAACATTATTTGGATTGGGACAAACATAATCCTACAGTGTAGACACAAGTCTGTTTTCCCCTGATATCCCAGCATGATTTAATTCGGGTTGTAATTTTTCTCAACGTTACACCTGACCAATTTTTTGGGAATACTAAAGCTGTGTTCCGGCAAAGGATTGGGATATGAGCGTGCTACGGATTCAATTGCATCAATTAATTAAACAAATGAGCGATGACGAACTCCAACTGGTTTGGAATGCTGTTTACACTTTACATAGCGATTATCAAGTACTCAAAGCCATCCAAGAAGTAAAACGACTCGAACAACCAGGGGATTCGCTTACCCACGAAGAAGCAGTGCGATATTTGACAATACCGCAAGGAGGGGGAAAGTGAATATTGAAGTTCGGTATGCACGTTCCTTTTTAACAGATTTAAGTAATTTAAAACCCGCTACATATCAGCATATTTACAATTTGGCTTTTGTCGAGTTTCCCCAAAAAGGACAATTGTACTACTTACCCCAACTGCGACAAATCGATGGTGAGGGGATATTTTACCGATTTACTCTGGATAAATATTTGATTGGAATCGAACTGCGGGGGGAAATTGTTAAGTTTTTGCGGGTGATACCAATGCCAGATGTTTAGCGCGAGCAGATGGAATAACACTTAAAACTGTATAAGGGAGTTAGGGGATCGGCGAACCCTTATCTTAAACTTGTTCTTGAAACTAACTTTATTGAGATTTCCCTATGGACGCTACGACACTATGGCAGCGATACCAGGAATGGCTGTATTTCCATGACGGATTGGGGTTTTACCTCGATGTGAGTCGGATGCGTTTCGACAATGCGTTTGTAGAGACTTTACAACCTAAATTCGAGAAAGCTTTTGCCGACATGGTGAAGTTGGAACAAGGTGCGATCGCAAATCCAGATGAAAACCGCATGGTGGGACATTACTGGTTGCGGAACCCCGATTTAGCACCAACCCCCGAAGTGACGCAAGAAATTGTGAGTTCAATCGAACAAATCGAAGTTTTTGCCGAAAAAATCCATACTGGAGCTATACACCCTCCCAAAGCCGCCCGATTTACCGATATAATTTCCATTGGTATTGGTGGTTCCGCACTTGGTCCTGAATTCGTTGCTGAAGCACTCGCTCCCGATTTTCCCCCTCTGGCGATTCATTTTATCGATAATAGCGACCCTGCGGGTATCGATCGCATCCTTACCCATCTTCGCAACAAACTTTCTAGCACTTTGGTGTTGGTCATTTCCAAATCTGGGGGTACACCAGAACCTCGAAACGGGATGTTGGAAGTCAAAAAAGCCTATGCTGGACAAAATTTAGATTTTGCAAATTATGCCGTTGCTATCACCATGTCTGGTAGCAAACTTGACCAACAAGCCACAGCCGAAAACTGGCTGATGCGGTTCCCGATGTACGATTGGGTAGGTGGACGCACTTCTGAATTATCTACCGTTGGTTTAGTTCCCGCAGCCCTCCAAGGCATTGATATCAATGCCATGTTGGAAGGAGCGAAGGAAATGGATGATGCAAGCCGTGTCGCCAATATTAAAAATAATCCGGCTGCACTCCTAGCTTTAGCGTGGTATTACGCAGGCAATGGCAAGGGGGAAAAAGACATGGTTGTCTTGCCCTACAAAGATAGTTTGCTGTTATTTAGCCGCTACTTACAGCAACTAGTTATGGAATCTTTAGGTAAAGAAAAAGACTTAGATGGCAACACCGTCTACCAAGGAATTGCCGTTTACGGAAACAAAGGTTCCACCGATCAACACGCATACGTCCAACAACTACGGGAAGGTGTACCCAATTTCTTCCTAACCTTCATCGAAGTTTTAGAAGATAGACAAGGTTCATCCCCCGAACTCGAACCGGGAATTACCACAGGTGATTATCTCTCAGGATTCCTTCAAGGAACCCGGCAAGCACTTTATGATAACCATCGGGATTCTATCACCTTAACAATACCCCAAGTCAATCCCCGCACTGTTGGCGCATTAATCGCATTATACGAGCGTGCTGTTGGTTTATATGCCAGTTTGGTTAATGTCAACGCCTACCACCAACCTGGAGTTGAAGCGGGAAAAGTCGCGGCAGCAGTGATTCTGGAACTACAAACCAAAATCATCAGCGTTTTGCAAAGTGAGAAAACTCCGCTTACTATTGACCAAATAGCCGAAAAAGCTGGTGTTGTTGCCAAAATCGAATCGGTTTACCTGATTCTACGCCACATGCAAGCGAACAATCGCGGTATCACCTTCCAAGGTAACTTCGGCGAACCTAGTAGTCTTACAGTTGCGATCGGCAAAGTTTAACAGATGTAGCTAAAGCATCATCAAATTGACATTTTTGTTGCTTTTGCAACATTTTTTATGGTTGAACATCTGAAGATTTAAAGATAGCCCTTTAGTTCTAAGTATGTTCGACCTTTTTTGTTGTCAACTACCTACGGGTGGTAAAGTCAAATATATATGGAGGTGTAACTATGAGCCAAGCCCAAACACAAACCGAAGCGAAATTATACACCTTTGATGAATTTATTGAATGGTATCCAGAAAAATCCTCCGTCCGGTACGAATTATATGATGGAGTAATTGTCGAGATGCCAAAACCCAGGGGGAAGCATTCAAATTTAACGGGTTCTCTTGGTGGAAGGTTGCTTACAACGATTGATAAAATTGGTAAAACCGACATTTGGACAATTCCTAGAGAATCGATTGTAAAACCTTACCGCGACAAGTCTGGGTACGAGCCAGACATCATTGTTTTGAATCAAGAAACTATCGGTACTGAGACACGTTGGGAAAGTGAGTCAGTTATTCAAAACGCGACTTCGGTCAAATTGATAGTAGAAGTTGTTAGTACCAATTGGCAAGACGACTACTACGACAAACGTCGTGATTATGAAGCTATGGGCATTCCCGAATACTGGATTGTAGATTATGCTGCTTTGGGAGGGCGTGAATTTATAGGCTATCCTAAACAACGCACTATCTTTGTTTACGAGCTAAATGACGGGGAATATGTAAAAACAACGTTTAGGGATTTGGATGTGATAGTCTCCCCTACCTTCCCACAATTTAACCTCACCGCGCAACAGATTTTTGATTTAGCTTTGTAAAGCACAATCCTCAACTGAGCAGTATTGAAATAAACCTGACCGAAAACAATGGGATACAAGCCCCGTCCTTCTAGGACGGCTTTTTATTAGTTTTTAGTTTCCTAATCAAATCCCTGAGTACATCAGATTTAGTTCTTTCGTTTGTTCTGCAATAGTCTTCAAGATGTGCTAATTCTTCCTCTGTTAATCGAAAAAATATACTTTTATTCATTGCGTTGTATGTCGATATGATATACAATAATATCACAACTACCAAAAAGAAAACCAGTGAAAGCCAGATATCAGTACCGATTCTACCCAACCGACCAACAACAACAGAGTTTATCTCAGTTGTTTGGTTGTGTGCGAGTAGTTTGGAATGATGCCCTGGCTATTTGCAAACAATCTGAAAAACTACCAAGTAATAACGACTTACAAAAGTTAGTAATTACTCAAGCAAAAAAGACTATTGAACGTGATTGGTTGTCTGAAGTTTCTAATATCCCTTTACAGCAATCTGTTGCCGATTTGGGAGTTGCCTATAAAAACTTTTTCAACTCTTTAAAAGGGAAACGCAAAGGGAAAAAATTAGGTAGTCCTAATTTTAAAAAGAAAACTAACCAACAGTCAGCACGTTTTAGGATTGGTGGATTTTCAATTAAAAAAAGCGGTGTTTACCTAGCTAAAATTGGCAATGTTAATCCTATATGGTCTAGAGAGCTACCAGCCTCACCAAGTTCAGTCACAGTAATCAAGGACTGCGCTAACCGCTACTTTCTCAGTTTCGTTGTAGATGTTGAGCCACTCGACACGGGCTGTGCCCGGTGTCGAAGTGGCGGTGAACCCATCAATATCGATGCCAAAAACGCAAACTTTGCCACGGGGATACTCCGCAAATCTTGCGAAATCTCCGGGGAAGAATTATTCTTCCCGGAAGTTTCGCGCCACGGGGATGCATCCCTGTGGCAAAGTTTGCCCGGTGGCAAGATTTGCCAAAGCATTGGTATTGATTTGGGGATTAAAACTTTTGCTTTTATGAGCAATGGTGAAAAAGCCGAAAGTCCTAATTATTCACGACTAGACAAACGAGTAAGAAGAAAACAAAAACAGCTTGCAAGGCAACAACGAGATTCTAGACGTAGAAACAAAACTCGTATTCAAATAGCTAAACTCCACAACAAAATTGCTGATACCCGTAAAGATTTCTTGCACAAACTATCTACTAAAGTTGTTAGTGAAAATCAAACTATTGTTTTAGAAGATTTGAATGTGTCAGGGATGGTTAAAAATCGCAAACTTTCTAGAGCAATTAGTCAACAAGGATGGAGAGAGTTTAGAACTTTGTGCGAGGCTAAATCCCAGAAATACAACCGTGAGTTTGTAGTTATTAACCGATGGGAACCAACAAGTCAGGTTTGTTCTAAATGTGGCTATAAATGGGGCAAACTGGATTTAAAAGTTCGGACAGTTCAGTGTTTAAATTGTGGAACTGAACACGACCGAGATGAGAATGCTGCGAAAAATATAAATATAGTCGGGATGGGGAATCGCCACGACTCTAAACGGACGCAGAGACAGAGTAAGACTACTTCGGTAGCGTCAGTCAATGAAGCGTCAAGAATCACCGCTCCTTCAGGACGGTGAGTATTTCAATCTAGTTTCTTCGCGAATTTGCGATAAAAAGTAATTATTAGTACAAAAAATATAAACAAAAGTATATAAGATAACTAACTATTGTACTCAGGTCACTTGTAAAAACCCGCAGTATGATACAGATATTAATACTTACAAAAATATTAACCATTAAATACCCAATCCAACATAGCGATCGCACAGTTTCTTAATGTTAGTCACTGCTAATTTTTATCTGCGATCGTAAAACCCCATAATTGAATTATTTAATTCTAGCTAGATTGAGTGAAATTGATTTTTTTATCTATTTCAAAAGCTATATTTTCCCCAATTAATCCAGATGCATTTTACCTACTTGAGCTAAATATATGACCACCGAAATCACAATTGGCGAATATTTAATTGAGCAACTATCCCAGCACGGAGTTGACCACATTTTTGGTGTTCCCGGTGACTACGTACTGAAATTCATGACATTGATTGAACAAAGCGATGTCAAACTAATTAATACCTGCGATGAACAAGGGGCAGGATTCGCAGCCGATGCTTATGCCCGTTTGCGCGGTTTGGGAGTAGTTTGTGTTACCTACGGGGTTGGAGGTCTTAAAGTAGCGAATACTACCGCCCAAGGCTTTGCCGAACTATCCCCCGTAGTTATTATTAGCGGCGCACCAGGTATAGAAGAACGCCTCAGACATCCGTTAATTCACCATAAAGTCCGCGACTTTGATACCCAGAAAAAAGTATTTGAACAATTAACCGTAGCTTCCACCGTCCTAGACAACCCAGAAACAGCCTTAGAAGAAATCGATCGCGTATTAGCGGCAGCACTGCGCTTTAAACGACCAGTGTATATCGAGATACCGCGAGACATGGTGATGGTGACAGCCAAACGTTACCATACGCGGATTATCCCCAAACCACAAAGCGATCGCGAAACCCTCAGCGTTGCCTTATCAGAAGCCATCAACCTGATTAATAATGCCCGTCAACCCGTTATTTTGGCAGGTGAAGAATTACATCGCTTCCAACTGCAAAATGTACTACTCGACCTCATCCGTAAATCCAACATTCCCGTTGCTGCCACAATTCTTGGTAAATCGGTTGTTGACGAAGACGAACCCGCTTATTTAGGGATTTATCAAGGTGGAATTGGACAGCAAGAAGTGCGACAATACGTCGAATCCAGCGACTGTATTATTATGCTAGGTGTGATGATGACAGACATCAACCTGGGTATTTACACTGCCAGATTAGAACGCGATCGCTGTATTCATGCTTTTAGTGAAAAGCTATCAATCGGCTACCATGTTTACGAAGATGTACAATTTGCAGACTTTATGGATGGGTTAGCGACAGCAGACTTAGTTCAACGGGAGTTACATTGTCCCCCCAACTGCAAAGTTATACCAGATTACAAGGTAGAAGAACCCGGCAAACCAGTCTCCGTAGAAAGGTTATTTGCCCGTCTTAACACTTTTCTGACAGAAACACTATTGTTATCTCCGACGTTGGTGATGCACTTTTTGGAGCAGCAGACTTCACCGTACATCAAAGTACAGCTTTTATGTCACCAGCCTATTATGCTTCCTTGGGCTTTGCCGTACCAGCTGCGATCGGTGCCCAAATGGCAAAACCCCACCTGCGTCCTTTAGTATTAGTAGGAGACGGTGCATTTCAAATGACGGGAATTGAACTTTCAGCAGCAGCAAGATTCGGCTGCAATCCCATCGTCATCGTGTTAAATAATGGTGGCTATGTAACAGAAAGGTACATTATTGATGGTGGATTTAATGACATTTTGCCGTGGGATTATAGTCGTTTACCAGAAGTTTTTGGGAAAGGACGTGGCTTTTTAGTCAAGACAGAAGGGGAGTTAGAAGTCGCATTACAAGAAGCAGCTTTGCATACAGAAAGCTTTTGTTTATTAGATGTACGTCTCGATAAAATGGATGCTTCCTCTACTCTCAAGCGTTTAGCCACTGGTTTAATTTAATTCCAAAATTAAATTTAATCGAGAATATTATAATGCTTTTTTGTTAATGTTGGGTTAAGCTACCCTGTGGAAACACTACGTGTACGTTTCACCCAACCTACATAATATGTCTTTTTAAAAACTCTCTCTAGTTTTCAACATGGATGAGATTTAAATTGGCATTTTAATTATTAGTTTGGCATAACAATTACTGAAGAACCAATTCTGACCCTGACTTATAATTTTTACTAAAATGGCTTTTATATATTATCGCACAGTTCGATTTCAAGATACGGATGCTGCGGGAGTTGTTTATTTTGCCAATATTTTCAAGATTTGTCATGAAGCTTATGAAGAATCTTTAGATACATCCGGGATTAATATCAAAGATTTTTTTCTCAATCCAAAAATTGCTTATCCAATTGTTCATGCAAATGTTGATTTTTTCAAACCTCTATTTTGTGGAGATAAACTAGAAGTTCGGTTAATTGCACAAAAAATTGCTAATGAAAAGTTTGAAATTATTTATGAAATTTTTAGAGATGATTTAATAGTTAGTAAAGCGCTGACTCGACATGTTTGTATTGAAGTTGTGAGTCGGAAAAAAAGAGAAATACCTGATATTCTTAATCAATGGATACAAACATTGATTTCAAAATAAAAAATCGTTTATTTATTGGATTACTTTTTGATTACTTTTTGGATTAGTTGCTATTTCATACAGCTTCTGATGATTTATTTTGCCTTGCTGATTCCGTGGTAATTCTATAATGGGAATCCAATGTTTAGGGATTTTATATTTACTCAGTTTGTATTTAAGAATAGTTTGAATTGCAAAATAGAAGTGTTTGAATATTTGGGAATATAAATAGCTATAATTGCTTGACCCCAGTATTTATCTGGTATACCAATTACACACACGTCAATCACCATTTCGGTAGCTCTAATTGCTGCTTCTATCTCTTTGGGATAAACATTTTCTCCACCAGTAATGATTTTTTCGCTATTCCGACCAATCACATGTAAATACCCATCTTGATCGAAATAACCAATATCATCCATTAAAAGATATTCTAAAGGTAAAATTGAAGATGAGTCAAGGGAAAATTTATTTATATTTTGATTGATTTCTGGATAATAACCAAGTAATAAGGAAGAAGATTTAATTTTAATTAAACCAATATTGTTCGCAGTTAAAGTGTTATTATTTTCATCACAAATTATCACTTCTGCATGGGGCAAAACTTGACCGCAACCAACTTTCCCATTGAGAAAATCATCAGGTTTCATTGTTACAACCTGCGAAGCTGTTTCAGTCATGCCATAGGTTGGTGCTAATTTAATTTGATAGTATTTAGCTTTCTCTAATAATTCAGTCCATGCACCAGCACCACCTAAAAGTACTGTTTTGAATTTAGATAAGTATTTAGCAAAATCAAAATTATCGAATAATCTTTGTAATTGGGTTGGAACTAAAGATATAAAAAAATCTGACTGATTTATGTTTGGTATTTTACCTAATTCGAGTTGATTAAAAGGCAAGATTACTAACTTGCCACCAGTAGAAAAACTCCGCAAAAACTGCATTAAACCACTGACATGATATAGCGGTAAAACGCAAACTGAATTAACTTTATTGACTGGAAAATATTCTGTAAAACCCCGTACCGATGCCATCAAAGTTTCCCAAGTATGAATCGCAAATTTAATTTTTCCCGAAGAACCACCAGTAGGAATCATGATAAATGGGCAAGTATTAGGAATTGAAGATTGGAGAATAGGGAAAGATATATTCCCGCTTTCGACTTTGGGTAATGCTTCCTTCCCCAAAATGATATCTGGTTGTACTAAATCCAAAACTTGCTGCCATTCATTTTCTCCCCAATCAGGATTGCATAGGAAGACTTGGGATTTTGCAGCACAAGCAGCAAGGAAACCAGCAAGAAAATTTATACGATCGCGATCGCATATAATTACCTTAGTTTGCCTGACAGTATTTTCACACTCATAATGTAGTATTTCTAAATATAATTTTTCAACTAATTGCCGAAATTGGTACTTGTCACAACCAAAAAGCCAATCATCAGCTAAATTATCAAAATAAGTAAAAATTATTTCTATCATTTAATTAATTTTTAACTCCTAATTTTTATAGTATTCCTAAATCAGTCGTGAAAATTTTCGACTCTGCGAGAAGCGATGTATCTCGTCTCTACATTTTTCATTTTTTTAAAAATCATTTAGAATTGCTATAATTCTTAACTCCTAACTATTATCTTCGCTAAACCAATGATTAATACCAAAACCAACTGCCCTTTTATGAAGCGATAATTCCTCAGCTAATCGAAGTGCGGCATTTCGACCAATATCAGTTTCAAACACCGAAGAAAAGACTGCATCTATTTGATATTGCTGACAAAATTGACGCAACCGAGATGGTGAACCAATAATACCTGGTTTAATTACAAAAATGCTACACCAACCATTTTGATAGCAAGTTTCTAACTGCTCAAGTGTGGCAACAGACTCATCAAGGGCTATTTTAGTACCGTAACAATTCCCAAGTTCTAACATTTCTATAAACTGACTTGGTGGAAGTGGTTGTTCAATAAATTCGATATCTAAAGAATGATTCTTTGCCATCATGCGATCGCAAGTAAATAACCACAAATTTGCTTCGTCATAATTTAACCCTCCGTTTGCATCTAAGCGCAATTTTGCACCTTCGGGTAAAGCTTGTACAAATGATTCAAAAATTGCGATTTCTTCGACTATCGGATTAATTGATATTTTCCATTTAAAAGTACGATATCCATTCTTCCATAAACATTTCCAAGCATTTAATGCTGCATTTCCCGCAGGTAGCAAGGCACTAAATTTAAGAGGATTAGGATTAATTCTCTTTTCTATTTCCAATGTTTCATTCAACATTTTCCACGCTGATTCAAAGCCAAATTGACAAGTCGGTAATCGATCGGGAATAGAAAAAATAATTTCTTCGCTGATTTGTGATGGTAATTGCTGACAAAATTCCGATGCTTGTTCAATAGTTTCGGAACCAAACCAGGGAATAGGAGCAATTTCACCGAAACCAATATTACCTGTTTCGCTAACAAGATGAATAATAATACCTTCGCGAATATCCCAAGTACCGTGATTGGTTTGTAGAGGACGAATAAATTGTCTTTTATAGGGATGGAAATGAAATTTATATTGCATTGAATAACCTAACTCTCAACTCCTTCTCTATAAAAAAAGGTAGAAAAATAAGTGTATTTAACTTATTTTTAAAAACCCTGTAACTCCTAACTCCTAACTTTTAACTTTTAATTCCCAACCTCTAACCAATTACAAACCCCAATCCAAATAATAAACAACACCAAAAATGCACAGCCACAGCAATAAATTTACAATTGCTAACTTTGTCAGGTTGATTGTGATTTTGCTGAACGTGATGACATAATTTCACCGCAAATGGTAAACTCACCCAACTTAATAATGTCCAGATGGGGAAAAATCCCAAAATAACAAAGACAATGGTAATAACGTAAATACTAAAAGTACTCAATGTTAAAACATACGAACCGACTTCTGTCCCAAGTCTGACAATTGGGGAAAGTTTACCTGCTGCTAAATCATCTTTGACTTGGTGAAAGTGCGAACAGAAGAGAATCAAACTAGTAGCAACCCCAACAACAATTGAAGCTACTAAGCTGGAAATTGACCAAGTTTGAGTTTGACTGTAGTAAGCTGCACTGCAAGCTAAAGGACCAAATGCAAAAAAGCAAAGTATTTCACCTAACCCTTTATATCCTAAGCGAAATGGTGGTCCTTGATAAATGTAACCCAAGACACAACATAGGGAAATTATCTCGATTACAGTAAAGTCTTGCTGCCACCAACTAATCGCTAATATTCCAAATAAACCCAATCCCAAACACAGATTTCCTAACCAATATATAAATAATTTATTTCCAGTCAAATTTACCAGTGAGTGGTGTTTATTTTTATCTATTCCTGTTTCCGAGTCGAACACATCATTACTTAAATTTTCCCAAGCTAAAATCAAAATTGCAGCACTAATAAAAGTGAAAAAAATTGTGCTATTAAAATTTTTGCTTTCTGCATAAGCTACAGCCGTTCCTACCCAGATGGGCATAATAGCAACACTGTACATTGGCGGTTTTATTGCCGCCATCCATAGTTTTTTGTTGGGATATGAAATGAGTTTTGTAGTCATCAGTCAAGGTCGTTTATTTATATAGAATTGTGATTTTTAAAATTATGCTAACAATATACTCAAGATATGCTAAAAAATTATAGTTTTGACATATTTTGAAAATATTTTCCAAATAATTTGCAAATACATCTATGATTTGTAACATATTTTTGTCACCCTTTTTTGCTTGCGATCGCCTTGGCAACTATCGAAGATGGTATCGCATGTTTTTATGTGAAACTTTGTTAGGGGATACATCCCCCAACAAGATTTCACGTAATGTTTTACTAACATTTCAGTTTCGTTAAGATTTACGTTTATCTATTGACTTAGCCAATGAAATAACCTGAATATCACCACTCTCAGCCCAACTACTGGGCAAATAGGGCGATTTTTAGGAATCCTAGCGTGCTATCTTCCAAAGTGTTAAGGAAAGTAGCTACAACGCTAGCTATGGGGTAACAATTTATGTTACCTGTAGAAATACGACCATAATTTATGACTCTTTAGGAAGATAACTTCAAAAAAATTTACTATTGTTTAAATCCATGACAGTTTCTCAATGTCTCCCCGACTTTCTTGTATATAAGAAGGAAATATACGAATTTCTTTTAGCTGTTCGGGAAAAATGTGTCCGTAAGAATTACTCTAAAATAGCAAGTGTTTCACTTGAGATTAACTTAGTCGATCCTTTAGTTGTATTAGCAAAATTAGTTCAACAACATCAAGTAAGTTTCTATTGGGAGAATCAAGCAAATAAAGAGTCGATTGTCGCGATTGATGCAGTTACTAAACTAGAAATTTCTGGGAAAAATAGATTTGACAAAGCAGAAAAGTTTATTAAAGATTGTTTAAGCCATATTGTTGGCTTTGGATGGGATAACGCAGATTTTTCGCAACCGCATTTCTATTGCGGTTTTGGTTTTTTTGAAGAAAATTTACAACCAGATTATCCTTCCCTGCCAGTACTGTTTTTTTACCAGGTTGGCAAGTCGCAGTTAAAGATAAGCGCTGTCGATTAGTTGCTAATTTAGTGATAAATGCAGATACAAATATTAATGTAGAACTGCAAGTTTTATGGACAAAAATTGAAATTATTCAATCTTTAGCATATTATTCATCTCAACCGACTTCTACTTCTGCGAATTCGCAAATAAAATTTAGTAAAGAGTCGATCGCAAACCCAGAAAAATTTAAAAGTTCTGTAAAATCGGCACTAAAAGCAATTGAAACCAAGCGTTTTAGTAAAATTGTTTTAGCTGATATTCTTGATGTCCGTTCTGCAACTGCATTTAATTTATTTAAATCGTTGCATAATCTGCGGCAACTTCATCCCAACTGCTGTATATTTTCCATTAGTAACGGCAAAGGACAAAAATTTATCGGGGCAAGTCCAGAAAGACTAATTAGCATCCACAAACAGCAATTAATAACCGATGCATTAGCAGGAAGTGCCCCAAGGGGAAAAACTCCCCAGGAAGATGCTGCAAATGCAAACCTGTTGTTAAATAGCGACAAAGAAAAACATGAGCATTCCTTAGTAATTGATTTTATTACGCAACAGTTATCAAAATTAGGTTTATTGCCGGAGATATTAGCACCACGGTTACGACAATTGTCAAATATTCAACATTTATGGACACCAATTCGAGCTACTGTTCCTAGTAACGTACACCCATTACAAATTGTTGCCCAATTACATCCTACACCTGCCGTTGCGGGTTGCGATCGCGATTTTGCTTGTACTGAAATTCGACGATATGAAAGCTTTGAAAGAGGTTTATATGCTGCACCTTTAGGATGGGTAGATGCTTCGGGAAACTGTGAATTTATTGTCGGAATACGTTCAGCATTAATCGATGGTGACAAAGCACGTTTATATGCAGGTGCTGGCATTGTAGCAGGTTCCGATCCTGATAAGGAACTGGCAGAAATTCAACTCAAATTTCAAGCATTACTTAAGGCATTAATTTAAGTTATTAGTTATTAGTACGAGAAGATAGAAGTAAGTAGGCAGAAGACAGAAGGAATAAATAATATTCTATAAGCTTTTCAGCTATTTAAAATGGTAAGCTTATTTCCGCCGTCATGTACTAGTTATTAGTTATTATTTAATCCTAATTCCTAATTCCTAACTCCTAATTCATAATTCATAATTCCTAACTCCAACCAGAATATTAATTATCAGGTTGAGTGGTTGGTTCGACAACTATATCAATTGGTGCAGGTTGATCGATAGGACTTGCAGACATAATCGAGTCGAGAACCCAATCATATCCATCGCTGGTATCATCATTAGGGGAAGGGTTTTCCCAGAATGCGATCGCAGAAAGTTCGTTCAATTCAGGCACAAATTCTCATCCTTTAAATTTCAATAGTTCAACTATGCCATTGTTCAAGGTTAAAGGAATTATTAACCAATTTACTAAGATTAAATAGACAAATATTGTTGGAGGTTACAAAAGATGCTAACCCCTCATACCACTATTAGGCAATGATTAATTGTTCCCTTAAAGGAAACGTCATAATTTTTACCTGTTTTTAAAATTGATTAAAAGTGATAGTCTGCCAAAATGGCAACAAATTTGACTGAATAGCAATTATATTTATTGATAACAAAACTATCAATCTGGGCTATTTTTATCAAAAAAACTCTAACTGTTGAGTCTGTGCTTGGTAGAGTTTAAGATACTTATTAATTAACTAATCGAATAAATCACGATGAGTAAATGATTTTGCTTCTTCTCCAGTATAATCAGCAACAATCTGACCATTTCCCGTCATCTGGTACTTATAAGTAACCAAACCCTCCAAACCAACTGGTCCCCGTGGAGGCATTTGCTGCGTACTAATACCCACTTCAGCACCAAATCCGTAGCGAAAGCCATCAGCAAAGCGAGTCGAACAATTATGATATACACCAGCAGCATTTACAAGCGACATAAATGTAGTCGCATTATCGGTATTTTCGGTAATAATTGCATCGGTATGTTTAGAGCCGTAGTTATTAATATGTGTAATTGCTTCCTCCAAATTATCAACAATTTTCACAGCTAAAATTAAATCACTATATTCAGTTTCCCAGTCGGTAAGCGTTGCTTTGGTAATTTCTGGTAAAATTTGGCAAGTGCGATCGCATCCTTTCAAGTCTACATTCAATCCTTGTAATACCTTTGCGACTTGTGGTAAAAATTTTGCAGCAATATCAGCATGAACTAACATTGTTTCAATCGCATTACATGCAGCAGGATACTGAGTTTTAGCATCAACTGCAATATTAATTGCTTTCTGAAAATCTGCTGCGGAATCAACATATAAATGACAAACTCCATCAGCATGTCCGAGTACGGGAATGCGAGTATTTTCCTGCACAAACCGCACAAAAGAATTAGAACCGCGAGGAATAATTAAATCGACATATTTATCTAACTTCAATAATTCCAAAGTCTCTTCACGGGTTGTCAACAATTGCACAGCATCAGTATTTACCGCAGTTTGCGAAAGTCCTTGTTTAATCGCTTTGACAATCGCTTCACAGGAACCTACAGCTTCCTTACCGCACTTGAGGATAACACCATTCCCCGACTTAATCGCCAATGAGACAATTTGAATTGCAGCTTCAGGACGTGCTTCAAAAATTACACCCAAAACTCCTAAAGGACAAGTTATTCGCTTGAGAATCAACCCATTATCAATTTCGCGATGAATTTGTAGCGTACCAACAGGATCGACTAATTTACCAACATCTCGCACACCATTAATTGCATCACGCAGTTTGTGTCGATCCAATTGCAAGCGTTTATAAAGTGGTTTCGCAATCCCATCGTTCGTAGCAGCTTCACAATCTCCAACATTTGCCCGTAAAATATCATCCTGAGCAGATTCCAATGCTTGTGCGATCGCTTCAATTGCTCGATTCCGTTCTTCAGTTGCCAGCACTGCTAACCGCAACGCAGCTAAACGGGTTTGTTGTGCGATCGCTGTTAACGAAGACAAAGTTACTTGAGAAATGGTCATAAAAAAATGTATATACAGTTTTTACAAATGAAATCCGTAATACTACAATCTCGAAATGTATCTTGATTTAAATCCACTAATGTGGTATTTACTTGCCATATAAAAAATTAAACAGGAGATCGTTATGGATAGTGAAGCTTTTCAATTAACATTGGAACAGCAATTTCAAATGCGAATGATGGAAGAATCAGCGCACAATATGACACAGGAGCAGATGATTGAAACATTAGTTCAAGCATCACGGTTGCTGATGGTTAAAGATAATATGATTCGCAACTTGCTCAAACGTTGTCCGATTTAGCTTGCTGAGTTTAGGTCAATCAATTTTGGATTATCGATTAACCGCACGGATCAAGCCGGAGGCTTGTATCATCAAGCAATAAACAATAATTGGACATGGAATATATCAATGATTCAGGGTTTGTTCGAGGTTGTTAACTACAAAGAGTAGGGGCATTTAAATAGAATACCCTTACTCTGTAATATTTTTGCTCAATTTAGTTAAAATAAATAGCTTTTTTTAAGTAGCCTTTCAATTCTAGTCTATCTTAAAAGCTGTAGTTTTCCGTAAATTATGTTGAGATTATTAGTCTGTGACAAACTCCTACCCTAACGGGTAAACACGGAGTTCCCCGTTGTGTTCTGCGCTAGTGGTATACATCTACATGACGTTACAACAAGGGAACAGAGTAATCAAAAACTCGCTAGTACCAAAACGGACGAGGTTCAAGTAACTTTTACTAAATATTTAAATTAATTTAATAAATAATTTTAATTTAAGTAAAGAAATATTATTAATTGCCGCTATTTATTCGGAAGTCAGAGTAAAGGGTAATAATTTGCTTAATCTTAGTAATTAGTAATATGCTCGATAAATTTCCTCAACTCGAAACCGAAAACCTCATATTAAGAGAAATCAAAGTATCGGATACAGAAGCAATTTTCGATTTTTTTTCTGATAAAGATGTGTTGAAATACCATGATGCGGAAGCATTTACAAACATGGAACGGGCAAGAAGATTCATTAATAACTGGAATGACCGTTTTTTAACTAGAAAAGGAATTCGTTGGGGGATTGCCAAAAAAGATGAAAATATAATTATTGGTACTTGTGGTTATCGTTTCTGGGGTAAACCACTTTTTTGTACGGAAATAGGTTACGAATTGACTAAGGCTTACTGGCGGCAAAAGATTATGTCAGAAGCATTAACAGCTATAATTAAATTTGCATTTGAAAATACAGAATTAAACCGAATTGAAGCAAAAGTTATGTTAGAAAACATAGCTTCAATGGCTTTGTTAGAAAAGCTAGGCTTTATTGAAGAGGGGGTTCTCAGAGAATTTGGATTTTGGAAAGGTGAATTTCATAATTTGAAAATATTTTCCTTGTTAAAAAGAGATTATAAAAACTTTAATTGATAAATTGTATAATTTTAATCCAAGCATAACCAATTTTCAAGAGAGCAAAACTTAAACTATCATATTTCTGTACAAGAAACGTTAGATAATCTTGTAGAATAATAAAGAGATAAACAAGCAATCTTTCGAGAATTAATTACCAAGTTCGATCTGAGAACTAGAGTAAAAAATAAAAAAGACGAGGATAAGCGAGAAAGTTCAGGAAAGAGGAATAAAAACTTATGTCTAGTCTTAATATTGTCAATGAATACAAATTTTTTGGTGGAAAGTTGAATTTTTATTCCCATCTATCTACTACATGCAAAACCAATATGCGTTTTGCAGTTTATCACCCACCACAACCAAAATCACAACCTATCCCAGTACTATATTTCCTATCTGGATTAACCTGTACAGAAGAGAACTTTATGGTTAAATCGGGGGCACAAAAATATGCCGCAGAACATGGGTTAATGTTAGTTGTACCCGATACTAGCCCTAGAAATACAGGTATACCCGGTGAAGATGAAAATTGGGACTTTGGAACAGGGGCAGGATTTTATGTAGATGCAACAGAAGAACCTTGGAATTCACATTATCAAATGTACAGTTATGTGGTTAACGAATTACCCACTTTAATTGCAACAAATTTCGCGATACAGACTGACAAACAAGGTATTTTTGGGCATTCAATGGGAGGACACGGGGCATTAATTTGTGCTTTAAGAAATCCCGATAAATTCAAGTCTGTTTCAGCATTTGCACCAATTGTTGCACCGATGCGTTGTCCTTGGGGAGAAAAAACATTGAGCGAATATTTAGGAGAAAATAAAGAAAAGTGGTGCGATTATGATGCGAGCGAACTAGTTAAAAAATATAAGTATCATGGTAATATTTTGATTGACCAAGGTACGGCTGATAAATTTTTATTAGAACAGCTAAAACCGGAATTATTTAAACAAGCTTGTAAAGAAGTTAATCAGCCTGTAAATTTACGATATCAAGAAGGTTACGACCACAGTTATTGCTTTATTGCAAGTTTTATCGAAGAACATATTCAACATCATATTCGAGAGTTAGGAATTAGTAATTAAATATAAAAATAAAGAGTTAATATCTAATACCTAATTCACTGAGAATTTATAGTTTGTGCTGGTATTGAAACAGTAAAAATTGAACCTGCACCAACCGTTGATTCTACTTCAATTCTACCGCGATGCATGTCCACAAGTTGCTTGGTAAGAGCTAATCCTAAACCAGTTCCTTCATAACGACGGTTATAAGGTGTATGAAGTTGATGAAACTTCTCAAAAAGTTGGGGTAATTGTTCTTCTGATATTCCAATACCTGTATCTTCAACTTGAAATACTGCTGTTCCCTTTTCCCACCACAAACGCAAAGTAACACTTCCATTTTCGGGAGTAAACTTAATCGCATTACTCAGAATATTGCTCAAAATCTGTCTAATTCTTCGCACATCCGCACAAAAGCGATCGCGTCTTTGATGTAACTGCAAATCTAGCTTCAATTCTACTTGTTGAAAAGTCGCTTTTTCCTGCAATTCATTAATTATATTTTCGGCAATTTCTTGTAATGAAAACTCCGTAATGTCTAACACAGCTTTCCCAGCTTCCAGTTGCGACAAATCGAGAATATCATCAATCATTTCTAACAAATGTTCACCGCTATCATGGATAGTTTGCAAGTAATCACGCTGTCGTTGTGTCAATTCTCCAAATGACCACCGTAGCAATGTTGAAGACATACCAATTACATATGTCAATGGAGTTTTGAGTTCGTGACTAATGGTAGCAAGAAACTCATTACGAATACGACTAGCAGCTTTAGCAGCTTCCAATGCGTCATGTAGTGCCATTGTGCGTTCGACAACTCGCTGTTCCAGGTACTTCTTTTCCTCAGTCAACGAGTACATTAATTCAGCTTGATGGATTGCGATCGCTAATTGTTCGGCAATGGCAGTCATTAAATTACTATCGCTATCATTCCAATTTCGAGTGTCATGACACTGATGTGCAATTAATAATCCCCAAAGTTTATGCTCAAAGATAATTGGTACAACTAATTTTGCTCGCACTTGAGCATCTTTTAAAAGCTTTAATAAACACTTTTCCAAAGCGTATGTTTTTTCAATATCATTTATAGCTAAAGTAAAACCTTGACAATATTTTTCCCAGCATTTTGTACTTGGAGCAAAACAATTTTTCTCTCGATAGTTTAAAACTGATGGGATAGTCTCATTCTTCAAATTTTCATAAATTATACAGCCAATATATTTAATCGACTGCTGTTGAGGAGCTTCGATAATTTGCGAATTCTCCAAATTAAAAATCTTATTAGAATCCGAGTAATCATAAGAATTAATAGTCAAATGTTCTTGATTATTAACTTGTGATACTGCAAATTTATCTTTCCCAACCTGATATTTCTCAAACTTATAAACTACCAATCTATCCAGTTCCAAAAACTCACGCACCTGGGAAATTGCAGTCTCCACAATCACCGATAAATCCAAACTATTACGGATTTGGGTTGTAACTCGATTTAAGAGACGTTCTTGGGCAATTTGTTTCCGTAAAGCTTCTTCAACCTGCTGGCAAGCAGAATAATTCAAATTACTCAAACTAGATTTAGTAACTATTGTTTCTTGAGATTGGTCAATTAGAGATTCAAGTAAAAGTAACGTAAACTTTTCTTGAAGCGTACTGTTATTTGGTACAAGCTTTTGAGAATAGGATTGCAAATCTAAATAAATTTGAGAATCACAGGCAAATAAATTACGCAATTCTAATAAAAAAGATGCGATCGCATTTAAATCAAAAGTTAAGCTGACATTTAAAGCGCGATCGCTCTCACCATTCCCCAAACTACCAACGAGTCCATATACCTTTTCTAATTGCTCCTCACTGCCAAGCAAACCCCCTGTCACCTCCTCCATTGGTTTACCCACCAAAAGAGCGCTAAACCCTTGTGAAACGACCACAGTAAACCGTTGTATTCTCCATTCACTGGAAATGGGAACCCTATCTAAAACAGCTTCCGTCATCAATAAAACCTCACCTTCAGTAGCTTGAGTCATTTGCTCTAACAAATTCCCAAGCTGATTAAATAGATATGTAGGTAAGGTTCGAGAAAAACTCAAGTCGGGTGAACTCAGCATTATCTTTCATAGATATACATGGTATGGGGAAACGAGCATCCCCGAATTCTCACCATAACGCCTATAAATTTCACATACAGACATTTCCACCCTAGCAGTAGTTTCTTGCAAATTATCAAAAATATTTCTAAAATTTCAGGCTGCCAACCTCTACACTTGCAGCATCAAATTAACATATAACCTTAATCATAATGCCAAAAAACGACGCGATTGAACCAGATTTTACCCACCATCAGCACCACAACTGATTACTTGTGGTGCTGACCTTGATAATTTCATAAATTTTCCCCGATACCTTGAGGAATTTGATAAACTAATTTGACCCAGTAATAACAGTTGTAACAGCCATCAATTTCCAGGGTATTTCCCCCAGCAAGACGCGGCAAATCGACTTTTTCGATGGACATCATAGACATAAATCGAAATAGACATAAATCGAATTTAACTATGCGTTACCCGAAACCCTCGATTGAGACGGAACTGTACCCTGAGCTACACATATCTATAATCTTTACAAAAGATTCCCAAATGTAAACAAAAGCCTGATTTCCCTTCATATCCTAGAAATTCCTCTTTTAACCAAGATTGGGGCAATCCAAACACTCCTGTCTCCAAAATATTAATTAGGAGCGGATGAGGTATCTCGCAGAAAGAAGATGAAGAAATTGCCAAAAAATCAATGATTTGATTCAATAATTGGTGAATTTTTCCGCAAAATCAAGCCACAAATCCTGCGTGATATTGCTGAGGAATTAATTGAAGCATACAGAACCAATTTATGGCAGGATGTGGATATACAAACACTGTAAAATCTGCCAAACTTAGTGTATCAACCCAAAGCAGCTATCGAATAAGAACAAGTGGTGTAGGAAAATATTAGGAAAAAACTATGGAAAACCTTGCGTATTTACACCTAGCTTTCGACTACGAAGACTGCCCATCCAGTGAACTAGCTGGATTCAGCTTTTTGCTAGATCGGGGAGCATCGCCAAACTGGAAGAAGCTGTCGAGTCGAGCTTGGCGGTATATGCTACCCCTAGCCCTAACTTTATCTTTAATGACCGCCATGAGTAGCGCGATCGCATTACAAAAAGGCGATCGCGGACCATCTGTTCGTGAGCTTCAACAAGACTTAAGACGAGCTGGTTTTTACCAAGCTCCAATTACGCAATTATACGATGTTCGTACCGAAGATGCAGTCAAACGCTTCCAAAAAGCATCTGGATTGGAAGCTAGCGGCATTGCTGGAGGCACAACCGTGAATAAATTAGAAAATTGGAAACCCCCAGCCAAAACTACCCAAACCCGAAAAACGACGACTAATGTCACAGCTACCCAGAAAAAGCCAGTAGCTCAAAATGTCTCCAATAAGACAACCTCCCCAACTGCCAAGCGTCGTACCCCCAGTATCTTAGGTAAAGGGGATGAAGGTGAAGAAGTACGGATTCTCCAAGAGCGTCTGCGTGTTGCAGGTTACTACTATGGCAATGCGACAGGAATTTTTGGAACCATTACCGAAGATTCCGTCAAAAGCTTTCAAACAGCTTATAATCTAGAATCTGACGGTTTAGTCGGTCCTGCTACCATGCGTCGTCTACCTCCCATTGGCGTTGGATATGGCGAAGATAGCGCACCTCGACCCAGAACCAACGACAAACTTCGACTAGGCGATCGCGGTGAAGCTGTGCGAGTCGTACAAGAGCAATTAATTAAAGCTGGGTACTTAGAAGGACAGCCAAACGGCTACTACGGTCCTTTTACTGCTGATGCAGTCAGACGCTTCCAGGCAGAGAATTACCTCGCTGCCAGTGGTGTCGCGGGACCAACAACCCGTGCAAAATTATACAGTTCCATCAATACCGGAACTAGGAATGAGTTCAACGTCCTGGAAATTCAACGAAGACTCAGAGAAAAAGGCTTTTACAAAGGTCCACTTAATGGAGTCATGGGGAACGATACAAAGATAGCAATCAGGCAAGCACAAGAGTTTTATGGTGTTAGTCTCAACGATCTTAGAAGCGGACGCTTTTAACATCCGCTTCTGTAATGTAGTCTATCATTTTTGCCCAAGAAGTTGCTTTCCAATGGCGAGTCTCAATAGATAACCGCTCATATTGCTATGGGTGGTTTACGCAAATTAATCCCCTAAAAACACTCAAGTGCTACACAGGGGTTAATGCTCGCTGGCACTTGGGACAAACAGCGTGAATTGTCAGTTGACAATCAAGCAGGTGAAAACCCTCTTTTTGTGCTGTTTTTGAACCAATTTTTAAAATCGAATCGTTCTTGAATTCAATCGTCGAATTGCATCGCACACAAATTAAATGGTGATGGTGATGGGGATGGGGCTGGTTGATTTCATAATGTTTATGTCCTTCTCCCAGTTCCAATTCCCGTAAAATTCCCATCCGTGCCATCAATTTCAGGGTGCGGTAAATTGTCGATAGGCTGATTCCTTCCCCATCAAGTTCCAACCTTTCATATAAATCCTCAGCGCTCAGGTGTTCACCCTGCGGCAGTTCTTGAAAGATATGGAGGATAACTTCTCTTTGGGGAGTCAAACGCCAACCGCGATCGTTTAATTCTGCCTTAAGTGAAGCAGATGTGTAGACAGACATACTAATCTTTCTCAACAAAGGCTATCAATTGAGAATATAGCAAATAATTGGAGTAAGTTGCAACAAGGATATTTTATTGATAATTTTTACTAAAACCTGAAGATAGAGATACGAAGAAAGTAAAAAGTACCACAGTCATGCGCTCCCCGCAATCAGAATATTCTGGATAAGCATTGGCGAGAGCAATTTCAATTCCTATCGAAAATAATTTGCTATAAGTAATTATTAAGTTTTCAAAACATAATTTAAGTAATGTAATATACATACCTATGATTAATTTAATTATAGGTATGTATAATTTACTACAAATACATTTAAAGATGATTATTTAATCTATAAAAAATTATTATATGGTTTTGTATATAGTTTTAGAAAAAACCCTTCCCACAAGCGCGAAGAAGGGAGAATTATGAACACGAAATTACTGACAAATTTGTTGCAGCGTGGTGACAAAATTTGGGTAAGAAATACTCGCAGCTTCCGCGCGATGAATAGTAGTTTTTCCCGTGGCATTGAGAGATGCGATCGCTAAACTCATGGCAATTCGATGGTCTGTAAAACTATCCACATCGGCACCAGTTAACGGGGTTCCCCCAGTAATTTCCATCCCATCAGGTAATTCAGTTACTTTTGCCCCCATTTTGGTTAGCTGTTGTGCCATCACAGTAATGCGATCGCTCTCTTTAACCCGCAACTCTTCGGCATCTTTAATCACAGTAGTACCTTCAGCAAACACTGCCGCTACCGCCAAAATTGGGATTTCATCAATCAAACGGGGAATTATATCCCCCGCGATCGTACAGGCTTTTAATGCTCCAACACAACGTACCCGCAAATCGGCTACAGGTTCCCCCGCAACCTCCCGTTGATTTTCTTGGTGAATATCAGCTCCCATCATTGCAAAGCTTCTAAAACACCCGTGCGAGTTGGGTTAACACCGACATTTTCAATTACCAACTCCGAACCCGGTACAATTGCCCCAGCCACCAACCAGAAGGCTGCCGAACTAATATCTCCAGGTACAATCACTGATTGTCCATGTAGCGTATTCCCACCTACTACAGTTACACTCTTAGTATCAGGGTCTACCAACAAATTCGCACCAAATGCGCGTAACATCCTTTCACTATGGTCACGAGAAACAGCTGGTTCGGTGACAGTGGTCTTACCTTCGGTCATTAAGCCAGCTAGAAGCACGCAGGATTTAACTTGTGCCGAAGCAATGGGAGAATGGTAATGGATTGGTTTTAGGGCTTGTCCTTTCACAGCTAGAGGAGCAAGGGAATTAGCTTTGCGTCCCCAAATTTCAGCCCCCATTTGCTGTAGGGGTTTGACAACACGGGACATAGGACGACTACGTAGCGATTCATCTCCGGTAACAGTGAAAAACCTGTCGGGGTGGGAAGCTAAAATTCCCAGCATCAACCGCAAGGTCGTACCGGAATTCCCCGCATTCAAAATATCAAATGGTTCTTGTAAATTTCCTAACCCAATTCCTTTAACGGTGACTAATTCCGTATTCAGGGTTGAAATCTCTGCACCCATTGCCTGAAAACAGCTTGCGGTGCTGCGAGGGTCTTCTCCCAAAAGTAATCCTTGAATTTTCGTTTCACCCTGCGCTAATGCGCCTAACATTAAGGCACGATGAGATATAGATTTATCTCCCGGTACTCGAATGCGACCTCGTAAGGATACCCCAGAAGGTGACAGGTTAATAATTAAATCTTGTGAAACGTCTTCTTTTGTGTCTACGGTTATAACAGAAGGCGACATTAGGATAAACTGGCGTGTGACTGCGCTAGTATCCTACCGTTTTATCTGACCATAACGTTCTACCAAATTTGAATTATTTTTCACTTTGCTTGAAGCTTGTTTTGCAATCTTCTGGCTCCCTCACACAAGTCATCAGGATGCTTGCCAAATCAGGACTTTATCCATAGTTTCGTTTTTTGCAAATATTCACCAACTTGGAATTTAATTGCCGGTATCGCTCCCATGCTGACTCACCAACGCAAACCCGTGTGCCTTTCACTAATTTCTACAGACTTACCCGTGTGGTCTGTTGTCGAAACGGCTGCAACATTGTACCAAAAAGATAGCGATCGCTTCCATTTACTCTTAACTGCACCGCACCAAAAAAACAGCGACAATGCTAGTTCGCGATCGCGAAACGAACTGTATCCGAGCTGCAATATACCTACACCTGGTAGTCCCCGAATTTTGTGGCTGGAAATATCCCCCTATCGCGTCACAATGACGATGCAGGGGAATACACAGCTAAGTTACCGTCACTTCTGGGAACAGGGGGTTTATGGGGTTAGTAGATATTGGCTACCCAGCGAATCATTCCAACCTCATGAACCCATTCGTTTGCGAAACTTCACCCGCAACCTTTCCCTTAGTGGGCATCCCCTACCCGAACATTTACGAGTTGAATACGAATTGTGGTCTGGAGAACTGCAATTAGGTAGCTATATTTTGAATTTGGAAATTAAGCATTAATGGTTAGTGGTTAATAGTTCTGAGCTATTATAAAAATAGTAGTAGGCTGGGTATTACTTATGAGAAATCTCATAAAGAAAGATGAATATTGCGGGTAATGCTCACGAAAAAATCATTTTTTAAAAATAAATGATTCGATACTACTACTATAATGATTAGCTATTAACCACTAAATTTTTATCTATAGCTGATTGACCATAATAAAATAAAATTAATATCCCCGACTTAATTTAATAATAAGTTGAGGATATTAATAAAAATTTGTTTGATTATGTGAATAAAATTGTAATGTCACTTATTAAATATCAACCAAGATAATCAGGCTCGTTACCAGGTTTCCATTTAATATTGCAACCAATACTAGGCTTCTGCTCCCCAACAATTTCCTTCCCCGCTAACACAGAACCAATTGCAGCGCGTAAATCTGAACCTGTGACTGGCAAACCATTACTCGGACGACTGTTGTCTAATTGTCCACGATAAACTAATTTTCTTTCGCTATCGAATAAAAAGAAATCTGGTGTACATGCAGCAGTATAAGACTTCGCCACATTCTGACTTTCGTCATAGCAAATAGGATATTCTAAATCAAGCTCTAATGCCATTTTTTCCAAACACATTGGTGTGTCGTCTGGATATTTTGTCGCGTCATTAGAACTAATCGCCACAATACCCAAATCGCTATTTAAGTAATCTTTTCCTAATTTTGCTAACTCAGACTTTACGTGCTTTATAAATGGACAATGCTGACAAATAAACATAACCAATAAGGCTTTCTTGTCAGCAAACGTAGCTAGTGAAATATTTTGCCCCGTCACCACATTAGGTAAATTAAAATCTAATGCTTGTGTTCCCAGTGAGAGCATTGTAGATGCAGTTAAAGCCATGATTGGTTCGGAATTGTAAGTTTTTTAGTCACGAGTTACTAATTATGAGTCATTAATTATGAGAAATTTTTCACTCTTAACCACTAACCCACAACTATATAACCCTTAACCATTCTTACAGACTTTGTAACAATCCAAAAATACCATGTCCGGTAAATACTTCTAATGCGATTAGCGAGATAAAACCAATCATTGCCAAACGTCCGTTAAGCACTTCCGCAAACGGAGTAAAACCAGTGCGATCGCCTTGAACATCTACATACACTTTAGGCTCAACTGCAAAATTGTTCAGTTTGCCTGTCTCATCAACAATCGCGCCTCTATAAGTCATGTTATTTCCCTAAATATTTGTTTCTGTATGTAACTGATTGTAAAGGATTGTATATAGTTTTGTAAATAAAATTAATAATTATTCTTCCTGATTCTTGCCAGATAAGGGTTTACAGCATTAAGAAACTTGCTCTCTCGATTGCAAATATTTATGAACTAAGAAATTATGAACTATGAAATTACGAATTACAAATAATAAATTACGAATCGTCTTAAGGGTTATATGATTAATGACTGAGAAAATATCCATACAAAATAGACATTCCAGGTCAGTCATGCATCGATTTCGTGTAGAAGTTCTTGCCAAAACCCTCAACCCGCAGCAAGTTATATATGCCGCAATGCACCAAGACTACACAGAGGCATTTGTATATGACGATCGCGATCGCTTTCCCAGTGAAGAACAATGTGGTGAGATTATTGTCAAGCGCTTGCTAGCAGGGATAGAGGGCACTACGGCTGCTATTCTCAAGATACAGAAGTTTTGACTTCCACAGGTTGGGTTTTGTGGTCAGAAATTGACAATACCCATGAACTAGCAGCAATTGATATTTCTAGCAACAAAATTCAGTTTGAAAAACCGAAAGCACTGCAAGTCTACGATCATGATGGTTGGATGTATTCCCTTCAGGGAGCAGCAATTGATACTTTAGTGACCTTAGACCATAGGATGGTCATCTGTCATAGACAAAAATCTGGGCAATTTACGCCATATTATTTCACAACCGCAGCTAACATAGTTGGTAAACCTGTACGCTATCTAAAAACAGGTTGGTTAACTGATGCGGCACGTTCAAGTTGGGACAATCCTTGGAATATTGATAAAATAGCTTTTGCCAAGTTAGTTGGCTTTTTTATTGGTGATGGTAGCGCAGAAAGACGCAATAGTATTCGCTTCAATTTAAGATTGCCAAGGAAAATAAATTTCTTATGCAGCTTGGGAATAAAAATTAATGCATCGGAATCGGGTAAATTCTCAATTGTTCTAGAAAATTTGGGTCAGTGGTTTCGGGATAACTGCTATGATGCTGATGCAAACAAAGTTTTACCAAATGGTTATTTAACTTTAAGCATTCCAGAAGTTGAAGCGTTGATGGAAGGTTTGAGAAATTCCGATGGCACCAATGTCAGCAATAGCTGGTCTTACGATAGCACTTCATTAAAACTTATCCATCAAATTCAAGCACTATCACATATTAATGGTCTTGCGGCAAATTATTCCATCAATAATCCAAATTTTGTTCATCCTCGTCATGCAACTGGATATAGATTACATTTTTCCGATAGGACTCAACCAAGAGTAGAGATTTGCCAGAAAAACCGTTCAGTTTCATATCAAGAAGGAGTAGTTGAGTACAAAGGAAAAGTATACTGTGCAACAGTTTCCACTGGTGCGTTGCTTGTGAGACGTAATATGAAGGTGATGGTTTCTGGAAACTGTACAGAACATCCGCAAATAGTGTTTAATTGCGGCTATTTTCCCCACAGTGTCATGCAACAAGCGCGAACACATCGCACAGGAGTTTCTTTTGACGTACAATCTTACAGGTATACAGGGATACAAGTAATTGATGTAGTTGATGGGAAAAAAGACATTGAGGATGTTTTTTACCTACGTCCAGTGGGAAATTATAGCGATCGCACGGGTAAAAAATATTTTTATTCTCCAGAACAGCGAGAAGCTGATTTAGATTGGTGTTTGGAAGCTGCGAAGCGATACAAAGCAGATTTTGAAGCGGGAATGTCAGAAGAACATGCAAGGGGGAAAGTACCCTTGATTATCGTCAGCATTTTGTTGTCAGTTTTAATTTGCGATCGCTCCTCCACTTCCTCGACTTACGCTACAAAAGGACGCACAACTGGAAATCCAAAAGCTGTGCGAAATGATGTTTCCCCACCTCGAAGAATGGACTCCTGCGATCGCAGCTTGGTACAAGTCAACCCGTCTCGGTAAAGCTAGACTTTCTCCATGAAATAAGAGTTAGGAGTTTGGAGTTAAGAATTAGGAATTTTTAACTCATAACTATTAACTATTAACTCATAACTATTAATTAAACTTTTGCTAAAGTCACAATCTCTGCTTGATCTTGATATTTACCCTGACGTGCATCATAGCTAGTTTCGCAGGGTTCACCTTCAAGGAATAACAATTGCACCACCCCCTCGTTAGCATAAATGCGACAGTCAGCACTCGAAGAGTTAGAAAATTCTAGTGTTAGATGACCCCTCCAAGCCGCTTCGGCTGGGGTTAAATTGGCAATTATCCCACATCTAGCAAATGTGCTTTTGCCAATACATATAACCGTAATATTACTAGGTACAACAATCTTTTCTAAAGCTACACCCAAACCATAGGAATGGGCAGGAAGTATAAAATAGCTGCCTTGAACATCAGTATGAAGTTGACTTGATTCTAAATTTTGAGGATTGAAATTTTTGGGATCGATAACAGTTCCAGGAATATGGCGGAAAATGCGAAACTCTTTAGAAGAAAGACGAATGTCATAGCCATAAGAAGACAAGCCGTAGCTAATAACACGACGTGCAGCATTATTTTCTGTAATTTCGCGAATCAGACTTGGCTCAAACGGGGTTATCATGCCCTGTTGAGCCATTTCCTTAATCCAAATATCGTTCTTAATCACGTTTAATTAGCAGTTCAAATAGGTCAAACTATCGTAGCCGAATTATAAGGATACCTTGAGAGCGGTTATATTGTCTAAAATCTAAAATCCTTAAGGTCTTTGACTGCGACGAATTTCGGTAATTTGGTCGGCAATATCCAAAATAGATTTAGGCATTTCCGGTCCTGTGAGAATAATATCTACATTTGGCGGACGTTTTGCCAGAAATGATAAAACCTCAGTTTCTGGAATTAAACCAAGATTAATAGCCAAACTAAGTTCATCTAGTACAACGAGGGAATACTTACCTTCAGATATTACTTTCTGTGTATGTTGCCACAGTTCGAGTAAGGATTGAGTTTCGCTGTCCTCAAGGTGTGGTGTATCAATACAACGGGGCAAGTCGCAGCGAATCCAATCTAGCTTTTGTCCCAGTCTCATCGGCTTTTCATGCCCTTGATTAATACCACCTTTGAGAAATTGCACTACTAAAACAGATGTACCTTGACCTGCAAGCCTCAGTGATTGCGCCATTACCTGAGTAAAAAAGTTACGGTGCGAGGTCGTAAAAACTTGGATTAGTCCTTCAATGGCATACGGGACTTTTAGTGTCGAATTTATGCTTAGGCTTTCTAACTGGACAACCATATCTTAATGTTTTAAAAAACACAATGGGGTAAGGCGGATTTGCTGAAGGTATGAATAAAATATCTACCTATAAATCTCAGATTTCCTGGAACTTTTTCAAAAAGTAGTGTATTTATCAAGTTGCCTTATTAGTCAAACACTAGGCTTGCACCTAAGTCAAGAGTAGTCAAGGATTAATACAAACATTTTATTTACACTTTTGACAAATAAGTGTTAGTAAAAATAGCAACCAGCATTCCCAAGTACAAATTGCCTCAAATCAGGGAACAGTCGGGGCTAATTATTCAATGTTAGATTTGCTGTTTGTTTGGGCACAACAAATTGTGACCGTTTTAATTTTAACTTGGCTTTGATTTAACTTTGATTTCGCTAGAGGAGTGATTTGTTGTGAGATTAGTAATTTTGGGAGGTTCGGGTTCAGGGAAGAGTACACAAGCTCAACAACTTTGCGATCGCTTTGAAGTGCCTTTGGTTTCTACTGGTGATATTTTACGCGAGGCTGTGGTTAGTAACTCGGAATTGGGCAAGTTTGCTCAACCTTTTGTGGAGAGAGGTGAACTCGTACCGGATGAGTTGATGATTGAATTTGTGAAATGTTACTTTTCATCGTCTCCTTTTGGAGGAGCGAGTTTAAAAAAATCTGATTCTGATGTTGATATGCTGTACTCCTCCGGGGAAGCAAACTATGCGGAGCGTGCGCTTGGCGATCGGGTATTAAACCTGCGAAACTTTACCGAGGGATGTATCCCCCAGCAAGATTTCGCAGCTTATCACGGTTGGATTTTGGAAGGTTATCCACGTACTGCATTTCAAGCTGAGGAATTGGATTTTTTACTCGACGAACTAGGGCAAAAGTTAAATTGGGCAATTTATTTACAGGTTTCGGAAGCTGTAATGGTAAGTCGTTCGTTAGGACGTTCTTTACCCGATGACCAACCAGAGATTGTGCAGCGTCGCGTGGAATTATTTTATGACAGAACGATTCCGATTTTGGAATATTACGATCGCCGCCGTTGTCTATTAACTATCAATGGCGACCAATCACCCGATATGGTTATAGAAAATATTATTTCTCTTGTGGGTTGAGATGGCTTGAAGGAAAGAGGAATCTCAAAATATTTATTTTTGTAACCCTCGAAAGTTGGAAAAGAAGTGACTTTATTACTTTGAATCTAAAAAAGACAAATCAAACTGCCAAACTTTACCAGCGACGAGTCCAGCAATTAATGACAAAATTGTAAATAGATTATCAAAGATAGATTATAAATATTTTTGTAACCTTGTTTCCCAGTTTCGTTTTCAAGCTGTATTCTCCTAAAACCCACAAATTTGAGGCAAATTTAATGAATTGGCAGCGTCCCGACGGTAGACAACCCTATCAACTTCGTCCCGTCAGTTTTGAACAAAACTTTACTCGGTATGCAGCTGGTTCCGTACTTGCGAAATGCGGCGATACACATGTACTTTGTACGGTGAGCGTTAGCCAAGGAGTACCAAGGTTTCTCGAAGGTAGTGGCAAAGGTTGGTTGACTGCCGAATATCGGATGTTGCCATCAGCAACGCAGCAACGTCACGATCGCGAATTAATCAAGTTATCGGGACGAACTCAAGAGATTCAAAGATTAATTGGACGTAGCTTGCGGGCAGCTATAGATTTTGATATTTTGGGCGAACGCACCCTAACGGTAGATGCAGACGTATTACAAGCCGATGCAGGCACACGTACAACAGCAATTACAGGTGGGTTTGTGGCGTTAGCAAATGCGATTTCTAAATTAATTCAGCAAGGAGTATTAGAACGTTCTCCTCTGACTGGGCAAATAGCAGCCATATCGGTAGGATTGTTATCGGGAGAACCGTTTCTAGATTTGAACTATGTTGAAGATGTGGCAGCTACAGTGGATTTCAACGTAGTCATGAATCAGCATTTGGGAATTATCGAAATTCAGGGAACTGCCGAAGAAGGTTCCTTTACCAGGCAGCAGCTAAACCAACTTATGGATTTCTCCGAAAAAGGTATTCAGCATTTATTGACAGCCCAAAGAGAAGCGATTTCTGACTGGGATAGATTACAAATGTAGAGACGCGATACATCGCGTCTTTCTTGTATTACCCATTATCGATTACCCAATTAATTAAAAATTTCCGCAACAAATCCAAACAGTTCCCATAATTTCGTTATCGTATTGCTGGAAGCAAAGCAATGTGGTGATGATGTATGACAAAAAAAATTGAGATATTGCCCGATTTAGCTGGGTTGATTGCGCGATCGCAAGAAATCATTCTCTCAAAAATAGAAGTCGCAATTCAGGAACGAGGTATTTTTACTATTGCCTTATCTGGAGGTAGTACACCTAAACCATTATATGAAGCGATCGCCAGCCAAAATCTACCTTGGGACAAAATTCACGTCTTCTGGGGAGACGAACGCTACGTGCCACCCGAACACCCCGATAGTAACCAAAAAATGGCGCGTCAGGCATGGTTGGATCGAGTTAATATTCCTGCGGCAAATATCCACGCAATGCCGACTCTAGAAGGGAACCCAGCAACTTCGGCAGCAAAACACGAACAAGAACTGCAAGGCTTTTTTCAAGTCAAACCAGGTGAGTTTCCAGCATTGGATGTGATTTTGTTGGGGATGGGTGACGATGCCCATACTGCTTCCCTCTTCCCTGGCACAGAAGCGCTAAAAGTTACAGACAAGCTGGTTACAGTTGGCAATAAAGATAGTAGTCAGCGTCTAACTTTCACATACCCGTTTATTAACGCCGCTCGGTGCGTTATGTTTGTAGTAGCTGGGGCGAATAAGCGACCAGCTTTAGCGCAAGTCTTTGCACCTGTTGCGGACGACTTTACATATCCATCGCGCTTAATCAAACCTCAAGGGGAGCTTTGGTGGCTACTAGATGGGTTAGCAGGTAGCGAGTTAAAGTAGCGAATTAAAGTAATGAGGTGCTTACATTCGAGAGCGAAGTATTAAGTTTTCCTGGAGACATTAAATTTAAACAATACTTTGAACTACGTGCCTCATTCAATTTGGGAGAGGATTTAGAAAAGAGAGAAACCCTCTCTCAGCAAGCTGACTGAAACAATTCGTCATTTCTAAATACTCGCTGTAAGCTTACCCATCCAGGGAAACAAGCTACATAATTTTTAATTTCTGATTCGTAATTTCTGATTTGCAACTTCTCGCTAGAAACCGACACATGAGTGCAGGGGTACTGAAATAAAGAATATAATCTGCTTTTCCCTGTAAACCAAATGGGGAAGCACAGCAGTGGAAAATTCTTGCGGCAAATTTTCAAGATTTACCTGAGTTTTCACCGCTAAATTACGAATTACATAAGCGGAGGTTTTTGCCCCAAGGGATTACGAATTAGAAATTATACAGCGAATATAGCTAACCCATCAGGAGTAGTTGCTAAAATCGGAAGCTAGAGTAATATACCCTCTGCTTTGTGCCAAACATCTTTAACGCTGACCTAAAAAAAGGCTTATTTCCATGATCGTCTGCCCTAACTGCAATCACCCGAACCCAGACGGTGCCGTCCAGTGTGAAGCTTGCTATACCCCATTACCAGCTACTATTGGCTGTCCAAGCTGTGGGGCAACTGTGCAGGCAGATGCATCGTTCTGCGGTCAATGTGGCTTTAATTTGAGAACTGCGGCTGCAACCGTTGCACCTACAGTTGCCGCACCTACGATCGCACCGACAGTCGCACCTGATATCCCCCTGGAAGTACCTCCTTTGGCTTCTCCCGAACCACTTATACAAGCACAACCAATTGTGGTGACAGCACCTCCTACGGTTGCACCAGAAGTTTCTCCTTTACCACCTACAGCCTTTGCCGTTCCCGAACCGCAACCAGTTGTAGTCGCTGAAACTAGTCCACCTCCAACGGCTGTTCCAGCACCGATGACAACTTCACCACCAATAACCCCACCACCTCCAACTATTGCATCCGAACCCGTGCCAGCAGTTGTCGAAGCTGAACCTGAACCCGAACCTGTAGCAGCAGTTGTTGAACCTGAACCTGAACCTGTGGCAACAGTTGTCGAAGTTGAAGCTGAACCCGAACCTGTGGCAGTTGTTGCCGAAGCTCCTGCGGCATCGATACCAATACACACACCAACCCAAATACAAAGTGTGATTGGACGACTGATTCATGTTCAATCCGAACAAAATATTGAATTACCGCAAAATCTCCCGGTGATTCATATTGGTAAGCCTAACGATCGCATTCCCCCAGACATCGATGTATCGGGATTTCCCAATTCAGAAGTTGTCTCGCGGATTCATGCCGATATTCGTGTCGAAGGTGATGCATACTACATTGAAGATGCGGGTAGTTCCAACGGCACATACATCAATAATTTACCCCTATTACCAGGCAACAGACATCGTTTGCGACCAGGCGATCGCGTTGGACTGGGCAAGGGGGATTTAGTCACATTTCTGTTTCAATTTGTTTGAAATTAATTGCAAACTATTCAGTGATTTTACTTAATTTACTACATCCACAAGAATCTCTCCCAGCTCAAAGTTGGACTTTTGAGGACGAAACAGTTATTCGTGTTGGACGGGCAAACGATAATCATGTAGTTCTCTACAGCGCTGTAGTTTCCCGTTATCACGTTGAATTACGACAAGTAGAGACAGGTTGGGAAATTGTGAGTTTAGGTGCTAATGGTACTTATGTCGATGGCGATCGGGTTTCGCAAATTCCTGTCACCGATGGAGTTATCTTTCGTCTGGCGCGATCGGGTCCACAAATTCAGGTTCGTCTAGAATTAGATACAGCAGCACACATAAACCAGCCACAAGAGATAAGTCAAATCCAACACAATTCATCTATTCCACAAACCACAGTCAAGTCCGGTTACGATAGACTCAAGTAGAACATCGTAGTATTCCCAAAAGCAGAAATCAACAGTTATTTAGGGCTGGTGTATTGGTGGATGTAGTATGAGCGAACCTTGGAAAAATTCAGAACCTTTGCTCGCAAATGAAGCCCCTGCGGTTATTGACCGCATGGGGCTTAATTGGTTAGTTGGAGCAGCTGTTGCCACAGCTTTGTTGTGGCAGTTACCTGGTGGTGATTATATTCTTTATCCGTTCACAATTTTGGCGACTTGGTTTCATGAAATGGCGCATGGGTTAATGGCTGCTCTATTGGGAGGAAATTTTCAGCAATTACAAATTTTCCCCAATGGTTCCGGTTTTGCAGCTTACACCTTTCCGGCATCCTGGGACCCGATTCGTCGTGCTTTAGTTGCAGCTGCGGGTCCAATGGGACCACCTATTGCAGGTGCGGTATTAATTGTGGCATCGCGCAGTTACAAAACTGCATCTTTAAGCTTAAAAATATTGGGAATTTGTTTATTAGTATCTACTTTGGTTTGGGTGCGATCGCCATTTGGATTTATTTTTGTTCCCTTGCTGGGTATGATTATTCTCTTTTTGGGGTTAAAAACAACCCGTTGGGTACAAGGCTTTGCAGTTCAATTTTTGGGAGTACAAGCTTGTATCAGCACTTACCACCAATTAGATTATCTATTTAGCGAAACAGCCGGACGCTTAGGAGCTTCCGATACAGCCCAAATTCAACAGCAATTACTCTTACCTTATTGGTTTTGGGGTGGTTTAATGGCGATCGCATCTCTGGTGATTTTAATCCAAAGTTTGCGTGTTGCTCATCGCTCAACTTAACTTAACAAAAAATATATTTCCTTTTCATATCCCTGACTTCAAAAAGTCAGGGATATGCTTTGCTTGAGAACTTAAAATTACCTATAAACTTCCGGAATGCATGGAAAAGATGATGGGGTAGTAAATAGCAATACAAGGAGGCAAAAACCATGCCAGCAGAAATTTCCGCTAACTTCCCCACATTAAAAATCGGTTTGGAAGGCGAAAAAGTCAAAGAACTGTAACAATTATTAAACCCCAGACTTCCGGGACCTGATCGCTTTCCTGCCAATGGCGTTTTTGGCTCGGAAACCGAACATGCAGTCGAAACGGTGCAATATCAGTTTTTCCTAAAGCAAACTGGGATTGCAGATGAAATGGTTTGGAAATCTTTACGTACAAAAGCACCAGTAGGTAAACCCATATTACGTCGTGGTGTAAAAAGTGAATTAGTGGCGATGGTTCAGGAAGTTCTCAAAGATAATGGATTATATGGTGGTTTAGTTGATGGTGACTTTGGATTAGGTACGGAAAATGCAATTAAAAACGTTCAACGCACCCGAAAGTTAACAGTTGATGGGATTATTGGCAATCAAACCTGGAAAGCTTTGTGCGATATTGCGAACTTTTGTGAGTGTTGATTGAGTGATAATCAAAAATAAATTCAAATTGAGTTTTTAGATTTAACTTTTAGGGTTCATGTACTTTTTAATCAATTTCTTGAATTCAAGTGAATATATATTAATATATAGCGCCCTAACATCTGATTAGACAGCTTTGTTTTACTTAGCAGGATAAAGCTGATGATCTGGATCGAGCCAAACAATATAAAAAACTTCATCAATAAAGAAACCATGAACTCTACCATGTTCATTTGACGAGACAGAAAACTGATAAGGTGTATCAACTAATTGTTCTTCGTTTGGCAAACCAAATCCGTTTTCACTAGTACCTTCCCACTTAATAGGATGGCATCTCAGGGTACTACTACGATTATTTAACAAGTTTTGAACCATTAAAGTGGACAGGTCTTTTAATCGTTTGAGGAGAGTCTGCCAGTAAATAACTTTTTTCTCCATACAAGAAAACTTGTTGTTATCGTCCTGATAGTATTTAAACGAAAAACTGATGCCTTGAGGTGGCTTCAGCTTTGTTCCTCTAATACCTGATGGAGCATCTTTGGGGATATTAGTTTTCTTAATCTTCTTTGACACAAGATTTGTAGTACTCCTTCATCGACTCCTTGATAATGACTGCGTTAGAAGGTGTGTCAGGTGGGAGATTTTCCCTAGCGTTAACCCACGGAGTCTCAGCATGGGTCATCTGCTCTAGTTCATAAGCGTCACAGGCAAAATATTCTTCCGCAACCTCTTTCAGAAAATCTTGAATTTCTTGAGGTAATTCTGGGTTGGCATCTTCCAAAATTGGCTGCCATCCAAAACTTTTGTACTTCTGATATAAAGTGGGTATTACAGGTCCATGAATCCAGGCTTGGAAATCTTCGTCAAACAGAGGATTATCGTGAATTGCAAGATACCAAGCTTGAGCATAGTAAACAAGCTTTTGAAGTTTGAGATTACTTAAGAATGACCCTGTTTCATTTGCCAAGCGAATGAAGTAATTTGCTACGTCAAAACATGATAACAATACAGCTACCCCCTTTAACCTGTTAAATCATAGCTAGTCTTCACAAACAGTTAAACAAAAGCTATAAAGAACTTCCCATCAACTACAGTTTAATTGTACTACTTTAAGTTAGCATCTGGAAATTATAAAAGTATTAATTATTTTCGGTAAACTCATTTCCAGGGTCAAGGACTTAAGCTGAATGGCACGCTTGTTAAGCCGAAACTCTTATCTAGCCTCGTTCCCAGAGGAACCCTGCCTCCTTCTTAATTGACTGGTTCCCAGCCTCCAAGGAGCGGTTCCCAGCCTCCAGGCTGGGAACCTGTCGGGGTAAGGGCTGTGTCTTAAGTTCGTGCCATTCGACTTAAGCTAACGTGACCAGATATGAAAGCTTTGCCCAGTAAATTGTTTGAGAAGCAGTCTTTGCTAAAAATCGTTGGTCTTATTGAGAATAAAATCAGTAACTCTTGAATTTGTCAATTATTGGCTCTATTCTCAACTAAAGATGGAAACTTGCTTTCAGCCTTAGTTCCAATAATCCTTGATGCATAAGGCTTGTAGACCCTAAAATCCGTCTAACTCACGTCAAGCTATGGAACATAGTTGAGCCATAATTGCAAGTGCTTAGGCTCATTCAAAAACAATTATTTGCCTGCATCACATTTAATACAAATCCTTCACCCAATGCCACTCTTGAGTTAAACCCTCACGCAACAAAACTTGTGGCTGCCAACCCAATATTTTTTGTGCCTTCGAGATATCTGCCCCCGTGTGTCTAGCATCACCCATTGCTTTCTCAATGTGATTGCGTTTGATAGGCTTACCAACAACTTCCTCCATCATCTTCAACACTTCCGACAAAACAACCCTACTGCCACCACCAATATTAAAAATTTGTCCAACAGCTTCTGGTACAGTTGCTGCTGCCAAATTTGCCGCAACTGCATCGCTAACAAATGTAAAATCTCGTGTTTGCTCACCGTCTCCATAAACAGGTATTGCTTCGTCATCTAACACGGCTTTAAAAAATTTGTGAAATGCCATATCGGGACGCTGACGGGGACCGTACACTGTAAAATATCTTAATGCCACAAACGGTACGCCGAAGTTTTTATGATAAAGTCCGCACAACCTTTCCGCAGCTAACTTGGTAATACCATAGGGTGAAACTGGTGCGGGACAAATTCCTTCGTGGGTAGGCAGGGTTTCGGCATCTCCGTAAATGCTGGAAGTTGATGCAAATACCAATCTTTTGAGATTTTTTGCATCCTTTGCAGCTTCGAGTAAAATTTGTGTGGCGTTGATATTACGCTCGGTATAAGAACGAAAACCTTGTCCCCAAGAAGCACGAACACCTGCCTGGGCAGCTTGGTGGTAAACTACATCGGTTTCTTGTAGTAAACTATGCCAGTCAACAAACTGAATGTCATTTTCAATAAATTGAAAATTTGGATGGTTGAGTAAATGAGCTATATTTTTGCGTTTTAAATTTTGGTCGTAATAATCGTTAATCTCATCAATCCCAACAACTTGCTGTCCTTGTTTTAGCAGGGTTTCAACTATATGGGAACCAATAAAACCTGCGGCACCTGTAACAATACTTTTAGCCATGTTCTTATATTTTTATTGAATTTAGTATTTAAAGGGCAATTTCAATACTGACAATACTACTATTAATTTACTTTACAATGATGTTTTCGCAAAACTCCTCAGTAATTTAACTATAGGGTTTCCCAATCATTTAAAGTTGTAATTCTGGTTTTCAGAGTTACAACTTGGTTGAGGAAATCAGGGATAGTTAAACTCTATTATTTAATTCCGTATTATTTAATTCCGTAAAATTCCCGACAAAAATTGGTGTAACATAAAAAATTGCTAGCAAGTCGAACCGAGAAAACACAAGGAAACTTGCACGATACCCCTTTTTGGAGCAACGAATAAGTGGCTAAATCTTGATGGAGGATACATTCTCCAGTAAAGTTTCGCGAGCTTAATATCAAGGGAGTATCGCGACAAGCATAACTTAATGCCTCCGGGATATCGCACTCAAATAGAGAAACTTCAAACAGAGAACTGCGAATAAAGTGAAAGTTTTAGTTGTTGGTAATGGTGGACGCGAACATGCCCTAGCATGGAAATTATTGCAATCTCCGCAAATTGAGCGGATTTTTTGTACCCCTGGAAATGGGGGAACCGCAACATTGGAAAGATGCGAAAATGTTGGTGTGGGGGTTGATGATTTTGAGGGAATGGCTAAACTAGCCAAAAAAGAAGGTATTTCGTTAGTTGTTGTGGGACCAGAAGTCCCTTTATCTCATGGTATTACTGATTATCTCCAAGCTCAAGGATTAATGGTGTTTGGTCCCAATCGGATGGGGGCACAAATCGAGGCAAGTAAAGCCTGGGCAAAGGCTTTGATGCAAGAAGCGAGAATACCTACTGCCAAGGCTGCGGTATTTACTGAGATTACATCTGCAAAATCTTACGTAAAATCCCACAGTGTACCAATTGTTGTTAAGGCTGATGGTTTGGCAGCTGGGAAAGGTGTAATAGTTGCTCAAACTATTACAGAAGCAGAATCTGCTTTAGATGCCATATTTGGCGGGCAGTTTGGTAGCGCTGGTAATTTTGTGGTGGTTGAGGAATTTTTGCTTGGTCAGGAGGTATCGGTTTTAGCGCTGACTGATGGTTTGACGATTCGTCCTTTGTTACCTGTACAAGACCATAAGCGTATCGGGGAAGGTGATACAGGAGAGAATACGGGGGGAATGGGAGCATATGCACCCGCACCTGTGGCGACACCTGCAATAATGGCACGGGTACAAACGGAGGTATTGGAACCTACGATCGCAGCTTTGAGGAAAAAGGGAATTGATTATCGAGGTGTGCTATATGCTGGATTGATGGTTGCACCTGATGGTGAATTTAAGGTTTTGGAGTTTAATTGTCGTTTTGGCGATCCGGAAACCCAAGTGATTTTACCATTGTTGGATACTCCCCTGGAAGAGTTGATAATTGCTTGCGTGCAGCAGCGTTTGGGAGATTTGCCACCGATTGCTTGGAAGCATGGCGCATCTGCGACGGTTGTAGCGGCTTCTGGTGGCTATCCGGGGGATTATGCTAAGGGTAAGGTAATTACTGGGTTACAAGAGGCAGAAACCGCAGGTACAACGGTATTTCACGCAGGAACCAAGTTACAGAGTTCGGAAGTTGTTAGTGATGGTGGACGAGTTTTGAATGTGACTGCGATCGGTGAAGATTTTAAGCAAGCAATCGATCGCGCTTATGCTGGAATTGCCAAGGTACAGTTTGAGGGAATGTATTATCGGCGAGATATTGGGTATAGAGTATTGGAGATGGGGCATGGGGAATAGGGCATGGGGAATAGGGCATGGGGAATAGGGCATGGGGGATAGGTAATAGATGCTTGTATATTGGGCATAGGTGTATGAAACACTGATTATTTAACACATTGCCCATTGCCCATTGCCCATTGCCCATTGCCCATTGCCCATTGCCCATTGCC
>JAAUPE010000115.1 GCA_012034595.1 Calothrix sp. CSU_2_0 | reverse complement strand
GATTGGGCATTGGGGATTGGTCAGTTGGGATTGGGCGATTGGGATTGGGCATTGGGGATTGGGCATTGGATACAGGAATAATTATCAATGCTCTGTCCTGTATTCCCTATTCCCTATTCCCCATTCCCCTTTAAAGAGCATTGCCACGAGGTAACACTTCTTCGGGAAATTGGAAATGTTCATGGGGTTGGTCTTGGGGTGCCATCCAAGCTCTGGCTCCTTCGTTCAGCAGAATATTTTTGGTATAAAATGTCTCGAACTCTGGGTCTTCTGCCGCTCGTAATTCTTGGCTGACAAAATCATAAGCACGTAGATTAAATGCAAGACCTACCATACCGATCGCACTCATCCATAAGCCTGTGACGGGTACAAATAACATGAAGAAGTGTAGCCAGCGTTTGTTAGAAAAGGCAATCCCAAAAATTTGTGACCAGTAACGGTTTGCTGTCACCATTGAGTAAGTTTCTTCGGCTTGGGTGGTGTTGAAACCGCGAAAGGTGTTAAAGCCTTTGGTGTCTTTGAATAGGGTATTTTCTACAGTAGCACCATGTATTGCACATAACAATGCACCACCTAAAACACCAGCGACTCCCATCATATGAAATGGGTTGAGGGTGTAATTATGAAAAGCTTGGAAGAATAGTAGAAAGCGGAAAATTGCAGCGACTCCAAAACTAGGAGCGAAAAACCAACTAGATTGACCTAAAGGATACATTAAGAATACGGAAACAAAAACGGCAATTGGAGCCGAAAATGCGATCGCATTATAAGGACGAATTCCGATTACCCGTGCAACTTCAAATTGCCGCAACATGAAACCCATTAAGGCAAATACACCATGAAAGGCTGTAAATTCCATAAACCACCAAGTTGAAACCATCGAGTCAAGTCTCCTTGAGCTTCTGGTCCCCACAAAAGTAGTAAGGAGTGACCCATGCTATTTGCAGGGGTAGAAACCGCAGCAGTCAGGAAATTACAACCTTCAATGTAAGAACTAACTACTCCGTGACTGTACCAAGAAGTCACAAATGTAGTGCCAGTGAACCAAGCACCTAGTGATAGATAAGCACAAGGGAATAATAGTAAACCAGACCAACCAATAAACACAAAGCGATCGCGTTTCAACCAGTCGTCGATAATACTAAACCATCCCCAACCAACGTAACCAGGTCTTAAAGCTATAGTCATATAGGAATCCTCAGCAATTCTTGTTGTTCAAAAAAGCTATTCAGTAGTCAGAAGTTAGAGGTCAGGATTCAGAATTTAGCAATCAGAATTCGGAATAGTCCATAAATTGACGGGATTTAGACTAAGAATTATGATTTTTACTTCTAACTTTTTTCTTTCTTCTTTTTTATTAACTCCTAACTTTTCACTCCTAACCCCTAACTATTTTCTTCACCATTCCGTCGAACCATCATTCATGAAATAGGGAGAACCGGGGGAAGCAAGGGTTTGAATAATATGGTCAAAATAAGGAGTGACAACAGTAGCATCCTCATCACCCAATAATTTCTGTGCTTCTTCCTTAATACAACGCACAGCTTCCACCCAATTGAAAATCGGAATCCCCAAAGATTGATACATTTCCTTCATCCCAATAGTGCCGATATCTTCCAACGGTTCCTGATTTCCCGCTAAAACACAGTAAGCAACCAAACGAATATACCAACCTTGATCCCGTTGACAAGAAGAAGTTTTTCGCATATTCCCACTATTACTTGGTGTAATCGGACATCGTTTCCAAAACTTCTCACTAGCAAGTTCTACAATTCGTCTTTGATTCTTTGCTAAAGCTGTAGCAATACGAATCCTTTGTTCACCTGAATCACAAAAATTTTGAATCATCCGAATTTCTGCCGGAGTTGGATAACGCAACTCCTCATCAGCATTCTCAATCACCTGCTTAACTAAACTCATAGTAATTTTAGATTTTAGATTTTAGATTTTGGATTTCGGTAACTTTGAACAGCAGTGTGCATTTTTATTGAATATAGAGAGACGTGATATGTCTTGTCTCTACAGAATTTCGGGTTTTCTTTAAACATCTGCTGTATTCATCTATTGCTCCCTTTTTTATTCTTCTCTGGGTGAAAAATCATCCACAAAATCACGTTGGATTCACCAAACTTTCCTCACTTTCAGAATTAGTATCTAGTGGTTGTACATAACTGCGAACCCCGTCCAATATTTCTTCTTCGACTTTTACCCCATCCCCATTGAGGGATTCTGGCAAATGTTTCATTTTCCCATTGCGATGATTGGGAACAAATCGATCTAATTTCGACAGTAACAACGGTGATGATTTTTCCGACAGATTCACAGCGTAACTAGCTGGAGACTGTCGCATTGCAAAACCTCTCGGTGTCACATAACGCTCATAAGGAACAGTATCTTCACTGAAAACATCAACGTATTCCTGACTATCAATAATCGCATCGATTAGCCCATAAAAACCCTTATTTGCACAGATATCGTAATAAAGATTCATTTCGCTACGTCCATAGGTCGGACGACCCAACAAACGTCGGTGAATGTATTCAATTGCCTTTGTTACATACAGAGGTTCCCAAAACATTTTTCTAAATAGCTTAGATTTTCCTAACAAACGCACAAACTCCCGCATTGTAATTGCACCACTCAATAACTCCGACTCCGCAGATATCAGACGTTGACCTTCCAAAACATCCCGTCCAAATATTTGTCGATAGGTTGCCGAAATTGCCGCAAATATAGAATCATTCATCAAATTGGGATTTAAATGATTGTTCCCGTTACCATTAACATGATTTACATGCTCTAGCTTCATAATACGAACCGCAGTACTCGGAACCTGTTCCAAACCTTTGCTAGCAATGAGAATCCGACGATTATCCCTGCTAAAGGGTGCAGTTGTCGAAATGCGATCGCTCACCTCTTCATGGGGAAAAATAGCACCAAATTGAATTTCTAAGGGATCGTGACCAGAACCATAGAAATGCTGATTGGGTAAAGGTTTTTGATATTTTGCAAACAGGGTGACAAACTGCGGAACCTTGCGAACCGCAGCATTGTAACTAAATAAATTGAGTTGGGGTGCCCAATTGCGACATTCTTGAGCTTCTTGACCCAAACCACGCAGATATGGCACGGTTTCCTCTCCAAAGTAATCTGCATATTCTGGAGAATCGACCAACACATCTATCAGCTTGGATAAACCACCTTTAGTAATGACAGCAAAGTATCCTTGGAACTCTTCAATTGAACTTAAACCCCGTCCTAAAAAGTGACGCATCGCTAATTCAATAACCCGACTAATAGTAAAAGGTTCGTAGAATAATCGACGATAGAGACGGGATTTACCCAACTTGCGGATAAACTCCTTCATCGAAATTTGTCCCGCTTTCACTTGGGATTCCAGTTCACTCTTGGGAAAATCATAAGTCGTGGTGATATCACGTTCAAAAACGTGACGATAAGCAGCTTTAATTGTGGTTTGCTTTTCAGTTTCCGATAGCACCGACTTCATGATAAATTTTGGTCGATGTTCGGATGCGATCGCATAACTTTGAGGTAACACTAAACCTTGTTGCTCGTTATCAACCCCAATTCTCACTTTAACTTGAGGTTTTTCCGCTAGATACTCGGTTATCAATACCTCAAAAGATTCTTTAATCAGTTCCTTTGCTTCTGCGTCTTGTGGCAGATAGAAGAGAGATTTACGTTGCATTTCCTTGAGGGCGACTACAGTAGCTTCTGTTACATCTTCTGGAATGACACCGCGAAGACCTCGGACGTTAACAGTTAAAATACTGTTATCTCCGGCTACTATTGCATACGTAATATAACGGAGGAACCATGATAAGTCTCGCATTGATCGCTTCATTCTGGTGGAACCATAACGAGAGATGTTGATAAAACGAAATCCCCCAGGAAGTGGTTCTCTGTCAGTAAATAGGGTTTTTGCTTGTTCCCACCAAATATTGAAAGGATTAAACAGGGTAAGGTTATCTATTAATTTAAGACGTTCTTTAGTCGGATCGAGACCACTTTTTCTGGCTGCACTCAGATAATCTTCACCGACATAGTAACCGGAACCAGGCATTCCTATGGGTTCTTGGGGTTTTTCCAGATAATCCATTGCAGAACCACCAAAAAAAATCCGGTTTGCCCCAGCAGCAACAATTTCATCAGAATTTTTAGTCAATATTTCGGCAATTTTTAACCGTTGATTGGCAGAATTAAAAAATGAATTTAATTCTTGAAGTTCAGTCTTTTTTAAATAACGCTCTTGTTGTTCAGCTTGGGAAACTAACGAAAGAGGAACCGTTTGATATTGTTGTGGATTGATAATTGGACTATTTCCACTGACTTTTATACTCATTGTTAAAACAGCGAATTGGGTAAAAGTTATAAATTGGAAAAAGTTAGAAGTTAGGAATTATAAGTTATCAATTATCAATTACTAACTCATCGCTCTGGTTATTCTAGAAATCATACAGTTATCACAATCAAGTTGACAACTTATAGATGAGTAGCAATTTGAAAGGAAAATCTCTTATTTTCTTCAAACTTAGCAAGCAAGAGTTGGGATAAAACCCTCTGAATTTTAAATTCCAACTCCTGACTTCTGGTTCCTAAATTCTGACTTCTGAATTCTTCTTCAAGGTGTTAATTCATGAATCAAATAGTCAAAATATGGTGCAACTTCTGTGGCATCTTTTAAAGTAAATAGTTCTAAGGCAACTTCTTTTAAACAATGGATAGCGATAACAAGATTATTCAATGGTATTTCCAGAGATTCATACATCTCTTGAACTCCAATTGTGCCAGTTTTTGCTAAAGGTTCTATGTCTTGCACCACAATTGAATAAGTGATGAGACGAATATACCAGCTTTGGTCACGCAGACAGGAAGACCGATAAATTCTATTACCACTATTACTAGGAGTATCAGAACAGCATTCCCAAAATCTTAAGCTAGCCTTGTCAATAATTTTTTGTTCGTTTTCTATGAGGGTAGCAGCCAAACTCAGACGATGATATCCACTTTCATAAAAGTCACGAATAGCATCTAACTCACCAGGATTGAGATAGCGAGCTTCGCGATCGGCACTTGCAATAGATTTCGTAATTATGCTCATGGGAATTGGGAATTGGGAATTGGAAATTGGGAATGGGGAATTGGGAATAGCTAGAATCATCGTAAAGACGTTCCGGTGGAACGTCTCCATAACCTTAACCGTAGCTTGCTTCTCCTCAGGAGTACCGTATTGCGACCTCCCCTACCCTGCGGGAACGCAAGAGCATAAGGTAAGGGGAGGTACCACAGGTGGTGGGGTTCTTTCGGGAGCATCTTCATGTCAAAATGGTATAACTCCTAACTAACTCCTAATTCCTAACTCTTAACTATTAATTTTTAACTCGTATTTTTTTAACTTAAGCCAGAAGCAATGTAATCGAAATAGACACCCATTTCTTTACCTGCATCAGTACCAACAATGCTTGTACAAACTTCCTTCATTGCTTGTACTGAACGGATAGTTGCACCAACAGGAACACCCAAAGAATTATAAGTTTCTCTCAAACCATTCAAAATTCTTTCATCAAGAATTGAAGCGTCCCCTGCTAGCATGGCATAGGTAGCGTAACGTAGAAAATAATCTAAATCTCTCACGCAAGCTGCATAACGACGACAAGTATACATATTGCCACCAGGACCAGTAATATCTGTGTAAAGTAGAGATTTTGCGACTGTTTTGGTGACGATGTTTTTTGCATTAGCACTGACTGTTGTAGCAGCACGCGATCGCATATCTCCACTATGGAAATAATGTTGCAGTTTTTCGAGGGAATTATTATCTAAATATTTGCCTTGAATATCAGAGACATTAATCAAAGCAGTAATTGCATCTTGCATTGTTTTTCTCCTAAAATATGATGATTTTTGTTAATGACAAATCAAGTAAAGATGAAGTACAAAATATATTTTTCTCAAGAAAAAATTATTTATTCTGAATCCTGAATTCTGAATTCTGAATTCTGAATTCTTTATATTTATACTTCACCCTTTAGAAAACCTATGACAGCGCTCTAATGATGTAGTCAAAATAAGGACCAACTTCAACTGCATCTTCCTCATCCATCATTGATATGGCTTCTTCTTTAATGCAACGCATAGCTTCAACCAAATTTCTGAGGGGAATTTCTAAATTGTTGTACATTTCCTTAATTCCAATCGTACCAATCTCTTCCAAAGGTTTCTCACTTCCCGCCAAAATAGAATAAGCAACTAGACGAACATACCAACCTTGGTCACGTTGACAAGAAGCTGTTTTACGCTCATTTCCACTATTACTAGGAGTATTGGGACAGCGTTCCCAAAATCTCTGACTACCATTTGAACAATTTGCTGTTCATTTTGCGATAATATTTTGGCAATACGAATTCTTTGGTCACCACTTTTTAAAAAGTCTTGAAAAACTCTTAGCTCTTTAGGTGCGGGATAGCGAGCTTCACTATCTGCACTCAAAATTAATTCAGTAACTACGCTCATTTCTTACTCCTTATTATTTGTTAATGGGTAATGGTTAGTGGGTAATTGGTAATGGTTAATGGTTAATGGTTAATGGTTAATGGTTATTAATCAGTCGCTTGTAAAAATTAACTAACAACTAACAACTAACAACTAACGACTAACAACTAACCAGAAATAGCAGGTGCTTGAAGTGCCACTTTAATAGGGATAGCTTCACCACAGGCTAAATCCAATGGAAAATTATGGGCATTACGTTCGTGCATGACCTCAAAACCCAAATTTGCCCGGTTTAAGACATCTGCCCATGACGGGAGAACTCGACCTTCTGAGTCGTGAATTGAATTATTGAAGTTAAAACCGTTGAGGTTAAATCCCATGATGCAGATACCTAGTGCTGTAGCCCAAATGCACACAACGGGCCAAGCTGCAAGGAAAAAATGTAGCGATCGGCTATTGTTAAAGCTTGCATATTGGAATATCAAACGACCAAAGTAACCATGTGCAGCAATGATGTTGTAAGTCTCTTGTTCTTGACCAAATTTGTAACCAAGATTCTGAGATTCCGACTCTGTGGTTTCCCGTATCAAACTTGATGTCACCAGGGAACCATGCATTGCACAGAATAGAGAACCTCCAAGAACTCCAGCCACTCCCAACATGTGGAATGGATGCATCAAGATATTATGTTCGGCTTGAAACACAAACATGAAGTTGAAAGTGCCACTGATACCCATTGGCAAGCCATCGGAAAAACTGCCTTGTCCGATTGGGTAAATTAAGAATACGGAGCTTGTCGCTGCCAGTGGTGCGGAATAGGCTACACAAATCCAAGGACGCATACCCAGACGGTAAGATAATTCCCATTCACGTCCCATATAACAAGCAAGGGCAGGTATGTAGTGAAAACCAATCATCTGGTATGGACCACCGTTGTATAGCCATTCGTCCATAGAAGCGGCTTCCCAGATGGGGTAAAAGTGCAAGCCGATCGCATTTGACATGGGAACTACGGCTGCGGTAATAATGTTGTTACCGTAGAGTATTGAACCTGATACGGGTTCACGGATGCCATCGATATCTACTGGTGGTGCGGCAATGAATGCGATCGTAAAGACGCAGATGGAAACCCCTAGTAAGGGAATCATCAGCACACCAAACCAGCCGATATATAAGCGATTTTCTGTGCTAGTTACCCAATCACAGAATCTTTCCCAGGTAGGAAAACGATTCCTTTGTCGTTGCAAAATTGTAGTCATAAGTAATTCAAAATTCAGAATGATAAAGGGAATTGGGAATTGGGCATTGGGAATTGGGCATTGGGAATTGGGAATTAGGTTTACTCTCAATACTTAGGAACGCGGATTAAATAAAGTGCAAAAGTACCAAAAGTAGGGTGTGTTAGCGCAGCGTAACGCACCATTCCAAATCAAATCGAAAGTTGTAGGTTATTAAATCCTCATTCCTTATCCAATCCAAAATCCAAAATCTAAAATCTCAAGTCCAAAGGTAATGCTTCACCTGCAATTAAATCTTTGGGGAAGTTATAAACTTGAGGTTTACTAGTCGCTTTTATCCCCAAATTTGCCCAATTAATTGTGTCTGCCCAGGTTGGGATATGAGATGTCCTATGATTAGATACTGGAATTGAAATTTCTGGTTGAGTGAATGTGAGTTTTTCAAAGTTAAATGCAGCGATATCAATACCTAAAGCCGCAGACCAAATTCCTGCTACTGGTAAAGCTGCTAAGAAAAAATGTAATGTGCGAGAGTTGGGAAAACTAACAGGTTTCCATATCAATCCCCACAAATATAATTGAGCAAAGCCAAAGTTATAGGTGGGATGCTTTTGACGGAGTTTATATCCAGCGTTAATCGATTCCGATTCATTTTCATTCGTGCGAATCAAAGTTGATGTCACCAAAGAACCATGCATTGCTCCTGCAAACGCTCCACCTAATACCCCAATTACCCCCAGTTGATGCAGTGGACTCATGAGAATATTGTGGTCTGCTTGGAACTGCAACATGAAGTTAAATGTACCGGATATTCCCAAAGGCATACCCGCAGAAAAGCTGCCTTGCCCGATTGGGTAAATTATCAATACAGACATTGCCGCAGCTACGGGAGCAGTGAATGCTAAAGAAATCCAAGGACGCATTCCCAAACGGTAACTTAATTCCCATTCCCGATCTTGATAGCCAATAATTGCGATCGCAAAGTGCAACACAATCAATTGGTAAGGACCACCATTGTAAAGCCACTCATCGATAGAAGCTGCTTCCCAAATTGGATAAAAGTGCAAACCAATTGCGTCTGATGTCGGTACTACAGCTGCTGTGATAATGTTATTGCCATCCAGTAAAGAGCCGGAAAGTGGCGAACTAATTGCCCCTATATTTACCGGAGGTGCGGCAATAAAGGCAATAATAAATACAATGCTGGCTGTGCATATACAGGGTATCATCAGCACCCCAAACCAGCCTATATATATCCGGTTTTCAGTACTCGTCACCCACGAACAAAACTTTTCCCATAAGCTAATTCTTCCCCGTCTGTCTAAAATATTTGTTGCGATCGTTTGCACAATATTAATATCATTCCCAGACATAATCTGCTTCGTGCGGCGATTCATCTCGACGGAGGTCGATGCTGTGAATGCCTTATCCACGCTACTAGTCGAGGTTGCAATGATGCGGTCTGACTTTTGCGTCATCTTTGATAAATCCCTTTGAGAGTTTAGTTGGATTCAACAAATAGAATCTACTTCAAGGTCTATAAACAGCAAGATAATCAAAAAATCTGAAGAACTTATGAAGAAAGGTTACATCTTTACAAAACTTCATCAATCTCGCGGGTTAACTAATGCCAATGTTCTGAAAACGATATCTTAAATTGTTAAAAAAAGTAAGTAAATGTAAATTTAGATAAAGTAGGATATCTTTTTGCTCAGGTATCTGTCAATAATGGTTTGCGAATAGCTGTAAATTGATACTGATTTTCTGTTTTCGGAAAATAATTAGAAACATGTTGGTAAATAACTAACAAATTTATCTAAAAATCGATTTGGAACTCTGACTTTTGCCTTCCCTCTGATGATGAAGTCCTAACTTGTAGGTGCAGTGGGGTAAAATTAAATGAGAATTTTATTAGTTGAAGACGATGAGTGTATTGTCAAAACACTTGAACATATCTTGGTGAATCAACATTATGTTGTTGATATTGCAAATGATGGTTTGCTTGCTTGGGAACTGGTAGAAAGTTTGAGCTATGATTTAATTTTGCTAGATATTATTCTGCCAAAATTAGACGGGATAAAGCTTTGCCAGAAATTACGCTCTCATAATTATCAAACACCTATACTGCTATTGACTGCCCAAAATTCTAATAATCATAAAGTGATGGGGCTGGATGCAGGAGCGGATGATTATGTTGTCAAACCTTTTGATATTAAAGAATTATTGGCACGAATTCGTGTTTTATTAAGACGACGAAATTCACCGATATTATCTGTGATGGAATGGGGAAAGTTGCGACTTGAACCTGCTACTTGTGAGGTTAGTTATGACGATTTTAGTTTAAATTTAACACCCAAAGAATATCGTTTGTTAGAATTGTTTTTGCTGAACAAGCAGATGGTTTTTAGTCGGAGCAAAATTTTAAATCGTCTTTGGTCTATAGAGGAAGCACCCAAGGAAGATACGGTGACTGCTCATATTAAAGGTTTGCGGCAGAAACTAATGCAAGCAGGGGCACCCACTGATTTTATTGAAACAGTGTATGGTTTGGGTTATCGTCTCAAAGCGTCTGTTCCTCAAGAAAAAATTTCGACATCAGCAAAACAGGTTCAAAAAAGCAAGAAAAATTTACAAATGAAAGAAGCATTAACAGTTATTTGGGAAAGATTAAAGGTACACAGTTGCGATCGCATTACAATTTTGCAGCAAGTCTCACGGGCATTATTAACCAATAATTTGTCAGAAGAATTACGCAAAACAGGATATCAGGCAGCACATAAACTAGGGGGGTCTTTAGGTATTTTTGGCTTTGTAAAAGGTTCTCATTTAGCTAAAGAAATAGAGGAGATATTGCTAGATCGAATCAACTTTGACCAAATGAAGGCATTGCATCTAAGCTATTTAGTAGAACTTCTCCTTGAGGAAATACAGCAACCTGCTTTTCTCGAACTAGATCAGCTTCTTTGTCGTTATGTTGTGGATGATACAGTTGAAGAAATTATGAGTAGCAGAATGCAGAATAAATAAAGAATAAACCGCCAAGACACGGAGAACGCCAAGAAAAATGACTATTGACTCTCTCGAAGTGCTGCTACATCGGATGATGAACCGTATCCGGCAATCCTTAGAGTTACCAGCGATACTCTCTGGAACCGTTGCTGAAGTACGTGTATTCTTGGGTACTGATAGGGTTAAGGTGTATCGATTCGATGAGGATGCCAGTGGCGAAGTTGTAGCTGAATCGGTAAATTGCGATCGCTTACCATCCCTATTAGGACAGCATTTTCCCCCAGGAGATATACCACCAGAAGCCCGTGAATTGTTTCTGAAGGCTCGTCAGCGTTCGATTGTCGATGTTGCATCCCAAAGTATTGGTTTGAGTCCCCTAGATTGCCCGGAGACAGTTGCAGCCCTCGATGCCAATGATATTCGCTTTCGACCTGTAGACCCATGTCATGTGGAATACCTCACCTCAATGGGGGTACAATCTTCCTTGGTGGTGCCCATTTTACATCGAAATGAATTATGGGGATTATTGGTGTCCCATCATAGTTCCCCTCGACAGGTGACAGAGAGGGAATTGCAGGTAGTGCAGTTGGTTGCAGATCAATTATCAATTGCGATCGCACAATCAACCCTCCTCGAACAAAGTCGTCTCCAAGCTCAACAAGAGGCTACAATTAACCGTGTTGCGAGGTTATTACATTCGATGACCGAGATGCAAGTCCAGCAAGCGTTGGAGTTGACTGTATCGGCTTTACAATCTGCTGGTGGGAGGATTTATATTGCCCCAAAAAGGGAAAAACGGGAAGGGCAATTATTTGTTTGCGGAACCCAGCCGATTTTTAGTTGGGAATTGCAGAAAACCACCGATTGTCAACCCACTTTGGAAGAATATCCTAGTTGGCAAATCTGGCTAAAAATGGAAAAGACCGTTAGCAAAGAACTGGAAGCTTGGGCAATTAGGGATTTATATGAAGTTGCCCTACAGTCAGACATTGTTCAGGCTTTTTTGGATGGGGGGATTCGCAGTCTGTTAGTGATTCCCCTACAGTATCGTCATCATCAGTTGGGCTATTTGAGCATTTTTCGTAGTGAAATTGAAATAGAGACATTATGGGGAAGACGAGCAGATAAGGATGATTTGCGCCATCAATTTCCGATAGAATCGTTTCAGGCATGGCAAGAATTAAAGCAAAATCAAGTTCGAGACTGGAAAAGTGGGGAAATTGAATTAGCATCCGCTTTAGCTAGCCATTTTGCGATCGCAATTCATCAATACGAACTATACCAACAGGTGTATACCTTGAATGCCGAATTACAGGAAGATATAGAGGAGCGCAAGCAAGTAGAGAAAAAAATCTCGGCGATGAATTCTGAATTAGAACGACGAGTAAATGAACGGACAGCAGAGCTAAGACTGGTAAATACCCGATTATTGCAGGAAATTGGTGAACGGGAACGGGCATTACGGGAGAGAAAACTAGCTCAAACCTCATTAGAACGTCTGAGTCGGGAAAGTGAGTTAATTTTGAACTCCGCAGGTGAGGGAATTTATGGTTTGAATAAACAAGGTAAGATCACCTTTGTCAATCCTGCCGCAGCAAGAATGTTGGGATATGAAGTCCCTGAATTGCTCGATCGATTTATGCACGAAGTTGCAATCCACTCCAAACCTGATGGTAGTCGCTATTTTTCTGACGATATTCCCATCCATAACACCCTCGAAGATGGAACAGTACAGCATGTCACCGACGACATATTTTATCGTCGGGATGGTTCAAAATTTCCAGTAGAATACGTTTCCACCCCAATTCGAGAAAAAGCCAGAATTGTCGGTGCTGTCGTCATTTTTAAAGATATTACCGAACGACAAATAGTAGAACGGATGAAAGATGAATTTGTTTCTATTGTGAGTCACGAACTCCGGACACCTCTGACCTCAATTCGTAGTGCTTTAGGTTTATTAGCACGAGGTTCTCTCAACAAACAACCAGAAAAAAGTCATCGAATGTTAGAAATTGCCTTCGATAATACGAACCGTTTAGTACGTTTGATTAACGATATTTTGGATATTGAGCGGATTAATTCTGGTAAAGCGACAATGGAGAAACAAACCTGTAATGCTGCCGATTTGATGATGCAAGCAGTAAATGAAATGCAAGCAATGGCAGAAAAAGCAGAAATTAATTTAGAACAAACTCCAATATCTGTAGAATTGTGGGTAGACCCAGATCGGATTGTTCAAACACTAACAAATTTGCTGAGTAACGCCATTAAATTTTCTCCTCCAGGTTCTACCGTTTCTTTGACGGCTCGATTATGGGATACTAGCAGCGATCGCAAATCTATCTTATTCCAAGTCAAAGACCAAGGTAGAGGTATTCCTGAAGATAAACTAGAAAGTATTTTCGACCGTTTTCAACAAGTTGATGCCTCCAATTCCCGACACCAAGGAGGTACTGGTTTGGGTTTAGCAATTTGTCGCAACATTATCCAACAACATGGTGGTAAAATTTGGGCAGAAAGCATTTTGACTAAGGGCAGTAGTTTCTATTTTACATTGCCCATATAGCACTAAACTTCTTCTCTTCTTGGCGATTTGGCGACTTGGCGGTTCTATAAAAATGAGAATACAGAACGTAAAAGCAAAAGTCATAAAAATGACAAGTATTTTTATAATTAAGTATTTATATTGAGAAAAAATCGGTTTTTTATTTTGCTAATGTGTATCAAAAATTAAAATATTTAATCTCAAACCTCAAATAATTATGAAACGTATTTTAATCATTGATGATGAAGAGGATATTCGAGAAACAACTCAAATATGCCTGGAAATAGCTGAAGAATGGGAAGTCCTCACAGCAAGTTCCGGTAGAGAAGGTTTAGTAAAAGCAGAACAACAGCACCCCGATGTCATCCTTTTAGATGTGATGATGCCAGATATGGATGGATTGACCACATTGAAAAACTTACAAAACAAACCCCAAACCCAAAATATTCCCGTAATCTTATTAACCGCAAAAGCACAAGCATTTGAACAGCGTCAATTTACCCAACTCAAAGTTGCCGCAGTCATTACTAAACCTTACGACCCTTTTACTTTATCTGAGGAAATTTTAGCAGCATTGATGAGAAGTTATCCTTAAACGTTAAATGTAACACTTTGTTAAGAAACTGCTTTTCTTCATCGGTTCTTCATTTTGTTTTCCTATTCTCCCTTGTATAAGTTCAATTAGCTAACTATCTTGAATTATTCCAGCGAAACCAAATCATGCGATCGCTGATTTTTCCTCTAAGAGGCTATTTATCAAGTGAAGTTAAATTAATGTCGAGTGTGTTAGACACCGTAAAAAGTCGAGTTTTTACCAACATTCAACATTACAACCTTGTAACGCACCTGTTGAACTGCGGGTTACACCTCCCTAACACATGCCACAGATGAAGATTTACTTGATAAATTATCTCCTAGATGGTTAATCTTTCTCATTTCTGCGTATAGAAAAGGGAGAATTAAATGACTCTGACTCCAGAACGAGAGCAGAAAGTCAAAGTTGTAGTTGATAATGACCCCGTACCAACCTCATTTCAGAAGTGGTCACAACCAGGACATTTCGATCGCATTCTTGCGAAAGGTCCGAAAACTACTACTTGGATTTGGAATCTGCACGCAAATGCCCACGATTTTGATACCCATACAAATGATTTAGAAGATGTATCCCGGAAGATTTTCGCCGCTCATTTCGGACACTTAGCTGTAGTGTTTATCTGGTTGAGTGGTATGTATTTTCACGGAGCAAAGTTTTCCAATTTTGAATCTTGGATGACTAACCCCACCGGGATTAAACCCAGCGCTCAAGTTGTCTGGAATATATTTGGTCAAGAAATTTTAAATGGGGATATGGGTGACGGTTTCCACGGCATTCAAATCACTTCTGGATTATTTCAGATGTGGCGTGCTGCTGGTATTACCAATACATTTCAGCTATATTGTACCGCCATTGGTGGCTTGGTAATGGCAGCTTTGATGCTGTTTGCTGGCTGGTTTCACTATCACAAACGCGCTCCCAAGTTGGAATGGTTTCAGAATGTTGAGTCGATGTTAAATCATCACTTAGCAGGGCTTTTGGGGCTGGGTTCCTTGGGTTGGACGGGGCATTTAATTCATGTTTCCTTACCAACTAACAAGATGTTGGATGCTGGAGTAGCTCTCAAAGATATTCCCTTACCCCACGAATTCATCTTAAATTCCAGCTTAATGACCAAGTTGTATCCAGGTGTCGATTGGGGTTTCTTTAAGGGTGTAATGCCTTTCTTTTTCCTCCAATGGGGACATTTTACAGACTTCCTCACCTTCAAAGGTGGTCTAAATCCTGTGACTGGGGGATTGTGGTTAACAGATATCGCACACCATCATTTAGCGATCGCAGTTCTGTTTATTTTTGCAGGTCATTTATACCGCACAAATTGGGCTATTGGTCGCAACATCAAGGAAATATTAGAAGCTCATCAAGGTCCGTTCACTGGTTTTGGACATCGGGGACTTTATGAAGTGCTGACGACTTCTTGGCACGCTCAACTGGCGATTAATTTGGCGATGTTGGGTTCCCTCAGCATTGTCATTGCCCATCACATGTATGCGATGCCACCCTATCCATATTTGGCAACAGACTACGCAACAGTTGTCTCCCTATTCACTCACCATGTTTGGATTGGTGGTTTCTTGATAGTTGGTGGTGCTGCCCACGGAGCTATCTACATGGTGCGGGATTATGACCCAGAACAGAATGTAAATAACGTCTTAGATCGAGTCCTGCGTCACCGGGATGCCATCATTTCCCACCTGGCTTGGGTTTGTCAATTCCTTGGCTTCCACAGCTTTGCAATGTACTGTCATAACGACACTATGCGGGCTTTTGGTCGTCCCCAAGATATGTTCTCGGATACGGGGATTCAGTTGCAGCCTGTGTTTGCCCAGTGGGTACAACATATCCACACTTCAGCAGTGGGATTGGCTGGACAAGCAGCTCAACCTCTGGGGAATGTCTTCGGTGGCTTCCGCAATCTTGATTTGGCAGGATTAGGACATACGGCTCCAGGCTTGACAGAACCCGTCAGTTATGCATTCGGTGGTGGAGTTCTAGCTGTGGGTGGCAAGGTGGCAATGATGCCGATTACCTTGGGTACGGCAGACTTCCTGATTCACCACATTCATGCTTTTACGATTCACGTCACTGTATTGGTACTGCTGAAGGGTGTGTTATTTGCTCGTAGTTCCCGTCTGGTTCCAGATAAAGCCAATCTCGGTTTCCGCTTCCCCTGCGATGGTCCAGGACGGGGTGGTACTTGTCAGGTTTCGGGTTGGGACCATGTATTCCTGGGTCTATTTTGGATGTATAACTCCCTATCGATGGTGATTTTTCACTTCTTCTGGAAGATGCAATCAGATGTCTGGGGAACGGTGGGAGCGGATGGTGTAGTGACCCACATCACCGGGGGAAACTTTGCTCAGTCATCGATCACGAATAATGGCTGGTTGCGTGATTTCCTCTGGGCACAATCATCACAAGTGATTACATCCTACAATTCGGCTCTTTCTGGCTACGGTTTGATGTTCCTTGGTGGACACTTTGTTTTTGGCTTTAGTCTGATGTTCTTGTTTAGTGGTCGTGGTTACTGGCAAGAGTTGATTGAATCGATAGTTTGGGCACATAACAAGTTGAAAATTACCCCAGCTATCCAGCCTCGTGCTTTAAGTATTGTTCATGGTCGGGCTGTAGGAGTTGCTCATTACCTCCTGGGAGGAATTGTCACAACTTGGGCATTCTTCCTCGCACGAATGACAGCACTGGGGTGAAGGCGAAAAATAACAGGTAAAAGGTAAAAAATAGTTGATTTATGCACTTTTACCGAATGGCACGAACTTAAGACACAGCCCTTACCCCGACTGCTTCCCAGGCTGGAGGCTGAAAACGAGGATAGATAAGAGTTTCGGCTTAACAAGCGTGCCATTCCACTTTTACCTTTTCCTACTCTAGTTCTTCATTTTTGCCTTTTTACTTTTTACTTTTCACTTTTCACTTTTTAAAACTATGGCTACAAAATTTCCCAAATTTAGCCAAGATTTAGCACAAGACCCGACGACACGACGTGTTTGGTATGCGATCGCAACTGCCCACGATTTTGAAAGTCATGATGGGATAACGGAGGAAAATCTCTACCAACGGATTTTTGCTTCCCATTTCGGTCATTTGGCGATTATCTTCCTGTGGGCTTCGGGGATTCTGTTCCACGTTGCTTGGCAAGGTAATTTTGAAATCTGGATGAAAGACCCCATACATATCCGTCCCATTGCCCATGCAATTTGGGATGCTCAATTTGGACCTGGGGCGATCGCAGCTTATACCCAAGGAGGGGCAAGAAATCCTGTTGATATTTGCTATTCGGGTGTCTATCACTGGTGGTATACCATTGGCATCCGTACTAATAACGAACTCTATACGGGTGCATTATTTTTGGTGATTTTGGCGGCAGTCTTTCTATTTGCAGGTTGGTTACATTTACAACCAAAATTCCGTCCTGCTCTCTCCTGGTTTAAAAATAGTGAATCCCGTCTCAATCACCATTTGGCTGGGTTATTTGGTGTTAGTTCTCTAGCTTGGGCTGGTCATTTAATTCATGTGGCTATCCCTCGCTCTCGCGGTATTCACGTCGGCTGGGATAACTTGCTCTCAATGCCACCGCACCCAGAGGGTTTGATGCCTTTCTTTACGGGGAATTGGGGTGCATATGCTCAAAATCCAGATACAGCCAACCATTTATTCAATACTTCTCAGGGTACTGGTACAGCGATTCTGACATTCTTGGGTGGTTTTCATCCGCAAACCCAATCATTGTGGTTGACGGATATGGCACATCACCATTTAGCGATCGCAGTTATCTTCATTGTTGCTGGTCATATGTACCGCACGAATTGGGGTATCGGTCACAGCATCAAGGAGATGATGGACTCGAAGGAGTTTTACGGGAATAAGGTGGAGGGACCGTTTAATTTACCCCACCAAGGTTTGTATGAAACCGTCAATAATTCCTTACATTTCCAACTCTCTTTAGCTCTGGCTTGTTTGGGTGTGGCAAGTTCCCTGACGGCACAACACATGTATTCAATGCCACCCTATGCCTTCATTGCCAAAGACTTTACCACAATGTCAGCACTGTACACGCACCATCAATATATTGCTGGATTCTTGATGGTGGGGGCATTTTCCCATGCGGCAATTTTCTGGATTAAGGACTACGACCCACAGCAGAATAAAGGTAATGTTTTAGACCGGATATTGAAGCACAAAGAAGCAATTATTTCCCATCTGAGTTGGGTATCTTTGTTCTTGGGTTTCCATACCTTGGGTTTGTACGTTCACAACGATGTAGAAGTTGCCTTTGGTGCCGCAGACAAGCAAATATTAATTGAACCAGTATTTGCCCAGTTCATCCAGTCGGCACATGGGAAGGTTTTGTATGGTTTCAATACATTGTTGTCCAATTCCCACAGTATTGCTTCCACAGCATGGCCCAATCACGGTAATGTGTGGTTGCCGGGATGGTTGGATGCCATCAACAACGGTACAAATTCGTTATTTTTGACCATTGGACCCGGTGACTTTTACGTTCATCATGCGATCGCACTCGGTTTGCATGTCACCACTCTAATTTTAGTTAAGGGTGCGTTGGATGCTCGTGGTTCTAAGTTAATGCCGGATAAAAAAGACTTTGGCTATGCTTTCCCTTGTGATGGTCCGGGAAGGGGTGGTACTTGCGATATTTCGGCTTGGGATTGTTCTTACCTGGGTGTATTTTGGATGTTGAATACTTTGGGTTGGATTACCTTTTATTGGCACTGGAAACATTTATGTATCTGGCAGGGAAATGTCGCTTTGTTCAACGAAAATTCGACCTATTTAATGGGTTGGTTCCGGGATTATCTTTGGGCTAATTCTGCACAGTTAATTAATGGTTATAACCCTTATGGGACAAGTAATTTAGCTGTTTGGGCTTGGATGTTTCTCTTCGGACATTTGGCTTGGGCTGTGAGTTTTATGTTCCTAATTACTTGGAGAGGTTATTGGCAGGAATTAATCGAAACATTGGCTTGGGCACATGAACAAACTCCTTTATCTTTTGGTTATTGGAAAGATAAGCCTGTGGCTTTGTCGATTGTGCAAGCTCGTTTAGTCGGCTTAACTCATTTTACCGTTGGTTATATTGCCACCTACGGAGCTTTTCTAATTGCTTCCACGGCAGGTAAATTTGGTTAAGTAAAAATTAGTTTCAAAGCTGCGCTACATATTCAATCACATCATTAATTACATAATTTCTGCATGTAATTAAGTTCTCGAATATTAGCTTTGAAACATCAGTTTTCGACCTCCTCTCTTGCTCTTAAGGGAAGGGCAAGAGATTCCTTAAAATTTATGAATCAAATTAAAAACATAAATTCAAAAATAATTAAATAACAAAAAATCAAACTAAAAAATTATATATTGAGGAGAAATAACATGTCTTATTCACCTGAAAGCGACATCATTAAACCATACAAAGGAGACCCTTGGCTTGGTAATTTATCTACTCCAATCAATGACTCTCCTTTAGCTAAGGCTTTTATTAATAATTTACCTGCTTACCGTAAAGGGCTAACACCTTTTATGCGAGGATTAGAAATTGGTATGGCTCATGGCTATTTACTAGTAGGACCAGAAGTTGTCGTTGGACCTCTCCGAGAATCTTCACACGGAGCCAATCTCAGTGGATTAATCACCGCTATTTATATTGCTGTATCAGCTTGTTTAGGTATTTCTATTTTTGCAATTACAACTTTTCAAGGAAACCCTAGAGGAGCTTATAATTCCTATTCCCATGACCAACTTCGACCTTTAAGAAGTCGTGAAGAATGGAGTCAATTGAATGGTGGTATTTTTCTTGGTGCGATGGGTGGAGCCATATTTGCCTACTTTCTTCTCGAAAATTTTGATGCTTTGGATGCCATTTTAAGAGGTGCTGTCAATGTTAATTAGATATTGCTATTAGTTGATTATACATACTCGATCAAGTTGAGATAAATCAGGAATTGAAAATATCAAATAGGAGAATTAATCATGGTAGATATGACACAACTAACGGGTGATTATGCTGGTTCATGGTTGCCCTGGATTATGATTCCTTTAGTCTTCTATATCTTACCTTTCCCAATATTTGCCCTGGCATTTATCTGGATTGAAAAAAATGGCTCTGAAGAAACATAACCATGTAGACTGGCTGTCTGACAGATTTATTTGAAAGTAGTTAAAACAATTCGCAATACTCACTACTCTGCGAGAAAGCTACGCAATTACGTGAATTTTGCCACGGGGATGCATCACCGTGGCACATTTTAGGCAGGGGAATTAAACCCCATAACCTTGTTAACTGAGTTGGCAACTAAGCTTATGTAGTCAGCGTCATCTAAATTACGCTCATCTATATATATTCTATGACGCTCAAAGCTATTATTTTGACAATAGTAGGCAGCTTAACACTGGCTATTCCCTATACATCCCAATATGCTTTTGCCTTAACTCCCAACAAATTGTCTCAAACCCAACCCTCGTTAAAAGCACCAGAAATACCTAAATCTGTTGTTTTACAGGTGCGTCAAGATATGGCGAAAAGGTTAAATGTGAAACTGGCGAATCTGCGGGTTGCACGGATAGAATCGAAGATATTTGATGGCTGTTTGAAGCTGCCTGCCAAAAATGAGAAATGCCAAGAAATCGCTTACAGAGGTTGGGCTGTGAGGCTTATTGCTGGTAAGCAGAGTTGGTTATATCACGCTATTTTGCCCAAAAATTTAAGCAAAAATTTTCGCATCAATTGGTGGTAAACCTACAAGTAACTTCCGGTTACATTGGGCTGAATTGGTAACTTGGATGATACTTGTTTGGGTGTGAGAATTAATAAACCAGCTTGTGAAAAAACTCCCGTTTTGGGTTGGGGAATTAGTTTGATGGAAAGTTATTCAACCATATATGCTTTCCACAGTCGTTTCGATCGCGATGTGCGATTTGCTGGTAGTAGTCCTTGGATGGCTCCTCCATCTGCAAATCCTGGTGGACGATGATTTTTGTGTACAGTTCAGATGATTCTAAATAAATTAGCGTTTGACAACCTCAATCGCGAATCCCTCATCTGAAGATGCTGACGAGCTTTTTACACGAGGTAAAATTGGAATTCAGGTAATTAGATTGCTAAAACAACGTAATCTAAAACAGAGAGAAATTAGCGAACTTCTTGGTATTCCCCAACCGGAAGTATCCCATTTGATGAAAGGAGAATTTCAACGGTTTAGCGAAGGTAAATTGCTGAGTTCTACATCCTCATCGCTTTGGATTCCGTTGAGGATGCGTTGGATTATGTCGTTGGGGTTGCTGGGGTTGGTCATTGTCGAGGAGATTTTTGTTTTATTTTAGACAATAAAACGCGGAGTTTTACGAAGCCTCTACATACTCACATAAAGTAGTTGGTTCGGGGATAGGCAAACCTTCTTCTCGCAATCCTTCTAGATGGAATGCGATCGCTTCTTTGATTTGCTGGTTAACTTCTTGAATATTTATACCAGTAGCTACACATCCAGGTAAATCTGGCACATAAGCTGAGTAATTGTTGGCTGCTTTTTCAATGATAATTGCATAACGCATTAGTTTTCTTCCTCTGCTTGTTTATCTTCCGTTTGTGATTTTTCTTCGCTATCTTTTGTCTCTTGTTTTAACTGCGCTTGCTTTAAAATACTATTTAAAGTCCCTGATGCAGTCATCTGATAATTTTCCTGCTACCGTCACCAAGCCTGATTTTACCGTGTGCTTGTACTGACGATGACTCCCCCTAGTCCTTGCTAAATACCAGCCATCTGCTTCTATTAGTTTAATAACTTCACGAACTTTCATCTTACATCTCAGTTGTAGGTGCGACCCTATACTAATAATAAAGTACACCCAGCATCATCCCACCCAAGAGATTTGTAGCAATTGCAGCTTCCTCAACAATAGCGATCGCAAACAAATAAATTTCATATTTCCCCGTCTTCCACCGCACCTAATGCTTTAAGCGTCGAAATTTCGGCATCTGTTAAGCCTTTGACACCTGTGATGTTCATATTTTCATAAGGGCGATTCTCGTTCCGAGACGCTACGCAATCGCGCGGAGCGCAGCCCCAGAGGCGATCGCACTAATAATTTCCTTTAGAGGCATTGGTAGCAGAGGGTTTTGGTATAAAAGTCTGTATATAGCCTGTAATTACACTTATGGTAGCGTGTTGTGGTTAAAAATGTTGAGGGGTTGGGAAAGTAGAAAAGACGTAGATAAAAGCAAATGCGATCGCTTCAAGCCAAAGCAGTATAAAAAAGCGATCGCTCGAATCTACCGCTCGGATGGAGTTATTGTAGGTTCGGGTTTTTTGGTATTTGAACACTATATTTTAACTTGTGCCCATGTAGTTGCTGATGCTTTGGGGAGGTTCTTGCGTAGATTTTATGGAGAGAAAGTAAATTAATATAAATAAATGGTTAAAATTTTTAAAAATTGAACTCTAAAACTGAGTATATACAATAGTTTATAGCTTTTTATGTATGTCTAAATACCGAAGATGAGATAATTAGATATAACATTAAAAGAAGATTTTAGAGACATATTTGAATTCACAGTATCTTGGGGAGATAGCATAACTAAATTATTAGATTGGATGCATGATGCACTTTCATATTTTCCAAAAAGTATAGGTACAATGGTTAAATGGTTTGGTGAAATAGTCGGCTATTTTGATGGGAGAACTACCAGTGGTTCTGTAGAAGGGATTAATAATAAACTTAAGTTAATTAAAAGACTTAGATATGGCTTTCGTAATTTTAGCAATTTTAGATTACGTAGTCTATTAAACTGGCATTTTATTATTAACTCTCCATAAAAGTAGCGGAAGAACCAAAAATACTTTCAATACCCGTACATAAAAATAAAGACCTCAAAATAGGAACCTTAAAAGCATTAATGAAAATTGCCGATTTAATTGTTGTTTAAACCGCATTTGCCTTATCAGAATTTATTACTTTATCTTGTTTTATCGCATTTATTAAAATTCCTAAAATCTTTTTAATATCTTTAATATAATACTCACTCAAATCAATGGAAACAACATTATCTTCTAACTGTAAAAACTGCCAAATAGTACCAATAGTAATCACACCATAAACTGTCTTAATTTCATTCCCTTGTTGTTGATTAAATAATTGTGCTGCCACCATCTCCGCAATACATTGCCCCAGTCCTGATTTGAGGTTTTCATTCTTAGTTTCCACAAGGGTAATTACAGGTGCGCTGACAAAAAGCTGTTCTTTGGAAAGACTTAAAATAAAATCACAGAAACCATTTAAACCCCTCTCCGCATCAACCGTAAAATCTACGCCAGAAAATAAACTAATTTTATTATTTAATTTACGCCTAACCTCTAGCAAAATAGGACTTATTATCATCTCGGAGCGAGCTTTTTCTGAATTTATGGAAACAGCTAAGTCAATATTTTCTTTGAGTATAGTTGTTAGCAAATCGCTGCAATTCTCTTCAGGGATATTGGCAAAAAATCCCGAAGCCTCATTGATAGTTAACCCAAAAGATTGAATCACCCCACTCAATTTAAATTCGCTGTAAGACATAGTTTTTCCGATGGGAGATTTTTAGTAAAATACCAATAATCCCTATATTATATCTTCATACTTATATACTCCAGGAATTTAATAATTGAAGTTGTTTCCACAAACTGGCGCGATGATTATCACCGGAAAGTGGGAGAATATTTAGGGCTTTGCCCTTCCCGATGAAAGAAGTTCAAATTGAATCACAGAAATTGCTCCAACTACCAGCCATCCATTGACAACGGAGGTGTAAGATAATTTCTGCATTTTCTTTTAACCATAGCGATCGCTCTAATTTTGGGGGCACTTAACAAAATCGCATTGCTCCCACTCACGTTAATGAATACACTTTATAAATAAATATCCAAACAAAAAAGCGTCCCTCAAATGAGAGACGCTTTTTTAAATTCTATCTATTCAAAGTCGAGACTCAAATCTTAACCGTTGATAGCAGGAGCAGAGATTGCAACAGGTGCTTCTGTTCCAGCAGCCAAGTCAAGAGGGAAGTTGTGAGCATTACGCTCGTGCATTACTTCCATACCTAAGTTAGCTCGGTTGA
>JAAUPE010000114.1 GCA_012034595.1 Calothrix sp. CSU_2_0 | reverse complement strand
TCAACCGAGCTAACTTAGGTATGGAAGTAATGCACGAGCGTAATGCTCACAACTTCCCTCTTGACTTGGCTGCTGGAACAGAAGCACCTGTTGCAATCTCTGCTCCTGCTATCAACGGTTAAGATTTAAGTTCAAGTCTTGACAGGTTTAAGTTTAAATAGAATTTAAAAGCACTCTCCGAAATTCGGAGAGTGCTTTTTAGTTTATTTTTAGTTTTTATAGCACTTCCGGCTATTACACAATACAGTTTTTTTTCTTGTTCCTCTCCTACTCATTGTTTTCAGCTTTGAGTGTGTACCTCATAGCTGCCGGAAGTGCTGTAATGTAAAAAATTATAAATAATGGTTGTTATATTTACGGATAACTAGATGTTTCTATTGATTTAATTAAAGAAATTGAGTAATAAAGTTTACTCTCTTTGATTTAAATTCAAAGGTGACTAGGTGATATGGCAAAGTTAGCACTGTTAATAGGAGTCAGTGAGTATGAACCCGGTCTATCTCCACTACCAGCAGTAGCAATGGATATACAGGAGATTGGCAGGGTTCTCAAATATCCAGAAATGGGTGGTTTTGCCGCAAATGATGTACAAACACTGCTCAACCCCGAACCCCAAAAAATGCAGGAAGCAATCGAAGCACTTTTTAGCGATCGCCAAAAAGAAGACTTGGTATTGCTTTACTTTCCGGTCATGGTATCAAAGACGAAAGAGGCAAACTATACTTAGCAACACGTCTTACACGTAAAAACACGCAAGGTAGAATAGTCAAAGCAACCGCAGTACCTACCAGTTTTGTTCATAACATCATGAGTGAAAGCCGCTCCAAACGACAAGTGGTAATTCTTGATTGTTGTTTTAGTGGTGCTTTTGCTGAAGGTTGGTCGGCAAAAGATGATGGGTCTGTAGATATTTATACTCAGTTAGGTGGTGAAGGACGTGTTGTACTTACGTCTTCAACTTCGACTCAGTATTCATTTGAACAACAGGGTGGTAATCTTTCGATTTACACCCATTATTTAGTTGAAGGTATTGAAACTGGAGCAGCAGATCGGGATAGTGATGGTGTAATTTCAGTAGATGAATTGCACGATTATGCCAAGAAGAAAGTAAAAGAAGCTGCTCCAGCGATGCAACCAGAGATTTATGCTGTAAAAGAAGGCTTTAAAATTCGTCTAGCAAAAGCACCAATTGGCGATCCAAAATTAAGATATCGTCAGCAGGTTGAGATTTTTGCCAGTCGTGGTGAAATTTCCGCGATCGCACGCACGACATTAGACTTGAAAAAGCAAGATTTGGGGTTATCAACTGAAGAAACTACTGCGATCGAAGCTGAGGTTTTCAAACCCTATCAAGAATATCGAAGAAGGTTGCAGCAATACGAACAAGTTTTAGCTAAAGAAATTAAAATCAAATATCCTCTTGATGAGAATGTTTATATCGATCTGAAAAGTTTTCAAGAAGCTTTAGGACTCAAGGATGAAGATGTCAAACCAATTTTAGTGCGTGTTGCACCAAAAGAAGTTCCCCAAAAAAATCTACAAGAAATTAAAATTAAATCCAAAAATTCAACAAATCCAACTCACCATTCCCTTTCGATATGGAATATTTTAACTGTTGTTTTGGGTATATTTATTTTGGGTGGTGTTGGTACTTGGGTAATAGGAGTAACATCTATTCATATATTAAAACAAATTGATATTAATAATACTCCTTCTGAAAAAACGATACCTTCTCCATCACCATCACCAACAACAAATACGAATTCAACAACAGCAGCATCAACAAATACAGAAAAGCGTTCAAAACCTGGAACTGTACCATCAGGAATTTTTCCCTCGATAACAGAGCATTCTAATGTAAGTCTCTTACCTTTTTCTCGTTCCGATTGTCTTGCATATAAGCAACACTGGGAAACTAGAAAACGTATTAGTGGAAGTGATGGTGAGTCAATTCGAGCATTAATGGAAGAACAGGACTGTAAACGTTGGGGTGTCACCTTACCTAAAGCTCAGTCTAAAACCTCAACACAAGTAAATCCCCAAACAGAAACAAAATCTAAACTTCAATCGACTCCTAATATCCCGTCAAATTCGTCTTCTACGATAAACCTTCCGAAACAAAAATTACCTCAACTTCCATCGACTCCTAATATTCCATCAAATTTACCTTCTTTGACGAATGATAGTTTGGGTAAAACTACAAATGATACAGAATCAAAGGAATTATGTACTCAAGAAAAAAATAGATTGACGCAGTTAATTAAAGAAGGAGCAGTGAGCGAGCAGTTTGTACAAAAGTCTTTAGCAATGAAAAGCTGTAGCAAATTTGGTATAAATTATCCGTAGGAATTATTGAAGATTTGGATATTGGATTTTGATATTTTTGCGATCGCGAATTTCCATTATCTGAGTTGGACAGAACCTAACCACATTTATCTATAATATTTGTATCGCTTTTACCTTCACAGAACTTATCATCTAAAATTGCAATATTAGGGGTTGATGTCCCTAAAATGTTCGGAAATATACGTTTGGAAAAATTTTGGAGATTCTCAAATGACTGAAGCTCAAAAAATTACTCTAGATTCACAAGAGCGAAACTGGCAAAATTTTTGTGCTAAACATTTGTATGACTGGCAGGGTATTTGTTCAAAATATTCCCCTCAAGGTGAAATGTTTGAATATTTTGAAAGTCTCAGAAGTTTCTCTGGTAATGAAGAACGGAATTTAATTACTCAAAATAATGAGTACAAATATCCTGACAGTAGAATAGTCAAAAAAGCATGGCAGATTAATAAACTAACCGATAATTTAGCCGATGGTATCTGTCATTCGGCAATTCCATCAATGCGAGCTTTATTCTTCGATCGAGGTGCTGCTGTTTGGGTAATGAAGCAATTAGAGCCTGAATCAAATTTGATGGTGGAATTGGTGTTTGAATCTGAAAAGTCGCGGAGCAGTATTACAACACATTATGATGGCACTGGCAATCTGATCAGAACCGTATGTATTCGGGAAAATACTACTGGCTCTGTTAGTCAATATTTGTCCACTGGTATAAAACTATTGCCATCTCGCAACTTTAGGGACAATTGGCAGGGAACTTTAACTGCTATGACACCAGATTTACAAGTTTCCTCTTCTGTACCAACTCAACTTAGATTTCCCATCGTAGGTAACGAAACTTTTTATTTTCCTGGTGGTACTTCTGTAAGTTGCCCTAATCAAATCAAGATTGGAAATAAGTTCAGTATCACTGCTAATTGGTTACTAATGCCATCTCAACTGCAACAACTGACGGTTAATTATGACGAGTCTGGTACTTTTTCCCTGGTGACGCTGGAATTGTTCGGATTTTTGGATAATAATTAATAATTAGTCTTAATCACATATTAAAGCTTGTCTGTCAATATATTTTTGTTAAAATTTACGAAATCTGTCAACTTGTTTATGTAGATACATTTATCTTTTTGGCAGAAGAATTAATGTACCATTCAGAAGGAATATTGTATGGTTTCAACACCGAAAAAAATAGGGATTGTTGGTGGTGGTACGACTGGGTTATATCTAACTATTCTTTTGGAAAATGCGGGTTTTGAGGTTTCTTTATTTGAACGGGCACCTCAAGCAAGGGTTGAAGGTTGCGGGATTTTGTTGGTATCGAGTGGATTGGAAGCGCTATCATTCCACAGTCGGGAATTGTGCGATGAAGTCATTCAAGCAGGGGTGAAAGTTCGTACTTATGAGTTTCGCAATTTGTTGGGTAACTTAGTTAGCTCGGATTCTGCTGAAGACACGGAAATAAAATATGGTTTTCCTAATTTGACAATCCATCGAGAACATATTACCCAAGCTTTACTGAGTCGTGTTCCTGCTAAATGTTTACATTTCGATCGCTATTTAGAATCGATTGAATCCAAAGACGATCGCGTTATCGCCAAGTTTCGTAATGGAACCCAATGGGAAGGGGATTTATTAATAGGTGCAGATGGGTTAAATTCTCAAGTAAGGAATTTTGTTGTACCAGGAATTAAGCCATCTTATTTAGGTGATATTGTGTGGAGAGGTGTTTTACCTAGTACGGAAGTTTGTCCTGATAACTCTTTTATTGTATATATTCGTGCCCGTGGTGTCTATGCAAATGCTTTTGATATCGGTAATGGACGGTTGCATTGGGGATTTTTTATTGAGTACGAACAACCGGAAGATGAGAAAGGAATATTAGTACCAAAAAACTGCGAAATTCCCCAAGCAGAATTGCAAAAGCTTCCCGAAGCAATGCGTCGGACAATCGAAATTACTCCACCAGAAAATATAGTTACTCGATATTCTTATGATATTGACCCATTACCACAAATAGTATCAGGAAATGTCATACTTTTGGGGGATGCGGCACATGCTAAAAGCCCTACTCGCGCTCAAGGGATGAGTAGTGGACTTCAAGATGCGGTGTTGTTATCAAAATATTTAAATTCTTCGGCAACAATTCAAGAAGCATTGCTAGAATATCAACAAGAACGCTTGCCAGTTGTGCATGAATTGCAGTTGACAAGTCGAGTAAAAAGTCAACAAACTGGTCGAATTAAGAAGTTGAAAACAACAGTATAATGGTTCTTCAGTACTTGTTATGCTTAACTAGTAGTTAATATGCCAATTTAACATTTTCCAAAACTTCTTGTATTGTTTTATGTGCAAGCCGTTTTGTGTAAGTCCTTTTCTTCCTCATAAAATCTAGCTCTTCGCTAAACGGTTTTTTACATTTTTCACATTTGAATTGTCGTCTATTAATTTCTAAAAATACTGGTTTTTCTCCAAAGGTACTGAAGAACCAATATTTTTGATAAAAAATTAGGACACTGGTAGCTATTTACCCTGATTAGTGTTAGATTTCCTTTCTCAGCCCAGTTATGTAATTAGGCTGAATCTGCTATTGTATGTTACTGGCTCTGCTTTAAAGTTGACTATGAATGGGCATAATTGGACTTGTTCAAATTTGAACTGTTCCGCGATACAATCTGTTTTGCTTGAGCTTATGCTTCAAACTGCTAGGATATTTGTCCAATATGTATTTTGGCAGCTTTTGACCCCTCTTCTTTCAATCTTGGCAAGAAATTCAGGTTGATGCATCTCCCAGAAAGGTTTCACCACTTAGCGCACTTGTTGGGTACATCTAGAAGTTATGAAATCGAGTACCCTAGATGGAAATCTTATAGAAATATTCCGTATTCACAAATTTTGACTTGTAGTTTTTAACAATAGTCCTTCACAAGTAGAGACTTTAGGAATAGGTTTAAAATCAACCAATCTAGGTTTTATAAAGGTTTTGATATGGAAGCGGAAACATCAGCAAACAATATCCCAACTATGCAGTTACAAGCATCCTCAAGTTTACCCACCTTGCGTTTTGGAGACTCTGGAGAGTCAGTTAGAGTTTTACAAAGATTGTTAAGGTCGAGTGGTTATCCAATTAATGTCGATGCGAACTTTGGTGCTTTAACTGAAAGTGCCGTTAGAGCATTTCAAAGCAGACGGGGTTTAGTCGCAGATGGTATTGTTGGTGCGCGAACTTGGCGTGAATTGACGCGATAATTAGTTTTGCTGATAAATTATTTATGAGCAAATAAATTTCCTTGAATAGGAGCCAAAATGGTATTACTGTTACGGAAAAGATTTCGATACCATCTAAAATGGTTGCCAGGGGCATCACAAACTAGAATAGCTCTGTATGCTTTTGAATCCTTAAATAAAATCCCAATTTCAACACCATTCAAAAAGTAATATGGAATACTATATAGATTTTCTATTAGTTTATGATGAATTTTTTAATGGTTAGTAGGTACTTTTCCGGACTGACCTACTTTCTCCTGTCAAAGGAAACGTGAGCTATAGTAAAACGAGATACAATGAGTGATATCGGGTTGCTGATGACGGGCATGTTCGTCACAGGGCAAAAATATCAGCCTAATTTACCTGAACAGCTATCATTCCAGCATGAAAATAGCTTGATGGAGGCAACTTCAACTCGATTAATACAAGCAACATTGGTAGTCCAAACTGCACCACCTGAGTTCACTCAGATTGGTGGTACTTTCTCGGCAACGTTAGTAATACCTAATTTAAGACTTAAAAATATACTCAGTGATTTAACTGAAAAAATCCGTGGAAAAGACTTTTCTAACATTGGTAAAGCTAGTCTGTCACAATCAAATCCTGTAAATGAAGTTGTAGATATCAGCTTACACTCACAAATATTTGCTGATGTTGGTAGTAGTGAAATAGTTAGTTCCCGTAAGTTTCAACTTCTTCGCACTCCCAATCTCCCGATGCTGCAATTTGGTAATTCTGGGGTTTCGGTGCGGGTTTTGCAAAGATTATTGGTATCGAATGGTTATAGGATTGAGGTTGATGGTTTTTTTGGTGCGCTAACTGAATCAGCAGTAAAAGCATTTCAAAATCAGCGAAATTTAGTTGCAGATGGGATAGTTGGCACAAAAACCTGGAGTGAGTTAACGAAATAGAGTTTTCGTACTTTAAATAGCTTGACGTATTTATTTATTCTGGCTAGATTTATCGTTACCGAAAGCAACTGGTTATCAAGAGAGTATTTTGAGATTTTTCAGGAATTTTAATAGTAACAATCGTGACAGATTAATTTCTGACACAAGGTTAGGAATTTAAAATTTTATAAGCATCTAAAGTTGGATACAAGTAGGCGGGTGGAAACATTTATAACTATGTCATTGCGTAGCTTGCTTCTCCGTTTCGGAGTATGAAACGTTCGCGCTTCGCGTTCCCGTACCACTATGTGGAAGCAAGCTACAGCGTTGCAGTACGCTTCCCGAAGGGTAACTGTTCCGTTAGCGTAGCTACCCTATTAGGGTTAGGTAGGGTAGCAATCACAAGGACTGTGGGGATTTTACATTTCGTTACATAGTTAGGTTTATTTGAGTCCACCTACTTAGGGAAAAGTTTCTATCATTAATAATAATATGAAAAATCGGTTAGTTCGCAGGGATGAACTTGCATCTAATGATGCTGATGCAATGTTCTTATTGCTGGATAAGCATTTTCAAGGTGCGAAGCGTGAAGTTTTTGAAGAAGATTTAATTAATAAAAACTGGATTATTCTGTTATATGGGGAAGATGATAATCAACTCCAAGGTTTTTCGACATTACTGCTATATAACACTGAGTTTGAGGGAGATAAAATCAGTGTTGTTTATTCAGGTGATACCATTGTAGACCCTAGTGCTTGGACTAGTTCGGCACTTGCTCGAAGTTGGGTAGCTGCGGTTAATGAATTACAGACTCGTTATTGTCAAGGAAAGCTTTATTGGCTATTAATTTCGAGTGGATATCGAACCTATCGATTTTTGCCAGTTTTTGGACGGGATTTTTATCCTCGTTATAATGTAGAAACACCGGATAAAATATCGCGGTTAATGCATTTTTTAGCACAATCTCGTTTTGGTAAAAACTACGATAAATCATTGGGAATAGTTCGCTTCCCCCATCCTCATATTTTGCGTGAAGGATTGCATGGTATACCTTCCGAGCGGTTACATGACCCACATATTAATTTTTTCCAACAACAAAACCCAGGACATATTTACGGTGATGAGTTGGTTTGTTTGACGGAAGTGAGTGAGGAAAATTTAACTGCGGCAGGTAAGCGTTTGTGGTTTGGGAGTGGGAGGAAAGCAGATGTATCTCAATTATCTCAAACAAAAGTTGTTGCGAACGACTTACGTCGCGCAAGCTTCGCAAATATTATTAATCAATTAGAATTAAGTTGATTATTGTCAATTATATGTTGCTATGAGTTCGTATATTCATAAGAGTAATTTACTCAATAAATCAAGAATATTTAATAATCCTCAACAATTTATTGAAGGTTGGTATTGGGTTTTAAGGTCTAAAGAATTAGGCAAAGGGAAAGTTAAAAGTGTCAATCTTATTGGTAGAGAATTAGCAATTTATCGCGGTTATGATGGGCAATTGGTGTCTGTTGATGCTTTCTGTCCGCATATGGGTGCAAATCTTGCTGAGGGGAAGGTTGAAGGGAATGGATTGCGATGCCTTTTCCATAATTGGAAGTTTGATGCTGATGGAAATTGTGTCGAGATTCCCTGTTTGAGAAAATCACTACCAATTAAAATAAAAGCTTTTCCAACTGCGGAAAAATATGGAATGATTTGGGTTTGGACGGGGGAGATTGCAAAACAACCTTTACCGTTTGTTCCGGAATTAGAATTTGAGGAATGTGATGCAGCTTTTGCTTCGCGGTTTGTTAAAAACTGTCATCCCAATGTGGTGATGATAAATGCAATTGATGCACAGCATTTTAATACAGTTCATAATTTACCTTTAGAAATTGTTTTTAAAAAGGAGGAAATCAATAAAAATGCAATTAAGTTTAGCAATATTACCCGTGGTGGAAAAGATTCGTTGTTAATTAAGTTAATTAGTCCTTTTTATCAGGAGGCAGGTACTTATAGTATGTGCTATTGGTATGGAAGTACGGGAACGGTGACTATTGGACCAGATTTCCTCCATTTTCATATTATGTTTACTTTACGTTTGCTTGAAGGGGGAAAAACTGAAGGGCAAACAATTTTAATTACAAAAAAACGTCATGGTTTGCATGGATGGTTGTTTAATTTGATTGTCCTGTGGTTAACTAAGGTAGTTGGTAATTATTTTGCTAGGGGAGATACAAAGATTTTTCAAACTATTAAGTTTGATTTAAAAACTCCTCTCAAAGCTGATGAGTCGATTATGCAGTTCATTCAACATGTGGAAAACCAAGATGGGTTAAGTTGGGGGAGCTGGGAAGTTGTAGATACATATTAATAATTAATCGGAATTTTTTTATGAATAACCAATCTAAAATTGCTGGGTTTGCATTACCTCATATCAATGAAGATAATAAAATAAATCGAATTTTATCTTCAGCTTTAGAAGGTAGAATTGGAAAAATAACCGATAGAAGAGAGTCTAATCAACTAAATTTAGTTTACTGGGATGCTAGTTTTTTTGAACTAGATAAAGTCAAACTTTTTCAATCAGCAAGTGAAGAGGAAAAAGTAGCAATTTTGCAACAATGTTGTGAAGGAATAATTAAGGAAGCTTACTTCATTGAAAAAGCTGGTGTTGGATACATGGCAAAAATGGTTACTTTGGCAGAAACGACCGAAGAAAGAATGTTATATGGTTGTTTTTGTGGTGATGAGGTTGCACATTTATCTCATATTTGTCAATTTTTGCCAGAATTTGTCTTGAATAATGAATTTGCAGAAGTTGGTAATTTGTTTTTGGAACTATTAGCTGAAGTGGCTGAAAGCAGCGATAAAGCAGTATTATTATTCATCTTGCAGGTTGTTTTAGAAGGATGGGGATTGACGCATTACCGTAGTCTTGCTAAGAGTTGCCAAAATCCAGATTTAGGTGCTGTTATTCAAGGCTTTCTGAGTGATGAAAGTCGTCATCATGCAACAGGAATAACTTTACTACATCAGACTCAAATTAATTCTAGAAATCGCGGAGTAATAGTAGAAATACTCGTAAAATTTTTGCAGATGGTGCAAATTGGACCACAAAGTGTACTTGCTGCTATATCTGATGTTAAAGGAGGTTTATCGCGTCAACAAAGCATTCAAGTATTGACAGAATTGGATACGCAAACCCATAGTGGCATTAGACTTGAACTGTTGCGATCGCTAATGCAAACTGAGCAAAGTGTTGGAATTATTGATGAGCTTGAGATGTTGGGGATGTTTCAACCGTTACCAGCAGAAAGATGTGTTTTTTAATCACTATTTATCATCATTAATAAATATATATTTGATATGACAGTAAATTTTATTGAAAATGAATTAAAAACTGGTCAAACTCGACTCGAAGGTAATCAAAAAACCTTTAAGAAGTTACAACTTAATCATAGTCGAAATCAACAACAAGACCACACTCAATTACTTGATAATGCTGCGGCAAAATTCAATTATCAAGATTGTCAAAACGAATATTGGAATCCTGAAGAGTTTTCCCTACTTTACGCTACACCTGTGTGGGAACAAGCTACTACTAGTCAAAAAGTAATTTTAAATCAACTTTATTGGGTAGCATATTATTCACAAATTATTGCGGCAGAAATCGCGACAATTTACTTCAATCAAACTAGTGCAGCAGGGCTTTATGCTCAAGAAGATTTTCGTTTAGTTTGCGACACTCTCGATTTGGAATCAACTCAAGAACGTGCCCATATTAATGCATTTAAAGTTGTTTCTAATCAGGTAGAACAAGAATTATTTGGTCAACGTATATTCAGCTATCCGATGCGAAGTCCATTTGTAGAAACAATGGTTTTTGGAGATACAAATTATTTTCGGAAAAAATGGAAAGAGTTACAATTAAAAGCTTTTGGTTTATTATCAGCAGATAATACCTTTTTAGCCTGTCAATATTTTACAGTTCGTGGTGTGCGAACACTCAATGGTAAACTTGTTCAACATAAACTTAGTAATTACTTTCAGAAGCATCCAGATCAAAGCAATGCACCAATTCCAGCCAAAATTTCCTACTATCATTTCATGGATGAGAGCTTTCATTTTAATAGTTCGACAATTATTTCCCATGATGTGATTAATTTTTTAAAACCACCAACAAAATTTGAAAAATTAGTAGCTAATTTAGGAATTCGAGGTTGTCAACAAGACCATTATAATTTTTCTGCAACCATCAATGGTATTTTTTGGTACGAACCTGCACTTTACCCAGCAGTATATCAAGTATTGCGATCGCAAGTTTTTGGGATGAGTGATACGGAAGCGAAAGAAATGATGCAAAGCTGCTTTACTGAGGAGACAGAAGCGTTACATCGCAGTTTTGATACCCATCGTGAAGCTGTTGACTCGTATAAGGTTTATTTGGAATCACTTGATTATGTTTGGAAAAGTAATAAGGAGATGTCGTTAATGTCAGCAAATTCTATTCCTAAGTATTTGGTTAAACAAAAGCAGGAATTTCAGCGATGGTTGAGCAAGTAAATTATCCAGAAAGGGAAAGGAATGATTTGTTAAATAAGAATACTCAACCTTTGATAAAAATGCCTATTTTTAACAATTGGAATATTGTTACTAAAGGTTGGTATATAGCTTGTCGCAGTCAAGAAATTCCTCAGGGGAAAGCAAAATCTTTAAGTTTATGTGGACAAAGAATTGTTATTTTTCGAGGTCAAGATTATCAAATCAGAGCATTAGATGCATTTTGTCCTCATTTAGGTACAGATTTAGGAATTGGATATGTTGATGGTAATTTAATTCGCTGTTTTTTCCATCATTGGGGATTTGATGGTGAAGGGAACTGTGAAAATATACCTTGTAGTAGTCATATTCCAAGTCAATCCAAACTTCAAGCTTATGCAACTGAAGAAAAATATGGTTTTATTTGGATTTATCCTGATAGTAAAGTTAGGTATGGTGTGGCAGAATTTGATGAATTAAAAGATAAGGATTTAGTTTGTATTGCCGATGATTCATTTGAACGTAATTGTCACCATCATATTTGTATGATGAATGGGATTGATGCACAGCATTTAAAAACTGTTCATCATCTGAATGTCAAAATGCATTTATCCCTGAAGGAAAAGCAGTTTGAAAATATGATTGATTTTACATTGAGTGGGGATTTTCCGAATATAACTTTTCGAGAAAAATTTGCGAAGAAGTTTTTGGGAAGTTCTTATGAATATACGATGCGATATGCTGATGCTTGTGTCGGAATGTTAACAATTATGAAAAATGTTCGCTTTATTCCCCCGTTGTATATGATTTACGCTTATACATTGGTGGGAGTAGGACATTGTAAAGTTCAACCGATATATATTGCTGTTAAGAGGAAGGGTTTTTTTGGTTGGTTGATAACGCGATTTTTGCTTTATTTAACACGATTAATGTACTATTTTCTGCGGGGTGAAGATGGGATGATTTATGATAATATTCGCTATAATCCCAATGTGTTATTGAGCATTGATGAACCGTTGATTAAGTATATGAATTATGTTAATAAGTTAGAACCTTCTATTTGGTCAAAAAAATATAATTAGTTAGGTTGTGGAGCAATAAAATATTTTTAACGCAGAGGAATGCGGAGTTTGACGCGAAGGTTCGCAGAGGTTTAATAAATATGAGTAAGAGTCTATGTAATATTAGGTTCTCTAATCGGAAATTCTCAACAATTATTCTCGAAAAGAATCAATTGCTTTCCGAGCATTTAACTGTCCAGAATTCTCCTATTTTATTTGGCTGTCGAACGGGTATTTGTGGTACTTGTGTTGTCAGGGTAAGGGGGAATATTGCACCACCAAATGATGAAGAGAAGGAAGTTTTAGCAGTGATTGCTGATGGTAATCCAGAAGCAAGGTTGGCTTGTCAAATTTATTTAACTAGCGATATTGAAATAGATGTTTGTGAGTTATAAAGATGCAATTTAGAGACTTTTGGTATGTAGTAGCGGAGAGTCGGAAATTAAAAGCAAATATTATTCTGCAACGTTCAGTTTTAGGTGAATGGTTGGCTATTTTTCGTGGTGATGATGGTAAACCTGTAGCTTTACAAGATAGATGTGTGCATCGTCATAGTCGTTTATCTAAAGGTAAAGTATTGCAGGGAAAAGTCCAATGTCCCTATCATGGTTGGGTATATGATAAGAGCGGTAAAGTCGTTGCTGTTCCCTCTGAAGGTGAAGATTTTTTTGACAATATCAAAACCTGCCAAGCACGTCACGGAATAGTTTATGAAACATGTGAAAGTGATGGTTATGTATATGTACGATTAGCGTCAAATTCTAGCGAAGAGTTGCAATCGTTTAATCAACCCTTCAAAATGCCTTTTTATCAAGAAGTAGGATGGGAAACGATGCGAGTTATTAATCGTTTTCATAATAATGTGACTAATTGTGCGGAAAACTTTATTGATATTCCTCACACAGCATCCGTACATCCTGGTGTATTTCGCAATCAACGTCGGCAAAAATTGCAAATGACAGTTGAACGTTGTAATGGTTCGGTTATAGCTGAGTATCGCAATGAAACTAATAATTTGGGATGGTTTACAAGCTTTTTAAATCGTCAGGGAAATGCAATTATCCACACTGATAGTTTTCACATGCCAAATATTACGAGTGTTGAATATAATCTGGGTAAAAATCGACGAATATTTATTACTAGTCAATCAGTTCCAGAAAGTGATGAGACGACTTTGGTTTATACAGATGTTACTTATAATTATGGGATTTGGAATAAACTTGCAAAACCATTTGTTTGGTGGACAGCGCAATATATCATTCATCAAGATGTGGAAGCTTTAGCTATTCAATGGGAAGTAATTCAAAAATATGGTACGCAATTTATGAATACTCCTGCTGATACAATTCATGTTTTTGTTGAGTCAATTCGTCATGCGATCGCACAAGGAAATGACCCTCGTAAATTACCTGATAAGTCTGTGACTGTTAATTTTTGGGTTTAGTTTATTTTGTATTTACAAACTAAGGGAATAAAGTTACTAAACTTAAGTTAATTTTAATCTATTTAATATGCTGATTTTTATTTTTTTCTCGGTTTTACTAACTTTAACTGGTTTCAATTACCAGCAGAGGATACACTTTCGACAGAAGAAGATTAGTGAATGGATTCTCGATATTAGTGGTTTATTTTTTCAAGGTGTCATTATTCCCGCTTTACAAATTTTATTTGTATATAAAATCTATAATTTTTTGCTCCCGAATTATCAAGGAATAATTTTTATACACCCGATACTTGCCTTTTGTTTAAGCTTTATATTAATCGATTATATTTATTACTGGAATCATCGTTTATTTCACAATAAATTACTTTGGTCGATACATCAAGTACATCATACTGTTACCCAAATGGATGTAATTGGAACTTCGCGCAATACATTATGGACTAGTTTTTTAATTATTTATTTATGGATACATCCATGCTTTATTTATTTATTGAATGAACCTATTTGGTACATTCTTGGTGCAAGTCTGACATCTGGTTTAGATTTGTGGAGACATAGTATTTTTACACCCAAAAATAATTCCTTTTTCTATCAGATTTTATCACCTTGGTTAATTTTACCTCAAGACCATTCTTGGCATCATGCTAGTGAAAATATCTATGGTAATTTTGGCGCTAATTTTAAACTTTGGGATAAGATACATGGTACATATTTCCCCAGTAGTTCGATGACAGAAAAATTAGGAATAAAGTCAGATTTTCATTTATGGAAGCAATTATTTTTACCCTTTCATCTCAAATATTCAAATCAAGTTAATCAAAAACTATGACTTTACTAAGCACTATTCTTTCATTCTTCCCAATGCTCATTATGCTGATGTCATTCACTTGCTTTCTTTGGGTATGCGTATCACCAGGAATTTTCAGTGTTATGACATTAATATTGATTATTTATGGTTTCCCATTATTAATAAATAAAATTCACACATATTTTTACCCGATTGAAGAAGGAATTAGCTATCTTTGCGGAAAAAAATACTCACCTTGGTGGGGAAGCCATCAAATCCAATCGATATATATTACCTTTCCCACACTCGAAAGAATATTGCGGATGATACCCGGAGCATTTACTTTGTGGTTGCGACTTTGGGGTGCAAAAATAGGGCAAAATATTTATTGGACAGCACATATCGAAATTAGCGATCGCACTCTGTTGGAGATTGGGGATAATGTGGTTTTTGGTCATGCTTGTGGGTTGTATTCGCACGTTATTAAACCTAAAAAAAATGACTTAATGCTTTATGTCAAAAAAATAAAGGTAGGTAATAATGTCTTTATTGGTGCTGGTTCTCATATTGCTGCTGGTGTTAATGTTGTTGATGAAACGTTTTTAACAGCATGTACTCATTTATATCCGAATTCAAGGCTAGAAAATACCCAGTTAGAAGATAAATTAATTCTTAATTAGTTTTCAATAAATCTCCTATTACTCTAATCATGAATTTTGAAAATGCGTCTTTTTATTTTACTATTTAACCAACTTCTTAAACCAACAGCAACACGTTTCTTATTAGCTTTAGAGAACCCCAAACTCTCACAATCTAAAATTCAAACCCAAATATTTAAGAATTTTCTATGTAGTGAATATGGGAAAAAAGTAGGTATTAAATCTATTGAAGAGTGGCAGCAAATACCAATTATTAAATACCATGATATAGAAAAATTAATTTCACATAAAACAAATAAAACATCTCCTCTAACCCCAGAGAAAATTTTATTTTACGAAAAAACTTCAGGAAGTCGTGCTGCTGCGAAATTAATTCCCTATACAAAATCATTGCGACACTCATTCAACCAAATGTTCTGCGTTTGGGCAAATGATTTAATAACCAACGGTTGTAAGTTTTCTACAGGAAAAACATATTTTTGCATCTCTCCTCAACTTAGTAATTCTAGCCATGAAACTATACAAAATGACTCAGAATACCTAGATGAGTGGTTGCGAATAATTCTGAGTCCTTTTTTGGTGTTCTTACCAAAAATTAATCGGATTCGTAATGCAGAAGAATTTAAATACGAACTTGCAAAAGCATTAATTACCTCTGAAAAACTAGAAATTATCTCTATTTGGAGTCCAACATTTTTAGAAGTAATTCTTGATTACATCCAAATAAATCGTATAAAATTAGCTACAGATTTAAAAAATCGTATTTCTAATCAACGTCAGCAAATATTACTATCGGAAACTTTTTTCCCCCAAGATTTATGGAAAAATCTCAAACTTATTTCCTGTTGGGATAGTGTTAATGCTGCTGATAAAGCTGATTATTTGCGCTCCAAATTTCCAAATGTTCTCGTTCAAGGAAAAGGACTTCTTGCTACTGAAGCACCAATGACAATACCCTTGATTGCTGCAAATGGATATGTCCCAGTTTTAGATGAAGTATTTTTTGAATTTGCTGATGTATCGGGAAATATTCATCTTTTACATGAACTTCAAATTGGTGAAAATTACGAAATCATTATTTCTCAAAAAGGTGGACTGTATCGCTACCAAATAGGTGATAAAGTTCATGTTACTCACTTTTACAAGAACACTCCCTGTTTAAAATTTATTGGACGTACGGAAGAAATTAGCGATTTAGTGGGTGAAAAACTCAATTTAGAATTCGTTCGCGATGTTTTAGATTTATTACCCTTAGAAAATTGTTCTTTCAAAAGTTTAGTACCCGTAAAACATCCTCAAGCACATTACTTATTATTACTCAATAACACAGATATAGACATACAAAATATCATCGAAAAACTCGATCGAGAATTACAGCGATCGCGACATTATCAATATGCTCGTCTTCTCGGACAACTGCAATTACCAAAAGTACTAGCTTCTCCGAAGATTCCTGAAATAATTTCCCATTATAAAATAAGTTCTGGTAAAAAATGGGGGGATATTAAGCATGAAGTTTTAGTGAATCAACCAATAGATAATGAATTATTTAAACTATTAGTCGAATCAGGGAAAAATAATAACTAAAAAATCAAAAAATATTTTGTTATTTTTTCAGATATTTTAGATTATAGGTTTATTGTTACTATTCTGTACTAAAACAATATTCCTATTGCATTCATTATCTACTATTGTGTTGTTGCAATAAATCTTGCGCTCTTGGTTTATAAATCAAATAAAATAAAGCCTCAATGTAACGCAGCAAATCTTCACGATTTTCCTGAGATGTAAAATTCCAAAAACCGTATATCCGTGCTAGGGAAAGTAACTTAGTTGTATGAATTTTCCAAGTATAACTACTATAAACTCGCTCAATACCACTTCTAGAAATTTCCTGCCAATAATGAGAATTTTGCTGACAATTACTTACAAACTCCAAAATTTTATCAGATGTCTCCACCAAATTAGTCGGGTTAATCAAAAAGCCATTAACTTTATTTTGAATAATTTCTAATGGTCCACCAAATTGAGTTGCAAATGTTGGCAATCCAGAAATCATTGCTTCTAAAATGGTCAGACCAAAAGCTTCAAATAATGCTGGTTGTACAAAAATACCCTGATGGTCAGCAATTACCCGATAAATCTCACCCGAATCAATCTTTGATAAACGTACCCCCAACCAGCGAATTTTACCGTGGAGATTATATTCATCAATAATCCGATACAGCTTGATAATTTCATCACGCTCCTCACTATCATCCGATTCATCAACATGCAATTTACCAGCTACTAAAATCAAATTGCAACATTCTTGTAATTCTCGACTTTGACCAAAACATTCAGCTAATCCAGTTATATTTTTGATTCTGTCAAGACGTGCCATTGAAAAAATAGGATACTTACTGGTATCGTCTAATGTGCCATATATATGGGCAGAATCTTCGAGAGTAAATAACATTTCCTCCAATCGTCTTCTATCACTTTCCACTCTTTCTTGATTTCGAGAATAAGGAAAGTAATAACTCTCATTTACCCCTGGAGGAACAACATTAAACTTAGGGCTAAATAATTCAATGCCATTTACCACATGATATAAATTTGGCATGGTGAAGCATTTATATGACTCATACTGCCCAATACTATCAGGAGTTCCCACAATCTCTTGGTAGGTACTGCTAATAATAAAATTAGCTGTATTCATCGCTAATAAATCAGCAGTAAATTGCATCGAAAAATGATACTTATCTTCCAAATCTTGCCAATATAAATTACTAAATAAATATTTAGATTTTTCCAAAGCGTGAGCGATGTTGCATTGAGTCACCTTAATTTTTCGCGATAGTAAAAAAGCCACCAAATTACCATCAGAATAATTACCAACTATTAAATCTGGTCTACCTTGAAACTCAGCTAATAACTCCCGCTCCGCATCAATTGCATATGTTTCCAAATACGACCAAATTTCAAACCGAGAAATCCAATTTTGGGTCATATTTGGGTTAAAGTCACGGAACGGAACGCGCAAAATCCAAGCATTTTCAGTTCCGTGTACTTTTTCAAGTCGTTGATTGCAAAGAGTTCCGTCACTATTCGGAATTAATCGGGAAAGAATAATCACCTTAGGTTTAACATTAAGTCCCGATAAACCCGCTAACTCCACATCTTCTACAAGCTGCGTTTCCAAGTTTTTGGCTTGATCGAGAACATAAACGACTTGACCACCTGTATCTGGTCGTCCCAGCACCCCTTCTTGCCCAAACCATCCGTGGGGAGACACCAATACAATTCGGAAAATCATCGGGATACGAGAAATAAATTCTTCCAAGATTTGCGGTGCAGGTGAATCGATTAATTCATCTAATATATTTAGTGTTTCTAAAACTCTTGCTGCTGTATTTCCCCAACCCGGTTCAAACCCCATCATTTGCAACTGAAAGCGAAATTGTTCGTATGGTTCATTTTCTCTTCGCGTGCTGGTAAAATTATTTATGAATGCGATCGCATTTTTAACTTGTTCGGAAAGTTGCTGCTGTGTCTGAATGCGATCGTTAATCAGCAATTGAATGCCATTATATTGATGCAATCGCAAAAAAGTTAACAAACTTTCTAACCATTGTTTAGGGTCAGCAAAAAGTTTACTGGAAAGATAACGATTCAAAAATTGTACCCCTTTACCAATATTTTTCGGGTCGCGAATAATTGGTGAATAGTCATAAAATGGTGCAAAATCAATTTCTAATAAGTCCCCTTCGTTGGGATGGTAGCAATTAACTAATCTATCTCGTGTATCTAACAATTCTTGTACCGACATTGGTTCAACACTCAAATCTGCTGTCAATCGGTAAACTTCCTGAGATGCTATTTTGGAACGAATAATAAAACAAAAGTTGGAATCTTCTTTAATTATTTCTTGAGTGTAATAAATTAACTTACTTAAGTGTGAAGTCTGATTAAATTCGGAATTTTTTTGGTATTTATGACAAAATTCATTGTATAAATTTAAAATATCATTCCGCAGTAAATATTGCTTTTCACAAGTTCTTAGTTCACTCATCAAAGAACGTAAATCGTTTTTCTCTTCACTGTCGAGAACAGATTGCAGTAATTCTGACATAGTTATAAGACCAATAATACAATCAGTAGATTTTATATTTGGTTTTTAGAGCTTTTCCAATTATTGATTCGTTATCTTAGAAAAAACTCTTCTGAATATCTTTACCTTTTAAGAGATATCCTACTTATGAGTCTTTTGCACTCTAACTAAAGAGGTACAATTCTTAAGTATTTTCGTCTTGTAGCAATTTTTATACAATTCGAGTGGATGGAAATACCCAAATTATCTTGTGGGTGAGATATTTGAGCATTAGTCTTTGAAAAGTATACTAAATGTAACTTGAAGAAATTTAATGACTTCGATAATTTTTAACTTTAGTAAATTAAAGTCAACTTTTTAACTCAAATAAATTCTCAACTTGTGCGTATGTTTAGAATAAAAGCATCATCTTGAATCCTTTCGGAGATTCATATGGCTGACATCACACATAAAGCAGAAATTCACGATCGCAGTGTGGCAAATATCCTGATTACTTCGCTTCTGATTCTCTGCGGAGTAACGGTTATCTTTCTTTTAGGGATTTTTTAAGAATTCGTTTTAGGGCAAACCCTTGTTTGCCCCACAATATTCTCATATAGATTAGGGGAAACAAACATTGGTTCCCCTACAGTATTATCATGGAACTGATTTTGCGGGACACTTGGATATTGTATCTCTGGGTTTAGAGAACAAATAGTGAATAATTAAATTATATTAAATTGCTGCTGCTAAAAAAATCTTCGGCATAATGTTGACTTAGGATACCGAAAATGCCTGATTAATAATGTAATTCTGTTATATCAATCCAGAAAGGGCGGATGATGGGACTTGAACCCACGAGTGGAGGTACCACAAACCTCTGCCTTAACCACTTGGCTACACCCGCCATGCATTACTTATAATATCATGTCTCCAGAGAAATCGATCCCAAAATTGCTCGAAAAAACAAAAAAAAATCAAAAAAGGAACGGACTGAGTGAGGCAAGAGTCAGAAAATTATAGCGAATTTACGTTTAAACGCATGAAAGTCTCGACAATTATTACGTCTGTGGGGGTTTTGGGGCTATTTTTGCTGGGAGTGGTAATGACTAAAACAAATCCCAGTCAACCTGCATACGAACAGTATGCGGTAGGGGAACTGACCCATTATATTAAAGGTAACGTCTGCAAGAAAACCCCCGATATTCTAGAGAAGATTGTCAATCTCAAATGCGACAAGTTGGTTGATACAGCTAACCCACACATTCGCGATATTATTGCTGCTACTACCGATAGACAAGATTTTATTGTTTTCAGTATCTACCGAACCGAATTAAAGCTCAATGACTGGATTCCTTCCTATAAGTTTGAAACTGTAGGGGCATTTAATAATTTTTACACTTACAGCGCTGAAGAAAAATGATACAACAATATACCGGACATTTGTAAAAGTTCCGGTTATAATAAAAGCGCCAGTGAATACGGTGCAAAACTGGCGCTAGTGTTATCAGGTTATAAGCAAGCATCATTGTATTCAATATACTCTGTATGCTCCACGGGGTCAGACCATTAGAGGGTGTGACCCCGTATTTTTTTGTGTTTAGAAAATTCTCTGGTATCACGCAGAGGAATGTCAGATTAAAGCTTCGCTAGGGTTTGTTGTATTCGTTTGCTGCTGTCGCTGTCGTTGCGCTGGGAATAGATTTTGAGTGCTTGTTCGAGAGCTTGCTTTGCTTCGACTTTCTTATTCAGGTTTAGGAGGGAATTACCTTTGTTCTCGTAGGCTTCGGCGTGGTTGGGGTTGCGTGCGATAATGCGATCGCAATCTTTGACTGCATCTTCAAATTTTTTTCTGGCAAACCTGGTGATGCTGCGTTGGTAGTAAGCATCGGTGTAGTTGTTATCGATATCAATTGCGCGATCTAAGTCTTTTGTGGCATCTTTAAATTCACCAATTGCGTAACGTGCCATTCCCCTGTTTAAAAATGCTTCTGCCCAGCTTTGAGAATTATCGATCGCTTTGTCGTAGTCTTTGATTGCTGCTTGATAATTCTTTAAGGAAAATTGGGCGAATCCTCGTGTATGGTAAGCAGAGGCTAATTTGGGATTGAGACGCAATGCTTCTGATGCTTGGGTAATTGCTGCTGCATAATCTTTCTGCAAACGATGGATATTTGCTTTCCCTGCATACGCTTCTGGGTAATTGGAGTTAATGCTAATGGCTTTGTTGAAGTCTGCCAGTGCATTGGAATAATCTTGTTGTGCTGTACGGGTAATACCGCGATTGTTGTATGCTTTAGCAAAGTTCGAGTCGATTTCTAGCGCTTTGTTGTAGTCAGCTAAAGCACCCAAATAATCTTGTAATTGACTTTTTGCCAGTCCACGATTTGCATAAGCATCAGGATTGCGGGAATCTACAGTTATAGCGCGATCGTAATATGCGATCGCACTGCGAAAATCCCGTTTATTGAAGCGATTATCACCCCAGCGACTAAAATCAGCAGCATCTGCTTGGAAAGTATCATTGGGGAGTTTTTCAGCATCTAAGTTTGCACCACGTAAATCGGCATTTTGCAAACTCACACCACTAAAGTTGACATTAATAAGTTCTGCACCTCGCAGATTCGCATTACTTAAGTTAGCATTTGTAAGGTTAGCATCGCGTAATTTACCATTACTCAAATCAGTATTTCGCAAACTCGCAAAACTCAGGTTTGCATTCCGTAATTCAGCACTACGTAAATCAAATCCGTTCAAATTCGCATGACTCAAATTTACATTACTAAGATTTACTCCATTCAAATTGAGATTCCGTAAATCTACACTGCTTAAATCAACTCCACTTAAATTGACTCCGCGCAAGTTTACACGGTCTAAACGCGCTCCCGCAAGTTTGACATTGCTAAGGGATGCACTGGAAAGGTTTGCACCAGTCAAATCGGCATTAGTTAAATTTGCATTGCTTAAATTGGCATTACTTAAGTCTGCACCATTTAAATCGGCTCCGCTTAAATCAGCATAACTAAAATTTACTGAGTTTAATTCAGAATTATCTAAATCTGCCCGATTCAAATTAGCACTACTTAAATTAGCATTTTTGAGGTTTACACGGCTCAAATCAGCACGTTGTAATTCCGCATTAGTTAAATCAGCATTTTTAAGGTTTTGCCGTCTTAGATTAGCTCCTTGTAAGTCACATCTACGGCATTTTTTTGTGTCGAGAAGTTGTTTGACATGTTCGGGTTTTTCGGCACGAATGGAGATAGTAAATAGTATAGGAGTGAAAAAAGTTAGTGTGATTAAAAGAGATTTAAATATAGTTTTTTGGTAGGTTGAAATTGTGTTTGGGAAATTTGTAATCTTCATGGCGACCAAGTATAAAAATATTAGATTTACTATAAACGATGTAAGTATGATACTTTTTGTTCCATATCTTTGCAAGATATGAATTGGCTCATCTAGAGTCGTAGAGGCAAAGATAATTAAATATTTTTAAAGTCTAAATATACTGTAGAGAAGTCAGATACTAATTATATTAAGTTTAATTAAGATGTAGTTAATTTTACTATTAAATATGGTTTTCTACTTAAGTATGGATTTATAAGTTAGAGTAGGAAGAAAAAAGGGATGTTACGGAAAGAATATTTAGTGCTTTTATTAGGGTTCGGATTAAATTTTAGTAGTTCTCAAGCGTTTGCTCAAGTTAATCAAACAACGCAGAAAAATATTCCCTTCCAAATTTGTGCTGAAGCGAAAAATTGGGTACGTCCAAGTGCTAGTAAACAAAAGGAATATCTTACTAATTTAAAAACTCGATATTCTAATGCACAAATCCAGGCTTTAGGGGGAACTTATTGGACATATAACTTTTTTGCATTTGTTGATTATCCTGGTGGTAGTGGAGTATTCGATATCAATAACTTGTCTGGTTTGTGGAGTTTGAAAAAAGGTGATAGCACCGAAAATAAAAAATGTACTCCTATTAGTTCCATTAAAGGTAAAAATGAAGCTGATATTTGGTTGTTTAACTATCAACCAATTAAGATTAAATGGGTCAATCGCAATTATGTAATGGTCGTTAAACCTATACAAAAAGGTTGGAAAAGCGTTCATTTTTCCAGACTAGAAAATCAGGAAAAACTACCACTAACAGTAGTGACAGAAAGTGGGAAAAAATTACAAGTACTCAAATATGAGTGAAATAATCGAGCTTTGAGAGCGAACTTTTAGTAATTACCTAAATAATTTGCAATTACCATTTATTTTTATGTCTTGGTTAAAAATACTCTATCCAACTGCGATTCGCAAAGCGATCGCTTCGGGAATCGCGTATCCGTGTTGCGCTAAGTGCAAAGCACAGACTTTGTCAACGCTTATCGCACTTTGTTTGACAGGATTTACCCAAAAAGCTTTTGCGGAATCCTTCGATCGAGAAGCATCTCAGTTTCTATCGGGACCAGGTACTGCAATATACTTGGGTACTGGTGTAGTTCTCCCGTTGTTACAAGATGGAAAACCAGGTATACAAAGGTCAATAAGAACTTTTGACTCTCTCAGTACGAGTACTTTACTATGTATTAGTTTAAAGGAATTAACCCAGGTAAAACGACCTGACTCTGACTCTCGTGACAGTTTCCCCAGTTGTCATGCAACCGCAGTCTTTGCTGTTGCAGCAATGCAAAGTCATTATCATCCCAAATCAGCTATTTTTTGGTACTCTGGTGCATCTCTAATTGCCTATTCACGGTTGAACCTGAATCGTCACCGTATCACAGAAGTGCTTGCTGGTGCTGCATTGGGATACCTTACCGCAAAATTGGAATTGAGTCAAAAGCGGGGTTTAATTTTATTTCCTTTGATTAGCAGTGATGAGAATGGTGATTCGATTGTGGGATTCCAGGTTATGGGTTCACTCTAATCGATTCCCCGTGTTGCATCTACTAGTTTACTGAATAAAATCTTTACAGCTTTAACCGCAACTCGCGATCGCACTAATGCAATCGGTCTACCTCCTGCTTTTTCAGCATCTAGATATTCGCACAAAGCTTTTACCGTTGCGTTGTTCAATCTCCTTTTTTTTTGCTTTCAAGCTGGAGAACACCC
>JAAUPE010000294.1 GCA_012034595.1 Calothrix sp. CSU_2_0 | reverse complement strand
AATCCCGTTGTCGAGAGCTTATTTTATCTAAAATCATTGTCTAAATTAATATCCCTGAATCTTGGTGAGATATCGGGGATATTTTTGTTTTGTTGTGATTTACATCTTAATTTTGGGCAAAATAATACCTATAAGTCTGAATATAACTATGAGTATATTTTTTTGAATATTTTTTTGAATATTTTTTGAAACAAGACAAAAACAACTTTATCTAAATGTTTACAAGAGGAGATAAAATGCTAAAAGTAGTTGTTGGTCATAGCGAAGACCCTAATACTAAAATTGCTATTGAAGAAGTTCTAGAACAGTGTCAGCAGGATTTAAAAGGAATTGTACCTCAAGCAGGTATTTTATTTGCAGCCATAGATTTTGAACATGAAGTAATTCTCAAAGAAATTAATCGGGTATTTTCTGGTATTAATTTAATTGGTTGCACTACAGACGGGGAAATGTCATCTGTGTTAGGCTTCCAACAAGATTCTCTCACTTTAATGCTTTTTTCCTCGGATACCATAAGAATCCATGCTGGGGTAGGATATGAAGCTCGCGATCGACCTTTTTTGGCAGCAGAACAAGCTGTTAATCAAGCAAATCAAAAAAGTGGTTTAGCAGCCAAATTATGCATTTGTTTACCTGCTAGCTTCATTGCTGATAGTTTAACTACAAATGGGGAGTTAATTCTCCAAGGACTCAAACAAGCGTTTAATTCGGAAGTGGCAATCATTGGGGGTACTGCTGGTGACCAATATAGGTTACAGACAACTTATCAATTTTTTGGTACAGATGTGCTGACAGATTCCCTACCAATTTTGACTTTTTCGGGAGATATTTTATTTTCCTATGGAACTGCTTGTGGTTGGAAACCAATCGGACTAAAAAAAATTGTCACAAAAGCTAGTGGAGCAGTTATCTATGAGATAGATGGTGAACCCGCACTGTCATTTTACCAGCGCTATTTAGGAGAAAGAATGCCAACAGCAGAAAACCCATTAGCAGTATATGAAGGAGAGAGCGATCGCTATTATATGCGAGTACCACATACTTATGATATCGAAACAGGCAGTATTGACTTTTTGGGGAATGTTCCCGAACAAGCAATAGTTCAAGTCACCGAAGTTAGTCGTAATGAGTTAATTTCCGCATCTGAAACAGGGTTAAAAATTGCTTTAGAAAACTATCCTGGAACTAAACCGGAGGCTATTTTGCTATTCTCCTGTTGCTGTCGTCGTTGGCTTTTGGGTACAAGAACAAAAGAAGAATATCTATTAGTAAAAAGCGCACTTTCTACAGAAATTCCTATTTGTGGATTTTATACTTACGGAGAATTTGCACCCTTAGAACCCCACGGTTCAAGTTACTTCCACCAAGAAACTTTTGTGACGTTGCTTTTGGGAACAAAGTAAAGTTTTATGGAACTTATAGACTATGAGAGCAGAATTAAAGAGTTAGAAAAGACAGTTCGCATTCTTACCAAGAAGCTAGAACGTTCTGAAGCTGATAGAAAACAACTTGAGGAAGCTGGAGAATTAAGAGAATCGTTTCTCACAAGCGTAATTAGAGAGTTGGAAGATTCACAATCAACCTTGCAAAAACGCAGCAGTGAATTAGAAAATACCCTCAAAAATCTCCAAGCTTTGCAAGCAAAATTAGTCGAGTCTGAAAAAATGTCTGCTCTCGGAGTCATGGTAGCTGGGATTGCCCATGAAATTAATAATCCAGTTAGTTTTATTTATGGGAACTTGGTTCATGCGAATAATTATTTTCAAGATTTATTAGAACTATTACAGCTTTACCAACTGTATTATCCTCAACCTATTTTAGAAATTCAAAAAAAATCCAAACAATTGAACTCGAATTTATCGTTAAAGATATAGATAAACTTTTTAAATCTATGAATATGGGGGCAGAGAGAATTAGTGATATTGTTAAATCTTTGCGAAATTTCTCTCGACTTGATGAAGCAAAATACAAAAACGTTGATATTCATCAAGGGATTGAAAGTACCCTGGTAATTTTAAATAATCGTTGCAAACCGACAGCAAATTTACCAAACGGAATTCAAATAATTAGAGATTATGGAGAATTACCTTTGATAGATTGCTATCCTGGACAATTAAATCAGGTTTTGATGAATATTATTGTGAATGCAATTGATGCTCTAGAAGAAAATGCCAATCAAAATCTCACTTTAGGGCAGAAAAATAAATTTTCTCCATATATTTCTATTAGCACTCAAATTGCAAATAAAAATTGGGCTGTCATTCGCATTACTGATAACGGCAAAGGAATCGAAAAAGATGTGCAGTCAAGATTATTTGACCCTTTTTTACAACAAAAGAAATTGGTAAAGGGACAGGATTAGGATTAGCAATTAGCTACAAAATAATTGTTGAATTACACGAGGGAAAGCTTGACTGCTACTCAGCACCAGAGTCAGGAGCCGAATTTGTCATTCAAATACCAATTCGACAATCTTAAAATTACTATTAATCAATACTATTAAACTGCATCACGAATACTTTTATAAGCTTCCATAAAAGTCCGAAAAGATTCTTGTGAAAGCTTCTTTGTCATCAAATCAAAAACAACTTTTTGGAAAATATTATCTAATTTTTGTTTTCGGAAATTTTTGTCTTGTATTGTACTCGGTAGTAATTGAACAGTCTCATTAATATAACCTGCTAATAGCTGACTTTGACTTTGTTCGATTACCTGATGGGAAACTTGCCTTTCCCGTTCTATCGTCTCACGAGTAGTCTTATAAGCCTCATTAAAGGTTCGGAATGCCTCTTGGGAAATCTTTTTATCGAGTAAAGCTGTTGCCGCATCATTAAAAACTTGATCGAGTTGATTTTGACGATCGTCAGTATTGCGATTAGTAATACCCATCAACTGAATAGCAGCATCAATATAATTATTGCCTTGTTGAGCGCGTTGTTGCTGCCTTTCAATAGCTTCCCTAGCTGTTTTATAAGCCTCATTAAAAGTCCGAAAAGATTCCTGCGAAATATTATCTACATCTAGAGCTTTTGCTGCCCTTTCAAAAATTAAATCGAGAATTTGCTGCCTCAATTCGATATCATCTTGACCAGTATTTTGTAACTGCTTTAACTTCGGTTCCAACTTTTGCTCAATCCAAATTTTGAAATCACCCTGATGTAACTTCTTTAATTCATCAAGCTTTGAGTCAAATTTTTTCAGCCGTTGTTGAAGCTCCTTATCAGTATTACTCATCAGCGCGATCGCAAGTTCAATATACTCATCTGCCTCATTCTTTTTACCACTTTCAATCCAGGATTTTAAATTCCTTACCCAGGAAATTAGTAATAAAGCAATCGTTAAAATAAACGCTAAGTAATCAGCATATTCCTGCACAAACGAAGGTTTATCCCGTTCATAAAAAGAAATCGCACCACTATGCAAAGGAGGAATACCCGAACTATTTGTATCATCTGGTTTACTAATAGTTGAAACTAAATATTTTACCTCAGAATTGTCTAGAGAAATATTATTAATAATTTCTTGCTTATGCTCAAAAATAATTTGCGTTATTTCGCGAATAACTTTAGCATCAACATCCTGATTTGCAACAAACAATCGAGGTACAGCAATTGTTGGTAAATTTGCATTTGGAACTGCTGGATTTCCCTTATATGCACCTTTCGGAATAATTGCAGTTTCAAAAGCCGGATGCTTGATTTTCATCGCATCACCTTGCTCAATTCCCACCAATATCCCATCATAATTTTGGATTAGATTTCCAATACCCTTATTTCCGACTGCGCGAACCCGAAACAGAGCATCTGCCCGCTTAAACTTAAAGTCTTCCTCTGCTTGTTTATCATCATAAAAACGTATCTCCTCAATAAATCGGGGTAAAACCGAAAATCAGAGAAACAAAGGTAGCGTTCTCAGGTAAGATGAACTTCATGACGCAGTTACCCGACTATATATCAGTAGCTCAAATTTTAGAAAGTCTCG
>JAAUPE010000019.1 GCA_012034595.1 Calothrix sp. CSU_2_0 | reverse complement strand
TCGGCTTGATTTTTGGCTTTCCTTTTTCCCCTTTGAGACGATTATTTTCATCTTGGAGTTTTTGGTTTTCAGCTTCTACCTTACTCACCTTCGATTCTAGTTGCTCAATTCGATTTAGTAAGATTTCTATGATTTTACGCAATTGCTCGTCTTCGATGTTGATAACGTCGAGACTTTCTAAAATTTGAGCTACTGATATATAGTCGGGTAACTGCGTCATGAAGTTCATCTTACCTGAGAACGCTACCTTTGTTTCTCTGATTTTCGGTTTTACCCCGATTTATTGAGGAGATACATAATTTGACTAGTTTTCCGAAATTAAGGTAAGTTTTATGGAAGCAGTTTATATAAATCATATAAAGGGTAAGTTAGAAAAAAACTTACTAATAACCAAGCTAATAATGATGAAGTATTTCGGTATTAAAATACTTCCATTACTTGTATAGGGTAATTTTTAACATAATATGCAGTAACGAGTGTGAACAACTATGCGATCGCGCCAAGAAATTATAGAATTATTTACAACATTCCTAAAATTAGACGCAGACAGAGCAATTGGTTGGGCAATCGATGCGAGATTACGTCGAAGCATGGTAGCTTGTCAAGCAAGTCTACCGCAACCAGAGACTTCGGAAAATTTCTGGATATCTTATTGGTATAAACAATGGCAAAATTCGACTCCAAATTCGACTCCAAACTTAGGAAAGCAGCATCTAGTAGCATACCTCCAAGAAGTCTGTTATTGGTCTGCTCACAAAGTCGCACAAAAAGCAGCACAGGGAACTTCATCTGGTCAATATAGCTTGTCTGATTGCTTTCAGATGGCAATAATCAGGGTTGACAAGGTTTTAAAAGGATTTAAACCCGATGTGGGTTTCAACCTGAAAAATTACGGTAGCGTAGTCTTTAGTTGCGAACTCAAAGAAATACTGCGATCGCAAAATGAAATTGAGATTTGCACAAATTGGAGATTATTACGAAAGTTATCTCACAAACGTTTAGTTGAATCCTTACAAAATGCTGGATATGGTGCAGATATGATTCCCAGCTACATTTTAGCTTGGAGATGCTACATGGAATTGTACGCACCCGAACAACCAACGGGAACCCGTAGATTACCGAAACCAGATGAAGCAACTTGGAAAGCGATTTCCCAACTTTATAATTTGGAACGTCATACCCAGTTACCAGTACCGGGGAAAGAAAGCAACCCACAAACCATAGAAAAATTGTTGGTAACTTGTGCAAAAACAGTTCGCAGTTACTTGTACCCCAACATGACTTCAATCAATGCTGCGACAAACGCTGATAGTGGGGGAGAACTTCAAGATATTCTTCCCCAACTCCAGCAAGAATCCCTATTAACAGAAATGATAGCAGCAGAAGAGAAAAACGAAAGGCGATCGCAAAGACAGCAAATTAGCGATTTTATTGTGACTGCAATTAGTGAATTGGATGGGGAAGCGCAAAAAATTATCCAACTCTATTACAGTCAGGAATTGACTCAACAACAAATAGCTCAGGAGTTAGAGATTAAGCAGTATACAGTTTCTCGCAAACTGAGCAAGACAAAGGATACATTATTACTAAAGCTAGCAAGTTGGTGTCAAGAGTCAATGCATATCTCCCTCAATTCGTCGGTACTTGATTATATAAGCACTCTTTTGGAGGAATGGTTACAAAATCATTACAGTAATAATTCAATATCGTTTGGTTAAAATTCCTAGTACATGAAAGTAGAAGTAAGGAGGCAAAAAAGCTTATATTCCAAGTTTTGTAAAAATTTATAATGGGATAACGGGTGGTTTATTTCCGCCAAGTTGTACTAGTGTAAAAAGTGAAAAAGAAGATTTTATGAGCTTTTTAGTAATTTTAACTAGTAGCTTTATTTCCGCCGAATTGTACTAGAAAAAGTAATACAAATTTGAAAAATGATTGTGACAGATTGATTAACAAAATTATTATCCTATGAGGTTTCTTTAAGCCAAAATCTCAAATCTCAAATCTAAAATCCAAAATGGTATAATTTTTAATCTTTTTGTTTTATACTTTTACCCCCTTTCCTTCTTTAAATATTATGTATAACCGAGATGAATTACCGAAAATAAATCCCAGACATTTATGGTTAGAAATTCCAGTCAACGAAACAACAAAAATTTGGCAGAAAAGTCAAAAATTTTCAACCTCTAATCGTTGTTGGAATGCCTATCTCAATCATTTGAGTTTGCATGTCTTTTTATCTTGGTTAGAAAGCGAACATAATATTAAAACTACTCCGTTTCCTAATCTAGCAACTTTACCAAGTATTTGGGAAACCGTTAACGGTACAAGCATTAATTTAGGCAGCAAAAAAATAGTATTAATCCCCACAGAAGCAACCGAACTTGACGAACTTCGTGTTCCTCAAGAATGGATAGATATTCCTAATTGGGTTGCAGACTATTACTTGGCAGTACAAGTAAATATTGAGGAAAATTGTCTGAGAATTTGGGGATATACAACCCACAAACAACTAAAAGAAAAAGGTAATTACGACACTAACGATAGAAGCTATTCATTAAATGCCGGAGATTTAATTTCCAACCTTAGCATTATCTGGTTAGCATCTCAACTTGGTGTTGAAGAACAAACAAGAGTCGAAATATCACCTTTACCAAAACTCGCGATCGCACAAGCAGAAAGTTTACTTCAACGTTTAGGAAATCCCAAGGTTATTTTTATCCGCACCAAGGTTCCTTTTGCCACTTGGGGAGCAATTTTAGAACATGGTGGTTGGAGACAACGTTTATATGAAAAACGTCAAGGACAACAACAAGAAGTAATTAATCAGCAATGGAATGTCGGGGAATGGTTACAAAATGGAGTATCTGAAGTTGCTCAAAAATTTGGTTGGGTAACAATCGATTCGCAAGCAGCTTTTGCAGGTGCAAAAAGTGCGGATGTGGTATCAACATTACCAATTTTGGTACGTAAATTGATGATTGCAGGAGAAATGTATGAATTGCAAATACAACCTAAAGATAATAATTTAAGCGATAGAATTTGGCGCTTTGAATTGCGAAATGCAACCAAAGGTCAACTAATTCCTCCCGGTTTTAAATTAAGACTTTTAACAGCAGATTTACAGCCATTTGACAATAATGAAGTGAATGCAAAAATTACCGTAGAAAGACTTTATCTTGAGGTTGCACTGGGAGATGATAAAGAAGGTTTAGTTTGGGAAGTAGAACCAAAACCCGCAGAATTTGAACGGGAAATCTTATATGTTTAAAGGTTTATAGTCGATTTCAAGTTGCAGTTATCCGACACCAATAATACCTAAAACCCCGTCGAAACATGACAGATTAAGTCTCTATGTCGGTTTTCTCCGTGCTTTTGCATCCAGATTTAAAAAATAATTATTATTAGCTTATTATCTAACTAATACTAATTCAAGAAATCATTGCAACATATAGATAATCTGTAAGGGTAAAGCGCATAGCAAAACCCCTACAAACCCATCTGTCGCATATAATTTGCATAAATCCAAAATCACAACAGTGTTAATGAATATAAGCATTTATTTTTAAAAATGGGATAACAATGATTTCCGAAATTCCAGCAGGAACATTAATTAATAACCGTTACTTAATTAACAAACTTCTTGGGCAAGGAGGATTTGGACGAACTTACCTGGCATTTGACAAACATCGTTTTGGTGAAACATGCGTTTTAAAAGAGTTTGTCCCAGCAACTAACCAAGAAGAAATTATCAACAAATCCAAAGAACTATTTGAGCGAGAAGCAAAAGTCTTATATCAAATAGAACATCCGCAAATACCCAAATTTTTAGCATCAGTTACAGATAACCAGCGATTATTTATAGTTCAAGAATATATCGACGGAAAAACATACTCACAAATCTTATGCGATCGCATTTCCAAAAAAGGCAAAGCATTCTCAGAAAATGAGATAAAAACTTGGCTGCAAGGAATATTACCCATACTAGAATATATCCACCAGCGCAAAATTATTCATCGGGATATTTCATTAGATAACATCATGCTTCCCGACAATAAATCTCAACCTGTATTAATCGACTTTGGAGTTGTAAAAGAGAAATTAACACAATTTTTTTCAACAAACTCAAATAATAGTCATTACTCACTCCAAGGTTCAGTTGTGGGAAAAATCGGTTATTCTCCACCAGAACAATTGCGCTTAGGACAATGTTACCCTAGCAGCGACCTTTACGCTTTAGGAGTTTGTGCAATTGTCCTTTTGACTGGAAGAATGCCATATTTATTAATCGATGAATCCTTAAACTGGCAATGGCAACGTTATACCAATGTCAGTAAAGCACTTGCGAAAATTCTCGACAAAATGCTGGCAGAAAAACCAAGCGATCGCTTCCAATCGGCAAATGAGATTTTGCTTGAACTCAGCAATCAAAATCCAAGTCAAAATCCAAATCAAAATCCAAATCAACCAAATCAATCAGGCATTAACCAATTTATTCAAAAAACACCATTCAATATTTTTAAAAAGCAAAAACTCAATCGAAACCGCAAGAAACTCACACAAATTCACCTTCATTCACCCTTAAGAGCGAATCCCCGACACAATTACACCCACAAGCACCAATTTCTCTAAATACAGAGTTTTTAGACTATTGTAAGCAAGAATTAATTAGTGTTGTGGGACCATTTGCTAGTGTTTTAATGCAACATACATTAGAAAAATCTCCGCATTTAACAGCAGAGCAATTTATCGATGCGATTAGCGATGCGATACCCAATAAAGAACGAGCAGAGGCATTTAGAAATAAAATCCAAATTCCAATAGTAAATCAATCACAAGCTTTCAACAATTCAATAAATCACAATTCAGTTAATTCCCATGTTTACGCTCAACAATCATTAAAAAATAATCCGGCAATTAGTAATCCCGAATTTCTCAAATATTGCTATCAAGAATTAACCAGTTTTATTGGACCTGTTGCTAAAGTAATCCTTGATGATACATTAGCGAAACATCCCGCATTAACAACTCAGGAATTAATCGAAACATTAGTATCAGAAATTCCTAGCACACAAAGAGCAAAAGAATTTAAAGAAAGTATTGGAAAATATATTATTTGTAGTTAGTAGTTAGGAATTAGGAGTTTGGAGTTAGGAGTTAGGAGTTAGGAGTTAGGAATTTGGAGTTAGGAGTTAGGAGTTTGGAGTTAGGAATTTGGAGTTAGGAGTTAGTAATTTGGAATTAGTAATTTGGAATTAGTAATTTGGAATTAGGAGTTTGGAATTAGGAGTTAAAAATTAATAACTAATAACTAATAACTACTAACTATAATAACTCCTACTTCTTTACTTATTTCCAAATTTAGCTAATTGTTCCAATTTCTTCCAAGGTTCGCCACTTTGAATAGCCTCCCTTGCAATAACTACAGTATTAGAAAATTCCCGAATAAAATCATTACTATCTGATTGAACTTTTTCACCAACCTCACCAACATATAAAGCTAAAGCAGCATTCAAAACCACCACATCTTGCTGTGCTTTAGTTCCTTTACCCTGCAAAACAGCCTGGAGAATTTCGGCATTTTCCTTAACCTCACCACCAGCTAACATTGAAATTGGGGCTGGATTTATACCTAAATCTTTTGGGTCTAATTCAACTCGATATATTTGTTTATTTGCCAAAATAACTAAATCGGTTTTATCTCCCAATCCAGCTTCATCTAACCTTTCCCGTCCATGTAATGTAATTCCCCTGCGAGTTCCCAGATGATTGAGAACCTCAGCAAAAGTTTCCAGCAAAGCCGGATTATTAATACCAATTACCTGTCCAGTCGGAGATAACGGATTGAGTAAAGGACCAAGTAAATTAAAGACAGTGCGTATCTTGAGAGTTTTTCGTAGAGGTGCGATCGCTTTTAATGCGGGATGCCAATCTGGTGCAAACAAAAAAGTAATCCCAACTTCTTCTAATGCTAATTGAGCAACTTCTGAACTCACCTTTAAATTTACACCCAAAGCTTCCAAAACATCCGCAGAACCGGTTTTACCCGACGCTGAACGATTGCCATGTTTAGCAACTTTTACCCCACATGCTGCCACTACAAAAGCAACAGCAGTAGAAATATTAAATGTTGATGCACCATCCCCACCAGTTCCACAGGTATCCACAAGTGGTTGATTATTAATAATTTGATTTCTTAGATTTGGCTTTACTGATTGTCTATGCAAAACCTCAACCATTCCTAATAATTCTTGAGTACACACACCTTTAGCTTGAATTGCGGCTAAAATTGCACCCGATACCACAGGAGGAATAACTTCCTCCAACCAACCCTGCATCAAATCCGCAGCTTGGGAAACAGAAAGAGATTCGCGATCGAGTAATTGCTGTAATATTACCGACCAATTTTGTTCGACATTAGTTAGTACCATTGTTTAACCTCCAAATATATGAAAAATTATGACATTGCTAAATCACAAAACTTATGCATTGATGCAAAATACAAAATATGATGATGGTAAAAAACCACATTTATTGTAGGGTTTTAGCACTCCTAAAACCCTACTTTTAGCTGTGCTAACTTAACTGTTACCTAAAAAGAAAATACCGTCCGTAAACTACCCGAATAAATAGTACCATTACTACCTTGATTCCCAGCATTTTCAATTATCTGAATCGCAGGAGTTACTTGGATATTTCTACTGAACGGGTAGTTATAAAACAACTCATAATTAGTCTGAGTCGCATCACCAATTTCAGCTACAATAAAAGGCTGACCCACCGCAAAACCCGCTAAAGAACCCCTTGTAAACAGGTCACGCATGGCAATTCCAGCCATCCAATAATTAGGGCTGATATCACCAAAAGCAGTACCATTATAGTTCGAGTAACCGTAGCGTCCAAAAATACCAAACTTCTCAGCTAGTGTAACTTCAACATTTGCCGCGATCGCATCAAAATGATTAGTAAATACCTCACCTCCTGCATATTGCAACCTCAAGGCAAAATTTCGCGAAGGAGCGTATTCGACTTCCACAGTACCCTGATATGTGTCGCCAAATAAACCCCTAGAACCACGAGGACTAGGAGGACTTCCTGGAACTGTTGGTCTAAAATCGTTGGGGTACAGCACTTGTGTAAATGGTAAAGTACCGTTAATTGGTCCTTCATCTCCAGGATTAAACACGTCTGCTGCTGCATAGGCAGCTCGTATAGACAATGCACCATTCCCTGGTTTCCAACTAATTAATGCTCCTCCACTGGGAAAATTGATTGGGAACAGAATATAGTTACTCGAAAAAGCTTGAGTACCAAAATCGCGGAAACTAAGCGATGCATAACTGTTGAAATCCATAAAATCAGCTGCACGAATCGCTGGACCAATGGAAATATTTAAGTCTTGAGTCGGTGCAAAAGAGTAATACAATCTTGATAGTTCCAGCTTTCCACTTGTGGGGGGATTGATCGAATAATCGAGTGCGCTACCAAAAAATGGTTCGAGAAAACCTGCTGCATTATCTTTGCCACCAACAGGTTGACCATTTTCATCAAAACCACTACCTTGTTCGAGTCTAACTTTGAGCAAGTCAGTTCCACTAAAGCTAGTATTTAAGTCTATTCCGGCTCGAAATGCGATAGTCGCATTCGGTTGTCGAGTAACTTGCCTACCTGTCGCATCAATAATTCTGTCTCCGCTAAAACCTCCAGTATTGGCAGAAATGATTACTTGACCTTGGAGTTTGGTGGTTGTAGAAAATTGATTTGCTTCGAGTTCGGCTGTTTTAGCTTCGAGGGTATCAACTCGACCGCGTAAAGTTGCTAATTCTGCGGTAAATTCTTCTTGTAGCTTCTGTAAGGTTTCTAAATCTTCTTTTTTCGCTAAGTTGTTAGTCGCAGTGGCAATCAGTTCATTAACCCGTTCCAAACAAGCATTGAGTCCAGCTGCAAACTCATAGCGAGTCATTGCCCGATTACCCCGGAAAGTCGAATTTGGATACCCAGCAATGCAACCATACCGCTCCACTAGGGATTGTAAAGCTTGAAATGCCCAATCAGTTGGTTGAACATCACTGAGTTGGTTGACATTTGTCACCTGATTCATTTCAGATGTATTTGCTTCTGATTCCGGTTGTTTTGCTGATTCTAAATTTACTGAATCTGCTATTTTTATTGAAGAAAAGTTAGTCGGAAAATCAGTTGTTTCCGCACTCACAGTATAAGTATTTAGAACTGTATTTAGGAGTAAAAAAGATAATATAGTTACTCCTCCAGCTAGACAATTATTCAACAGTTTTTGCTGAAATTTGTTTGCTATCAAGGCATCCAATGACAAACTTTGTTTTTTCATGCTGAATAATTGATTGTGATTAATTAAACTTCGGACTTGCTATTACTAAGTAATTGAAATATTGAGTGACACAGAACTAAAAATACTAATTTGAAAAAAGAGCCTGACAAATTACTTGAATAACCAGTCTAATTATCTCAATAAAAGCGATATCAGCTAGAAAAATTAAAATTACGAATTGCGATCGCATGGGTAATCTTGTTAACTAGACAATTCGCGTAGCAATGCTACGTCTCTACATATTTTCTGGAGATGTCTACTATACTTAGCGATCGCACTTTTAATTTTATGCAAGTAACCCAAAATTAAAAAAATCAAAAATCAAAAATATTTCGCTACGGTTTGCACATCCTTATCACCCCGTCCAGAACAGTTAATCACAATTTTGGGACTACCAACAAGCTGGGGACACAAGCTTTCTAGGAATGCGATCGCATGGGATGTTTCTAATGCGGGAATAATTCCTTCGAGTTGGGACAACCGTTGAAATGCAGCTAAAGCTTGTTCGTCGGTAATACTGTAATATTCAGCACGTTTCATATCCTTCAAGTAGCTGTGTTCTGGTCCCACACCGGGATAATCTAAACCAGCGCTAATCGAGTGCGCTTCGGTAATTTGACCGTCCCCATCTTGCAAAACATAGCTTTTTGCCCCATGTAGAACACCGACACGACCGAGTGTTAAAGTTGCCGCATGTTTATCCGTGTCGATTCCCTCACCAGCAGCTTCAACCCCAATTAAACGCACAGATGACTCATCCACAAACTCATGAAACAGTCCGATCGCATTGGAACCACCACCCACACAAGCAAGTAAAATATCCGGTAAACCACCCCATTTTTCCATTGCTTGAGCGCGAGTTTCCTGACCAATCACCGCTTGAAATTCCCGTACCATCATTGGATAGGGATGGGGACCAGCGACCGAACCCAGGATATAATGTGTTGTTTCCACATTCGTCACCCAATCGCGAATCGCTTCCGAAGTCGCATCTTTGAGTGTACCAGTTCCCGCTTCCACAGGACGAACTTCAGCCCCCATCAACCGCATTCGGAACACATTTAAAGCTTGTCGTTCCATATCATGAATGCCCATATAAATGACACATTCCAAACCGAAACGAGCGCAGACTGTTGCCGTTGCTACACCATGTTGACCCGCACCAGTTTCCGCAATAATCCGCTTTTTACCCATGCGTCGAGCGAGTAGCACCTGAGCCAAAGCGTTATTAATTTTGTGAGCGCCAGTATGATTTAAATCCTCACGCTTTAAGTAAATCTGCGCTCCAGTACCATCGGGACGAGCATAATATTTAGTTAATCGTTCCGCAAAGTAAAGCGGGGTTGCACGTCCCACATAATCCCGTAAAAGACCTTGTAATTCGGCTTGAAAATCAGCATCGTTGTAGTACTTGTGAAACGCAGTTTCTAACTCACTTAAAGCCGGCATTAAGGTTTCTGGAACGAATTTACCACCAAACTGACCAAATCGACCGTTAATATCAGGCTCTCGATTAATTGCAGGGTTTTGTACGTTTAATAACATGTCATCTCCTAAAAATCATGTTGAAAAATAAATTAAGGGGTTTGAGACACGAAAGCAATTAATTAATTGCTTTCTCGTCATCCGATTTTGGATTTTGGATTTTAGATTTTGGATACATTCGCTGTCGCTCAGTACAAGCTTTGGATTTTAGATTTATTCTCAATGCCCAATCCCCAATCCCCATTGCCCAAAATCAAATTGCCGCTTTCAAATCGCTGCAAAATTCACGAATAGCCCGTAAACCGTTGTAAGGTGTGTTTTCTCCCAAACGCTGCACAAAAGCGCTACCAACAATTACCGCATCTGCACCCCATTCACGCATTTGACGAGCTTGTTCCGGAGTCGAAATCCCAAAACCAACCCCAATCGGTTTACTTGTGACATCACGAATTTCCCTAAGTACATCCTTAACCCGTGTTTGCGCTTGCGATCGCACTCCTGTAACTCCTGTAACGCTGACTAAATAAATAAACCCTTGCGACTGACGAGCAATTTCCTTAATCCTCTCCAAAGGGCTATTTGGAGTCACCAGTAAAGTCACCTCAATCCCATAGGTTTCCGCAAAATTAATCAAATCACCAGCTTCCTCCAAAGGTAAATCGGGTACAACCAAACCTTTAATTCCAGCATCCGCAGCTTGTTTTACAAATTTTTCAGTCCCCACATTCAGAATCGGATTGTAGTAAGTAAAAAGAATAATTTGCGACTTTAAACTCCGAGTCATCGACTGCACCATACTTAAAATATCAGCCAAACAAATACCCTTTTTCAACGCACGACTAGCAGCAGCTTGAATGATTAGACCATCAGCTAAAGAATCCGAATAAGGAACACCAAGCTCGATAAAATCTGCACCACTAGCATCCAAAAGTCGTAAAGCCTCAGCAGTATTTTCTAAATCCGGGTCTCCTGCTGTGATAAAAGGAATTAAAGCACATTTATTCGCTGTTCTCAAAAACTCAAAATGCTTAGAAATAGATACCATAATTTAAACTCCTAAAAAACCTCTTTCCATCCTTATTCTTGGCGCTCTCCGCGTCTACCTTCGGAAGCTGCTCCGCATCTATGGCGGTTTATCTCCTCAAAAGCTGCTTAATCGCTTGCTCAACATCAGCTTGCCTCACCAACGACTCACCAACCAAAACCGCCTCAGCACCAGCTTTTAACACAAAAGCTAAATCACTAGCTGCATACAAACCAGACTCACTCACAACAGTAATATCTAGTTTTTCCAATACATCTCTACGCTGTAATAGTAAATCTTCAGTTATTGCCAAATCAACACTAAAGTCTTCTAAATTTCGGTTATTAATTCCCACCAAATTAATCCCCGGAATCGCTAAAACTCTGTCCAATTCATTTAAAGTATGCACCTCAACCAAAACAGTCATTTTTAAACTGCGAGCAACCTGCAAAAAATCTTGAATAGTGCCATCATCCAAAATTGCCGCAATCAAAAGAATTGCATCTGCCCCTTTAAATCTCGCAAAGTAGATTTGATAAGGGTCAATAATAAACTCCTTACAAAGAAGAGGTATATTTACCCGACTTCTAATTAGTTGTAAATTTTCAAAGCCACCTTGAAAGAACTTTTCATCCGTCAACACAGAAATACAACTAGCACCACCATATTCGTAAGCTAAAGCAATCTCAACTGGATTAAAATCATCACGAATAACACCTTTACTTGGTGAAGCTTTCTTGACTTCAGCAATAATGCTAGGTTTATTCGGATTTTGGCGAATTGCTGCTAAAAAATCCCGGACAATGGGAGCAGAAGTAACTTGATTTTTTAACTCAGCAAAAGCTAATTCTTCATACATTAACTCAACTTCTTGCTGTTTGTGTAAAACAATTTCTTCGAGAATATGACGTGGTTTTGGAGGTTGTAATGTGACTTGATTCTCTTGTTGGAAATTCAACATAATTCTTTTCTAAAGTTATTTGGAGATTTTTTGTTGGTCAAGAAACTAGATTTCTCAAGCTATTCTGTAGGTTGGGTGTCAGCGAGTGCTAAACCCAACATTTTATTTTTGGTGTTGGTGATGCTAGAAGGAATATGAATCAAAGAAACTACAAATATTGATTAGAATTGTAGTAAAGCGATTCGGAAATTTTTGATTGTAGAGAAACCCGGTTTCTGATATTTATCGTGTTTGATTTGAGATTTTGTATGGGGAGAAACCAGGTTTCTAGCAATTCAGACCAATACAGAAATAGCTTTTTTCATCGTCAAAGCACTGACTACATTTTTAACAATTGCTAATCCCACACCTTCGCTCAAAGTCATAATAGATTCTGGATGAAATTGCACACCAGCAATCGGTAAACTCTGATGTTCAATACCCATAATTACCCCATCTTCAGAAACTGCTGTCACTCTCAATTCTGCGGGTAAACTCTCAGGCAATGCGTATAAAGAATGATATCTACCAACTTCAAATGATTCCGGCAAATCCTTAAATGCTACAGAATTTCGATCCACCACAGAAACTAGCGATACTTTCCCATGTTGAGGATAATCAAGTATCCCTAACTCTCCTCCATGAGCTTCGACGATCGCTTGCAATCCTAAACATACTCCAAACAGGGGAATTTGCCGTTTCTTACAAGCTTGAATTGTCTCTTTAATCCTAAATTCACTAGGACTTCCGGGACCAGGTGATAAAATTACTAAGTCTGGTTTTTCGCTATCAAAAAGTGATTCGGCAAAGCCATGTCTTAATGTTGTTACTGTTGCCCCTGTTTGCCGAATATAGTTAGCTAAAGTGTGGACAAACGAGTCTTCGTAGTCAATTAATAAAACCCGTTTACCCGATGCTGGATTTGCTTCTTGTTGGTCGAGGGTAACTATCTTGAGTAAATCCGGTTTTTGCCGATTTGCTTGGTGTAATGCCTGCATCATCGCAGCAGCTTTAGTAACTGTTTCCTGAGCTTCAGCTTCCGGATCGGAATCATAAAGCACCGTTGCCCCAACCCGAACAGTCGCGATCGCATCTTTTAACTGGATGGTGCGGAGAATTAAACCAGTATTCAAATTACCGTTAAAATTGATACAACCAACTGCCCCACCATACCAACGTCGAGGACTACGTTCGTACTGCTCCAAAAATTGCATTGCCGATCGCTTAGGAGCTCCCGTAACTGTAACTGCCCAAAGATGGGTGAGGAAAGCATCCAAAGCGTCGAATTCGGGTCGCATCAGTCCTTCCACATGGTCTACGGTATGGATGAGATGGCTGTATAATTCGATTTGACGACGACCAATCACCCTAACTGTCCCCGGTTCGCAAATTCGCGATTTATCATTGCGATCGACATCGGTACACATGGTCAGTTCAGATTCATCCTTGCGGGAGTTCAATAATTTTTGAATCTGTGCTGCGTCATCGATTGCAGTTTGTCCGCGACGAATAGTACCACTAATTGGACAAGTTTCCACCCTTCTACCATCAACCCGGACAAACATTTCCGGAGATGCACCAATTAAATATTCCCCACCCAAATTAAAAATAAACCCATAGGGACTAGGATTAATTTCGCGCAACGTGCGGAAAAGTTGAGTTGGGGAAGTTTCACAGGTTTGGAAGAAACTTTGACCGGGAACAACTTCAAATAAATCCCCACGACGGAAATAATCAAGGGCAATATTTACCTGTTGCTCGTATTCTCCCGGTTTGTGGTCAGAGGATTGAGTTGCAGTTAAACGCTTACCCCGGTAATCTATAATTTCACCAGTACGGGGTAAATCTCTAGTGCTACCATTTTTAGTCACAAAATCGTACTGCAAGCGGAACGCTTGTTGCAAATGGTAATCGACAACAATTAACTCATCGGGTAAATATAATACCAAATCCCGTTGGTCGGCTGCCCGTTCCAAAGACTTAGGCATTTGCTCGAACTGAAACACCAAATCGTAACCAAATGCCCCATAAAGCCCTAAATGCTCATCCTCTGGACTCGTAAAAGCAGCCAGGATTTGCCGCACCACAGTAAACACAGATGGTTGCTTACTGCGTTCCTCCTCCGAAAATAAGCGATCGCTAGGTTTAATAAAACCAGTTATCGCATTACCAACTCGATCGACACCGATTAAATCTGCACCATCATCCAAGATTTCTGCCACATAGTCGAGCAATACTTTACCGCGTTCGTTGTGTGCTGTAATTGTAAAAGAACTATCACGGGTAGCTATCTCTAAAGGAGGATTGACAAAACCAATCGCCCATCTTTTGTAACGTCCTGGGTACTCATAACTACTAGCTAATAAACCCCCGCGCTGGGAATCCAAACGCATCAAAACCTCATCTGTTGCCGTATCGATGCCAATATTAGTTAGCGATCGCGATACAAAAATTCCGCCTTTAGTAGAGTAGCTGCCTGTATCAAAACTCATTCTCGTTACCTCAGAAACCAGATAAACAAATGGATGAATAACTAATAATGCTAATGCTGTGGAATATTAATGCAAGTATATCTTTTAGCTTGATTTAGACCAATTTTGCGCTCTTTTCAGGTGAGATAAAAAAGATGCGGTACATTTGCCCAAAACAGCTATAAATTATCAAGAGTCCACTTAAATAACATCCCCTAAAAGTCTGGGTAGAAAATTTCCGAAAAGATGTAAAATAAAATTTTCTTACCCAGAAACGAAAACTAAACTCTTAATCATCTACAAACTGGCAGTAGCAAAAGTTGTCGCAACCCGTCCACTTGTAGCAGTCGAAAACCCCTTACCCCGTCCAAAATATTGAGCCAAAGGATGAATCTCCTGCATTAACTCCAGAAAATCAGGAGGAGTCAGCGACTGTGGACCATCGCACAAAGCAGCTTTTGGATTAGGATGTACCTCAATCATCAAAGCATCAGTTCCCACTGCGATCGCGGCTTTTGCCATCGTTGGTACATACTGGGAGTAACCAGTAGCATGGCTGGGATCGATGGTAATTGGTAAATGGGTCAAAGTTCTCAACACGGGAACCACAGATAGATCGAGAGTATTTCGCGTATATTGGCGATCGAAATTACGAATACCACGCTCGCACAAAATCACATTCGGATTACCAGTAGCAAGAATATATTCCGCAGCCATTAACCATTCCTCAATCGTCGCAGACATGCCCCGCTTCAGTAAAATTGGCTTACCAGTTGCACCAGCTTTCTTTAACAACGAGAAATTCTGCATATTTCTAGCACCAATTTGCACCACATCCGCAACCTCAGCAACCACCTCCAAATCGCTCGTATCCATAACCTCAGTAATAATCCCTAAACCTGTAGCTTCACGAGCTTTTGCCAACAGATTTAGAGCGCTTTCCCCATGTCCTTGGAAAGCATAAGGAGAAGTACGGGGTTTGTATGCTCCACCTCGAAGAAATTGACCACCAGCAGCTTTTACCAGTTGGGCAGTCTCCACAATCATCTCTTCATTTTCCACCGAACAAGGACCAGCAATCACAACAAGCGGGTGATTTTGCCCAAAAGTCACTATGCCATTGGGAGTAGAAACAGCAATTTCCGAAGGTTCCCCAAAGCGATATTCCAAAGAAGCTCGTTTGAAAGGTTGTTTAACGCGAATCACCTGCTCGATGCAAGCACTAATTTGTTGGATATTATCGAGATTAATCGAATTAGTTTCCCCCACCAAGCCAATAACAACCTTATATTTTCCCTGCAACTTTTCAATACTTACAGGATAGTGGCTGAGTTCATTTATAATGCGATCGATTTCAAGTGTAGGAGTTTGGGGTTTAATTACAATAATCATTAGTATGTACCTAGTTTTTGATTTACCTGTTTTTTAGCTTCGATTTGTGTTGAAGTTCCTCAAACCGAGCAACTTCAGTACCTTTATTTAATTTTTTGCCTTCTGATTTTCTATAGCGACGAACATTTTGAGTTTATGCTTACCCACCCAAAAATTAAACAGAGAAATTCCCATAACTCCGACTCCGTGGGACTTTGGTAGCAAAAAAAATTCTTTTAAACACAAAAATAGAATAAAGTTTTTAGATATCCTTGACAAATAAAAATAAATTATACCAATCTAAAATATTAGCTATTCCTCGAAAAACAGAATTTACAGCAAATTTTATTAAAGATTAAACGATAATACTGATATTAAAAATCACTAAAAATAGTAACTTTTAGTGATTATTTACAGTCTTTTCTCCAGCATATTTGCGGTTGCCTCAGTAATTCCCCTGAAGTTATCTTCAGGTAACAATCGAAATTTAAGGGAGATTACTGATGCTTTACCGCTTGGCACTCACTTCTGCTTTAGTACTTACCTGTGTAGCAGCTACAACTACAGAAACCCTAGCAGAAAGCACATCTGTAGAAGTCCAATTTAGCGGAACAGTACCAGAACGAACATCAATTAGCATCCCTACAAATCAACCAGGAGAATCGCTTTCCAGCAGTTCATTTAAAGCAATCAAATCCTCCCAACCTGGCAATAATATTACCAATCTACGTTTTAACTCCACCCGCAGCACCGATATTATCATCTCACCACCTCAGTTTGTATCGGGTTCCCATCCCGAACCGAAGGGAACAACCCACAGTAGCCTACTAAAACTTGGTGCAGGTACAAATATAGATAGTACCAATGCGACCATACCCCCAGGAGAAACTGACCTACAATTACAAACCTTGATTAAAGCACCTCAAAACTTTCCACCAGGAACCTATAACTACACCACAACATTAACCATCGTTCCTTAATAATCTCGCTTTTACCAAATATATATATGTATATCCCAGACTTCTTAAAGAAGTCTGGGATATGAATAAAAGAAGGATATAAATAAAATATTTTATTTGGGGATAGTCAAAATCACCTTAAAAGGAACAGTATTTTTCTTGTCTCCCCAAATTAAATCGCCAGAAAGCTCATAATCCCCTGGTGTAAGTTGAACTTGATTCGATTTCGAGGGAGTTAGAGAAAGATAGCGATCGCTCTCAGCAATAATGGTAGTATCGCCAATGTTCCCAGTTTGCACAACTTGATTTCCCCGCTTCAGTTTCCATTCACCACTGGTAATCGCGCTAGCTTTACCTTTGTTGGTGACTAATAGTTGTAATTTGCTGCTTTGAGTATTGAATCGAGCTATGTTAGTAACTAAATTAGGGGAAATATTCCCTTTACGCACATACACAGCTACCCCAATCCGAGGAATAATTGCAGTATTGACTGTAACACCCCTTTTTTTATCGGTTTCGCTTACTGTTGTTGCTTGCAGGTTTTCCGTAAAAATCATCGTGCGATATTCACCATCGGGTAAGTTGGGGGGAAACCGCGTAATGAAGCGAATACTACGTTGGGTTGAACCTTCGACTTGTAGCTCTCTGGGAGAAAATTGCAGATAAGGAGCTAAATCGTTTGCACTTGAAGTTAAAGCTTGAAAACCTTTCTCTTTATCGTAGGTGAAAGGGGAAGTGTAAACACGAGCGCGAAATGCTTTTTCATCGAGGTTAGAGACTGTAAAGATTCCCTTTGCTTGCCCTCGTTGCGCTTGGGTTTCCAAAATCATCGGGGAAATAGCAATATTTGCTAAAGCAGAATTTCCGGGTTGGCAAAAGCTAGATAAGAATACAGTTGCTAAAGGTAGGGATAATTTGAGCAAAGAAGTAATATTCATCTATATTTATATTTTTATCTATATATGATGGGTAAACAACACATAAAAACGTAAGTTGTGGATCGAACTTTGCTTACCAATCGTCATCAGTATAACACTCACAAAATCGAATCTGTAAAGAATTAAGTTTCCGTATAAGTATTTAAATATCACCCTTGAACACCATTTTACGATTTCGGTGTTCTCACTATAGCTATTGTTTGTTTTGATGACTTAAATTGGTTACAAGTCGAAAGGAAAAACGGGTATAAAGCAATTGGGTTATGTTAGTGATGAGTTGTACTAGTTACAAGCTTAGTAGAGGCTACAACAGCTTACTGGGTTAATCTCTTTCCCAAGTTATACCTTTATTCTATACTCGTTACCTTGCTCATTTCCAGATGTTGACATTATCAGTAATCTGCTTTTGTTGATTCTGAGATGTGATTAAGGTGAGAAATAACATCATTATTAAAGAATAACAGCTTTAAATTTTAGGCTGTATTCGATATACCTGGCTAACTGAATTGCTGGGATTTGTAAAAGTCAATTTTTACTTCGATGTCATTGATTGGAATGACATTGAAATGATTTGTTTGTGTTTTTTTCGATTTATAAACCGTTTCTTTTACATGTTGAGGATTTAATTATGTTACGTCGTTCTTTGTTGGTTTCTGCTGTATTATTAGCTGGTAGTTTTGGTTTTGCAGGTAGTGCAAAAGCAGCTGATACTGATGTCTTTTTTACAGGTAATGTTGCAGGCAGTTGTGCTATCCAACAAACAGCAGCAGGTACATTAGCAAGTACAGACGGTTTTATTCTGTCTAGTTCAGTCACTGGTGGTTCTGCTGCTACAATTTCTGTTGACTGTCCAGGTGGAACCGTAAGCGTAGGAACTCCTGTCGCAGGTTTAGCGGCAGGTTCAACAATAGCCCCTAACATGGCAGCAACTGCTACTACTACTACCGCAGCTACCGTTGCTTTAGATGGTGATACTGACTTGATTGTTGATGCTGCTGCAACGACAGCAGTCACAGGAACGGTTAACATGTCAGCAGATGGTGGTTCAACCAAGCTTCCCGCAGGTGACTACGGTTATTCAGTATTAGTGACTGTAACACCTTAAGTTAAATTAAAAATTTGAGCTTACCGTCACTCAAATAGGTTCTTCGGGCACGATAGTATCGTGCCCTTTGAGCATACTTAAACAAATTCACTTCTAACAAAAAAATCTTACGATTTGCCTAAAAAAGTTAAACTAATGAAAATTTGAGAAAGCTTAAATTTTATGTAAAGAGTGGGAATAATAGAGACACACTCTTAAGCAAATAAATATGAATAAATTTACTAATTGGATACAGAAAAATAAATCTTCTAAATCCATGTCGAACAGTGAAGTAAATAAGATTTCTTTTTTTGCAAAGACAGTTTTAAGTCTAAGTATATCTAGCTTTTGTTTTTTTCCGAGCCAAATAAAAGCACAAGTTAGGGTTTCACCTACAACCATTGCGGCTGAAGCCAAACGTGGACAAGCTCAAGCTATCATCTCAGTTACAAATATAACCGATAAACCTTCCCGCGTTCGTCTTTACGCTGAAGCTTTCACCTACGATCGCAATCTAGGTTTTAAAACTTTACCTGCAAATAGTCCGAATAATTTAACTCCTTACCTACAATTTTCTCCACGAGAGTTTAGTATTAAACCTGGAGAAACTCGACGAGTACGTGTAATAGGTCGTTTAGCACCAAATTTACTCGAAGGTGAATATCGTGCAGTCGTCTTTAATGAAACTCTGAAGGAGTCTAAAGACGAAAAAGGTAATAGAGTTAATCTTATTACTAGGGTTGGTATACCTATTTATGTTGCCAAGGGAAAAATCGCTTCCAACTTAGTTGCTGATAGTGCTAGCTTTGACACAAATAAAAATCAAGTAAAATTATTAGTTCGTAATACTGGTAAAGCTTCGGTAGGAGCAGAGGTTAATTGGACTTTACGCAGTAAGGGAAATATTGTCAGAACTGGTAAAAACGATCCAACTGCTGTGATTGCAGAAAGCGATCGCAATATTGTTTTAAATACTTCCCCTCCTTCCACTTCTTCAAAGTCACCTACTCGTAATGAAGCAAGTCTTGCTCCTGGTACTTATGAATTAACTGGTGAGCTAATTTGGGGTAAGGTTGATAAAAAGAAGCAGTCATTTAACTTGACTGTAACGATTCCTTCGGGAACTATTAGAAAAAAATAGAATTAATCGATTCGCTGAATAATGTTAAGTCAAATATATATTGCGTAGGTTGGGTGAAACGAAGTGTAACTCAACATTAATTAATCAAGAGAAAAACAAGAATGTTGGGTTACGCAAAGCCTCCACCCAACCTACAAATATCTCACTAATTTGTACAGTGCGTAAGTCCTAATATTATTCCTTCTTACCTCGGCGACTTGGCGGTTCAATAATTTTAACCACCTATAGCAATTAGATATTTTTCATATTATATATTGATTATTATTTATTTAATAAAGAAAAACCCAGTATTTTCTTTTAGTTAATTACACTGATTTCAATGCATAGAGCCATTGTTAATAATTGATTGAGCGATATTACTTAGGTTAGCTGGAATGAAGCATAACTCAACATCAACAAGGCAATAATGTTGAGCTACGCAAAGCCTTCACCCAATCTATAAATATATAAATTTGTAAAAATATAAATCTAAATTACTAGACTAAATTCAATTATTAATCATTAAAGTCAAAATCATTATTATTTATTAAATATCCAATGCGTAGATTAAATTTACTAATATTCATGTTTGTCCCAGCTTCGGTCATATCAATGATTCCGAAAGCCGCAGCCGAGTCAACAAGTAAATTACCATCTGAATTGGATTTTGAAGCCAATCAAAAAGATTCGCTAGTTATTCCTAGTGATAATACTGAAAAACAGGTTTTAAAATTAGAAGTTGAAAAAAATTGGCGTAAAGATTTAATTAGAAAGATAAAAAAAGCTAGACAACAATCTCAACCCATATCTCAATCAATAACTAACCCTAAGTTAATCGACAAAGATTTATTTTCCCAAGAGCAATCCACAACAGAAAAAGAAATTGTCACTTCTCCTCTTCCTTTACCCATAGAAAAAGAAAGTAAATTAGTTGCAGAAAATTCACCTTCCCTAGCAGAAAGGTTGCGTAAAAAAGTTATTCCGGTTGTAGAACCAAGCAATTCTGACAACTTGCAAATTTCCGAGAAAGAATCTGTAAATGTTGCCGCAGGAAAAAATATTGGAACTATTCCTGTGGGTTTATTGGTGGGAAAACGTAATGTTAACTTTAGTGTGTTGGTGCGGGGAAAAGAAGACGGTTCGGAAGCGGTTGATTTTGAGAACTGGTTAGTACCTTATGATGCTGTGATTGAAGCTTTAAGGTTCAATGTGACTAGTTTAGCTGATGGTCAATTAGAACTACGCAACAGTGGAATTGTCACCCGTATCGATCCACGGAAACTTACTAATGATAGTGAAATTGGCTTGGCTTTTTCGATTAAAGATATTAAAAAGCTGTTTGGAGTTGGGGCAAAATTTGAGATTAACGAATATGCGATCGCATTTGATGTTCCCTGGTTAAATCGAGGTACACAACGGGGTAGACGTAAGGAACTACCTGTGATTTTAGAGGGTTTACCACGTTTACAATCAACTGGTTTGAGTTTAGCTGCGGTAGAACAAAGGCTAAATTTTACTGGTGGTGAAAATAATCCCACTAATTCCCAAGGTGACTTTCAAGCTGTGGGTTCGGCTTTTGGTGGTTCGTGGTATCTACGTACCCAACAACCACAATTCCAAAATGCTTCGACTTGGAGATTGTCGGAAGCGCAATTTCTCCGACAAACGAATAAACAAGATTATTTTGTCGGTTCCCATCCCACATTTTGGCGAAATCAAGCCACAAATGGTGACTTTTGGGGTTTTACATACATCCAAAGACAAGGATTTACACCTCCCGAATATTCCCTCAGCGCAGGTTCCACCGACCCCCGGCAAAGGTTACAATCAGGTCAAATTGGACGCACCATTCCGGAAGAACCGAACCAGGAACTTTAGTGAGGTTGGTAGAAAGATTTGGAGATGCGATCGCGGGGGAAGTTCTTGTGGATTCCTCTGGAATTTATCGCTTTGATAATGTCCAAAATGAAAACGGATATCTTAACAGTAGCTACCGCATATTCTTGTATCCCGAAGGCAGACTCACAGCACAACCAGAAATTCGCGACGCAAGTTATACCGCAACCCCAGGACAAATCCCCGCAGGAGCATCAGCTTTCGTTGCTTCCGGTGGTTTTGGCAGAGAATTTCGCAATAATAATAGTTTACTAGGTAACTTCTCCGATTTTCGCGGTGGAGTCGCTCAACGTTGGGGAGTATCCCAAGACTTAACCTTGGGAATTGGGGGAGTTTACGACGATTCGTTCAAAGGATTAACCGAATTATTCTACCGTCCCGCAAACATACCTCTGCAAGTCTCCGTTTCCACATTACTTGGAAAAAAAGCCGATACCATTGCCGATATTCGCTTCGATCCCTCACAAAACTTTAACCTTTCCTTTTTTAGCGATCGCTTCTCCAGCAGACTCAACGCAAACTGGAATATCCTCCGGGGAGTTTCCCTATTTGCCAATACCGACAGCCGCTTTGGTACGGGGGGAGGACTACAATTTAACTTTAGTGGCAGAAATTCCTACACTTTTGCCCGTTTGGGAATAGACACCGAAAACCGCTTTCGTTGGAACCTACTGCAACGTCTCGGAAAACTCGAACTGCGTCAGCTTGGTAACGAAGTTGGAACCCTCTCCGAACTCACCTACGGTTTATCCTCCAAATCCTTCGTCGATTTAGGACATTCCCTCCTCCTCAACTACGAAACCCGCAGTCAAAACCTCAACAGCAACCTCCTGACAATGGGTTGGCGGTATCGTTCCGGACAACGGGCTGTAGATGGCAACTATCAATGGGAAGCCCAACTCGGTTACGGCATAGGTTCCCAAGGTGCGGGACCAATCGCTTCCGTAACTACCACAGTATTACCAGGGATTTTACTACGTGCAAGATACCAAGGAGTCTCCGTAACCTCCGACCAATCAACCTTCAATATCGACCTAGTTTCCAGCCTCGGTTTACAAGGGGGAATCAGTGCCGGAGATAGACGTACCAGCTACTACCGCACCCAAGGAGGAATGTTAATTCAGCCCTTCCTAGATGCCAACAACAACGGCAAACGCGACTCAGGAGAGCAAATTTACACCGAAGATACCAATGCACTAGTAATCATCAACAACCGACCATTAAAATCACTCCGAGCAGACATGCAAAGCGATCGCGTTTTGGTACGATTGAATCCAGGTAGTTATCGGCTCGATTTAGACCCCGCAGGTTTCCCCCTCGATTGGCAAGCGGCAACCGATGCCTACGCAGTAGATATCACCGCAGGTTCCTACACCCCCGTATTATTGCCATTAACCCGTGCCTATGCAGTTTCTGGGGTGATTACCAATCCCAAAGGGGAACCCATCAACGGAGCAAGGGTAGAAGCTGTGACAAGTGATGGGAAAAAGCGGTTGTTTTCGGTGACGAATGGTGCGGGGGTTTATTATTTAGAGCGTCTGCAACAGGGAGCATATAACCTGTTGATTAATGGGAAAACTGTGAATGGGATGAACTTGGAATTGGATAGCTCGTCGGAGGGATTGAAGGAATTGAATTTGCAGCAAGGGGAAAACGAAGAATTTCGAGCATTGAAACCCAGTGTAAATCAGAGTGTTTTGCCAAAAGAAGAGAAGAAATAGGAACCTCTCACCAATTTTTGCTGTGCAATACCAATTTAAATAATGATTGCAACACATCCAACGGTAGAGACGTAGCACTGCTACGTCTCTACATTCATTTTCGGAGATATCTATTAGATTAGATTGAAATTAGTAGGCTTATCCAACATCACAACAGTGATATTTTTCACAACCGCTAAACTTAGACTTCCAGCTTTAATTAAAGTATCACTACCTTGCTGCGTAAATACGAGCGAACCATATCCCAAACCACCAGCACAACCGAATATATCTTCCCCGATTGTAAAATCCTGAATGTTATCTGTACCTGTGTCAGTTCCATTCAAAACAAAAGTATCTTTACCTGCAACACCCCATATCGTATCATTCCCATCACCACCCCAAATGATGTCATCACCATCATTTCCATACAAAGTGTCATTACCCCAACCACCATAAATAGTGTCATCACCAGCATTACCTTGAATAATGTCATCAAACGTAAAGCCATTTATAGTCAAAGAAGCATAATTGGGTTTTATTGCCAAATCCAAATCACCGTAGAGAATATCATTTCCTCCTCCACCAATAATTCGGTCATTACCCAAACCACCGTAAATAGTATCATTACCAGCTAAACCATCAATGCGATCGCTTCCATCTGTTCCCATTAAATAAGTATCATTATTAGGTGTCGCAGCTACGATATTATTTGCCAGGTCGGTTGTGGCAAAGTTAATCGCACCACTAGTAACCGTTATTTTAAAGTTTTTAGCTGCTGAAGTATCAACACCACCATTTGCAGTACCTCCGTTATCTTGAACTGTGACTGCAATAGTTGCCGTTGCGCTTCTAGTTCCACTACCAGGAAGCGAGGTAAGGGGTGTATATATTAAATCACCATCAGCATTAATTGTTGGTGTTCCTTGAAAAACATCTGGGTTTGTGACACTTTCAATTATGTATTGAGCAGTTTGCCCTGTTTCATTAACTGCACCAGGATTAAAACTTGCCCAATTTTTAATAGTTTGCATTCCCGCAGCCATTCTTACACTTTGATTTCCACCAATAGAGAAAGTAGGAGCATCATTAATGGGATTCACATTGATTGATATTGCTTTTGAGGTACTTGGAGTTATCCCATCGGTAGCACTAATCGAGAGAGTATCATTACCAAAAAAGTCTTGATTGCCTTTATAAACAAGTCCGTTGGTAGCAGCCAAGGTAGTATTGATTTGGCTCAGAGTACCTGTTAGCATGACATTACTTGTACCATTGTTACTAATATTACCTGCTGTAACACCATCGGGAACGGTACTATTTAGTGTTAAATTTCCTTGGAAAGCCGATAAAGTTACTGAAATATTACTACTTCCCGCATCTACATCGTCAATACGGAGGTTGGGAATTACAACAGATGTATCTTCATTAACTGATACAGCAGGAAGTGTATCGTAAGTAGTAACAGCGACCTTTCCTAAATCAATATTTGCTCTAGCAGAAGGTGTATTATCACCAAAAAAGATAAAGTTTGGGTTTTCATAGACATCGAGTAGTCCATTGGGAACAGCACTATAATCTCGTAATTTACCACTGAGGATAACATCATCGTTGGTAAACAAAGTATAAGTATCACCTAGTACCGTCAGGTCATAACTAACTAAACTGGTCGTGTCATAACCTACACCTTCAGCTTGAGTAAAGAGAGTACGATAATTGCTGGCTGGGGCTGTATCTGGTTCTAGAGAAGGGTCTTTTTGCGTAGTACCATCATCTTGTGCCCAAATCCGGTCTTTCCAGAAACCAAGTTCAATACCATATTTACCATCACTGCTGATAGCAATAACGCTAAATCCTGCCCTATCATCCTTACCATCGTTATTTTTGTTGGCTGTTGTAGTTCGTGCTTCATCTGTAACTTTGGCACTGAAACTGATGGTATAACCTGTTGTGCGATCGAGTGCAAATGAAGAAGAATTAGTTGTTCCCAAGTAGTTAGAAAATCCTGCCTGGAAGTTAAAATTTGCTGATGTATTTAAGGTTGTAACACCACCACTAATAGTTGGAATCACACCCAGACCAAAGTACTGTAAACCTTGGTTTTGCGGCAGCGTTCCTAAAGCCCCATCGTACAAAATTGTGGTTTTACCAACAAGAGGTGCATCATTAGTACTTGCAACTTGAATTGTCTTTGTAACTGCTGTACTGATACCACCACTATCGTCATTCAAAATAAATTCAACAGTGCCGTTAGTCGTTGAAGGATTTTGAGAAGTATTTGTATAAGTAATATTACGTAATAAAGCCTGAGTCGCTTCCAGAGTAGCATTAGTGTTTAGGTTAATTACTAAATTTTCAGTTCCAATACCACCACTGAAGCTAGCAATCTTGTCACTACCGTAGTAAATTTCCTTACCATCAAGATTGATTTGACTTGCTCCAGTACCTTCATTACGGATAGCTAAACGGTCATCTGGACTTCCTCCAGCAGTGAAACGAACCGTGAGTGTACCAGCACTAAAATTAGGTGAATCAGTATCTATAACTGTAGCGTTAGCATCGAGAATTATATTTTCAAGTTGATTTTCAGTATTTTCGGAATAAGAAATAGTTCCTGCACCAGGTAAAGTCACAACTGGAGGATTAGTATTACTTCCAACAGGAGTATAAGTCAGTTGAAAATCATCAATACCAAAGCTATCTCGGGAATTACTGCCTGTACTTGCTGATAGTGCAGATATTCTGATTTGAACTTGATTTGATTGATTGTTAATATCAGTGCCGAAATTTGAAAAATTTAAAGTCGAAGAGCCAAATGTACCTGGGTCTGAATAAGTTCCAAGAGCGGTAAAGCTACCAGAATTCCCAACTCGATAATCAACTGTCCAAGTTGTAGAGCGATTTTGAACACTCAACATCTGAGCTTGAAAAGAAAGCCCAAAATTCTGGAACCCAGTTGTATTCTCAAGGGTGAAGACGAAGGATGCTCCAGGGTCTCCAAAGCTACCTGTTTGACGGATACCTAATGCCCTATCTGTAGCTGAATTTTGATCTGATACCAGACCACTGTCGTTTGCTGCAAAATTTTTGAATCCGCCTGTATTATCACCCCAATTAGCAGTTGCTGTTGACCAAGTTCCCACAGTTCCCACAGATAAACTAGTTGCACCTGTATATACTAACCAGCCATCAGGCAAATCTGAGCTAATACCATCAAAATTTTCGTCGTATTGTGTATCAGTTAAAATTATCGACATATATAAAAACCTCTACTATTATGATTAAAACTATACTTTTTTGTAAATTCAAAATTTGGTTACTTCTCAAACTAAAACTAAACTTTTCTTTGATAGTACTTTCATAATTATTTAAAGGATTTTAATTAATTAACTAAATTCAGAAAAAGAGAGATATAGTAAGGTAAATCAACTTACCATTATTGCCTTTTTTGCTAATTAAAACCTCGGTGGTTATACTAAGTAATTCGTGAAGACTTATATCCCCGATTTCTTTAAGTTAATAATCAATAAAATCCGTGGCATTACTGAAAGCAAAGATTATGGATAGGAGTTAACCTATAACCGTCGCTAGTGGCTACTAATTCTGATATGCACGGATATCCATACAAAATTTATCAACTGTTGCTAGGCTCTGTTTTCATACTTATTAGTAATATTACCTTTGCTAAAAACGCTAATGCAGAAGAACCAACTCTGGATGTACCTGTACCAAGTAGCTGCACTTTGGAGAATATAAATAATGGAAAGGCGAAATTAGCAGTTACGAGTGATAACAAAACTCTTAGTAGCACTATACCTGGTGGAGTATCTGGAATTGTCACTATAGAATGTAATGGTTCAGCAACGGTTGAGATTTCTCAACCTAAACAAAATAGTGCTAACATCACACAATTTGATTTAGGAGAATTATCTGCAACAGCTAAGAGCACAGCATTAAATTTAAATATTGCTAATCCTGGAAGTCCTAGTCAAACAATAACAGGTAGCGAAGAGGTGATTGATGATATAGAGGTTAAAGTTGATATGGAAGCGAAGAAAGGTAGTGGTTTAATTAGTCCTGGTGAATATAACTTTACTGTCACTCTTACTGTTACTCCTCAGTAAAGTTTTAGTCTAAATTTATTTCATTTTTATTCAGTCCTATTTACTAATTTTTATATACTCTAAATACATTATATTTAAAACATAAGGAAAATCAGATGAAAGCGCGATCGCAACCAATTCTGTTACTACTAATAATCACAACTCATCTATTTGGGTTGAAAAGTGCGATCGCCTCAGCGAACCGTAGGTTTATCGCGCAGCTTCCTGTAGGTATCGCATCTGATGCAAGCCAGGTATGTACTTTTTCTGAGGGTACTGGTGGTCAATTAGTCACCGAAGGTCGGGTAATGCCCAGTAAGTTAGGTACTCTGGATACGTTTGGTGGTTCCCCGATTAAAATGGATATTACTTGCAGTCAACCTGCTAAATTAGTTGTTTCCGCACCAATCCAAGTTGGTGGACCTGAGTTTAAACCTGTATCTGCGTTCACAACTGTAACAACAGCGTCGGGTGATTCGACTAAATCTAATGAAGCTCCTTTGACTTTACCTGTGGGAACTACGGCTTTATCGGTTAATTTATATGTGGATAAAGGTAGTCGTTTAAAGGTTGGAAATTATCAGTATACTTTTAAGTTTACTGTTGTTGAGTAAGTGTTCCGACAGTTATCGGGTGGATAGATTATTCAGTGTAATTAACTATAAGTAATTACTGTGTAATAGTATTGGTTGCGTGTTTCAGGGTATATACTGATGTGATATATACATGGTTACAATATATTAGCCTAGATGTAATCAGACATTTCTAAGTTTAATAATGATTATGAAGTAATAGACTGAACTCTACGAATAAATTACCACTGTTTCTAACCATAATTAAAATTAACTTAGCTAGCTAATTTTATTCATACGAATAAAAAATAGAACTTGATTTGTAATCTGAAAAAACGATTAATTTTGTTATCGTGACTAATTCATAAACTTTTTATAAGTCGCAAGTATTGTAGGCTAAATTCGCTTTTAATCTTATTTTTTAATCCTGAAATTTTATTTTGCTGAAAAGGCTTTACAAATAAAAAGCTTTAATATATACATTGTATACATTAACTATTGTTCAATTGCTATTTTAAATAGCATTAGAAGGAATTCTATTATGAATCGGCATGAGGTCTTATTACAATCTCCCAATCTAGATTGTAAATATATCAGTCTCGGTATCAGCAAAAACATCGCTACAATATTACTTTTAGCCACTACAATATTAATTCATGAGACCACTAACAGAAATGCATTTGCATTCGATAGCGACTATAAACAAGACAAAGTAGACAATATATCCGAGGGTAATTTCAACTTTAATAATCAGAATGAAGATGAATCTGATATATCTGAGAGGAATATAATTAATCAAAATCGGGAAACTAGAGCTAGGATTGATAATCAAGTTTTACAAAATAAACAATCTAAATTAGACGGAGAAAGACAGCAAACAATCCCTGATTCTCAAGCAAGATTACTGAATGAATTAAGTACTTATTCTCGTAAGCGAGATTTGTCAAACTCATTGAGTAAAAGATTATCTGAAAAAGCTAGCAATCAGGGTGTTCTGACTGAGGCTAATTCTAGTGAGTATTTAGTCAAAGATAAGTTTAAACAACGTCAACAAGAACTTCTCAATGTTTTAAAACAGAGCAAATCAAAACGAACACAAATACTTAGTCAATCCGATTCTTCTGGTGTAGTTGGTGACACTTTTGCAGATACGGAGAAATTACGGCAAGAACTATTAATCGATCCAATTATCGTCGGTAGCAAAACAAGATTGTCCGTAGCTTCCCCTGCTTCCACTGCTGGAACTCCTAGTGCTTATGGTGCCAGTTCCCGTCAAGCTTACATTGGTGGAGGTTTGAGATTTCCCTTGGATAGCGATCGCGATCGCACTGATGGTTCGCTGTCGTTGGGGATTGGGGAAGGTGATGCAGTGAAGTCGCTGGGTATTGAATTTAACCTCAATATCACTAGTGTTGGTGGTGGTAATGACTAACACAAAAGTACAGAGGTTAGAGGGTAGACATCTTTTCGGGAACGTCTAGTCTGTGACTCACCGTGGGAGGCAAGTGGAGGAGTTTGTAGCTTGCTTTCCCACAGGAATGACAACAGGCTTACCGTTTGCCTCCACAGTAGAATTATCGTTTTATTAACGTTGGATTGTATCTTAACCGACATACTACGCGATCGCGAAACCCAACCCACCAAACTAGGGTTTTCAGAGTAGACATGGTTGACGAAACCTATTCCTCAAAAACTATGAAAGTAATGGCAATTTAAGCAAGTTACTTCTTTCGTTAGAAGTCTCAAACCCCCTTACGAAAATAGGATAGTTCTTAGGTAGCTCTACCTTGAGGGAAATTATATGCCTTTCACTGAAACTCAAAGACAATATCCAACAGTAGAAAACAATACGGATTACTCCAGAGATAGTAATCAAAAACTCATCCACGTCTATACAAATACAGGTACTTTTGAACAAAATAATTTTAATTCAGCAAAACCAGAAAGTTCTGCGATCGCCGACAATGTACTATTTATAATCCCAGTTTTATTTATATTGACAAGTACGGCTATTGTTGTCCATAGATTAAATCAAACAAAGCAAGTAAATATACCCTGTAAAAAGTGTAAATTTTATAGCAATAATAATTTTCTTAAATGCGCGGTAAATCCAACCGATGTCATGACCACAAAAGCAGTTGAATGTCGCGAAAATCTCCCAAAAGAACGTTCATTTTCTTTGTTTGCTTGGCAACAACGTAAAAAGTCAGATTAATTTTAGGTTTATTGAGAACAAATACTAACCGTTAACGATGATAATCCTTTATAAAGAGAATGCGATCGCGATAAGATGGGTGTGTAACATTGCACTACTAAACCGTAAATATATCGCTGGATTTTAATATTGGTAGCAAGTCCCATGCATTCGCTTAAATTGCTTGTAAACTAGACAGATATCATAAATTTAGTACTTAGCACTCATGACTAAGAAAGGTAATTCCTCAGAAAGTAGCGTTTCCTGGCGTGAATTTGGCGATAATAACTCTGAGGCTTTGGAAAGACCAGTACAAGAACTACCTCCAAATCAGCAGAATATTCGCATACAAGCGACTCGTTCCGGACGTAAGGGTAAAACAGTAACTATAATTACTGGGTTTCAGGCAAAACCGGAAACTTTAGAAAAATTATTAAAACAGCTAAAAACTCAGTGCGGAACAGGTGGAACTCTTAAAGAGAATGAAATCGAAATTCAAGGTGAACATAAACAAAAATTGCTAGAAATTTTGATTAAATTGGGCTACAAAGCCAAAATTAGCGGTGGTTAGGAATAGACATCTCCGAAAATAATTGTAGAGACGTAGCACTGCTACGCGAATGTGCCGAAGAGAAGTTTCGCGGCAACTTCGCTGTCTCTACAAGGGTTTCAGGCAACCCATAATTAAATTCGGTCGATGTCTAATGTGGAATCAACCAAATTTTCAGCACACGATCGCAATATTCTCAAACCCCCTTGACTCTCCAGTAGAGAGGAGATTACACAATGAGACTACAGATTAAAAGGGTGGTTAAATCATGCCAATTCAACTAAACGTTTCCAATATGGCTTGTTCTGCTTGTGGTGAGACAATCGTAGCAGCAATAAAAGCGATCGCACCTGATGCGGTGGTGAAATTTGATGTCGCAACGAAGTTAGTCAGCATTGAAACCGAAGTATCGGAAGTTGCAATTAAAGACGCGATCGCGTACTCGCGTTGCGCTTCGCTTATCGCAACTGCTGGTTATTCAGTAACTTGAAAAGTGGGAAGTAGTAAAAATGGCAAGTACGACGCTCAAATTACGCGGGATGAGTTGTGCTTCTTGTGCGAGAAATGTTGAAAAAGCAATTAGTTCTGTAGCTGGTGTCAATGAATGTATTGTTAATTTTGGTGCAGAACTAGCAACGGTAGAATACGATCGCAGCAAAATTGATATTGCAACTATCCAAAATGTAGTATCTGAAGCTGGTTATTCTGCGTTTCTGTTGTCAGAACAAAACCCAACTGCACAGGAAGATGAAGCGGAAAAACGCGAGCAAGCAAGGGAAATCCGTTTATTAATGCGGAAGGTGGTTGTATCGGCAATTCTCAGCGTGATTATAGTCATTGGTTCTATTCCCATGATGACAGGGTTGCATGTACCATTTATTTCTGCGTGGTGGCATAACCCTTTGTTGCAATTGGTGCTGACAATTCCGATCCAATTTTGGTGTGGTTTATCTTTTTATCACCATGCCTGGAAAGCTTTTCAGCGTCATACCGCAACCATGGATACTCTGGTTGTCTTGGGAACTAGTACGGCATTTATCTATTCACTGTTTCCGACATTTTTCCCTGATTTATTTACCTCCCAAGGGTTACAAGCGGATGTATATTATGAAGCATCTGCCGTAGTTATTTCCTTGATTTTACTAGGAAGACTTTTAGAAAGTCGGGCAAAAAGACAAACTGGAGAAGCGATTGGTAAACTCATCGGTTTACAAGCAAAAACTGCGCGTTTAATCCGTAACAATGAAGAAGTGGACATTCCGATTGCAGAGGTGCAAATTGGGGATGTAATTTTAGTTCGTCCTGGGGAGAAAATTCCTGTTGATGGTGAAGTCATTTATGGTACATCGACTATTGATGAATCTATGGTGACAGGGGAAAGTGTACCGATTAGAAAACAGCCGGGAAATGAAGTAATTGGGGCAACGATTAACAAAACTGGTAGCTTTAAATTTAAAACTACGCGAATAGGAAAAGATACTGTTCTCGCTCAGATAGTCCAACTCGTTCAGCAAGCACAAGCAAGCAAAGCACCCATACAAAGATTAGCAGATCGAGTTACAGGATTTTTTGTCCCTATAGTAATTGCGATCGCGCTGTTTACTTTTATCATCTGGTTCAATATCATGGGTAATTTTACCCTGGCTTTGATAACTACAGTGGGAGTTTTGATTATTGCTTGTCCTTGTGCTTTGGGTTTAGCAACTCCCACATCGGTAATGGTGGGAACGGGTAAAGGTGCGGAAAATGGTATTTTGATTAAAGGTGCAGAAAGTTTGGAATTAGCTCACAAAATCAAAACAATAGTGCTAGATAAAACCGGAACTATCACCCAAGGGAAACCCACAGTTACAGATTTTGTCACAATCAATGGAACAGCGAACGGCAATGAAATAAGATTGTTACAGTTAGCCGCATCAGTGGAACGTCATTACCGAACAAGGCAAAAGTAAAAAGTTAAAAGGCACTCATAAAGAAAAATAAAAATGGTTATAATTCCCTAAATTTATTTATGGGGATTATCTTTTTACTTCTTACTTCTTACATTCCCTTAAAACCAATCTCACCCTCGATTTCTTTTAACTTTGCTGTCGAGTTTTTTTGTAATATTTCAATTTGCAGTGATTGTTGTCGGAAAATTCCAAATTGACTAATAATAATACCAACACAAATGACTGCACCACCAACATACTGTGCAAAAGTTGGAGACTCTCCCAAAATTAAATAAGCTGCAACAACTGCTATCACAGGAGTAAAAGAGCCAATTAAAGAAGCTTGGGATACATTAGTAGCTCTTAAACCAGTAACCCAACACGACTGACCAATTACTACAATTATAGAACCATAAACCAACATCCATTTCCACAGAAAAGGTGAAAATATATCCATAAAATGATTTTGACCATAGATAAATAAAGCTAACAAGAAAAATATAATCGTACCTAAACCTGTGCGATAAATACTATAAATTCCCAAAGGAACTTTCGAGACTTTAACTTTACTAATAATTGTAGAAGCAGCCAAAATCACAGATGCGATCGCAGTCAAAATTTCCCCAGTTCCAAAGCTAAACAAATCTTTCATCTCTACCATCCCTTGCAAATTACTTGGTAATGCAATGGTGAGAAATACCCCCAAAAAGATGCGATCGCACCAACTATTTCCCAAAAATTAACTTGCGATCGTAACAACCAAATAGAAAAAGCTAAAGTCAAAGGTGGTTCTAACCTCCCAATTAAAACCACATTATTCACGTTAGTTATCGCTAGTGCTTGGAAAATTAAACCAGGAGCAAGCGCCCCACCCATAATCGAAACGATGGTAAGATATAACCATTGGTTTTGGGAAATTCTCTGTAATCTATTTAGTCTGCATTGTCGTCCATAAACGATTAGTAATACTAGTAAAGCGCAGAGATTCCCCACAAATAAAACATTACAAAGTGAAACCGGATTATGACCATTACATATTTTTGGGCACCAATTTCTGTAAGCTTGCGAGTGACAGAATTCGCAGCACCAAAAATAATAATGGCACACCATAAATAAAATTGACCGGGTAATTTACGTATAAGTAAAAAATATAATCTTTGCATTGAGCTTTAGTAGTAGGTAATTAAATCTGATTTTAATTTGAGACTCACCTGAATTCTACATGGGTTTGTGTTACATTGCTGTTAGTCAATTTTATAGATATATTGCTCTTACTAATACATAATAATTTCTTAACTAATTTTCTGGTATTCTAAACTTGCCGAATTTGTTAAGTCTAAACTATGACAGCACATATTCTTTTGGTAGAAGACGAAGTAAAACTAGCTCGGTTTGTCGAATTGGAATTAACTAGCGAAGGTTATCGAGTTAGCGTTGCAAATGACGGGATGACAGGTCTAACTTTAGCACGAGAATCTACACCAGATTTGGCAATTTTGGATTGGATGCTGCCTGGATTAACTGGTGTGGAACTTTGCCGTCGTTTGCGAGCTACGGGAAGCAAAATTCCGGTAATTCTGTTAACAGCTAAGGATGAGATTAGTGACAGAGTTGCAGGTTTAGATGCTGGTGCTGATGATTATGTTGTTAAACCTTTTAGTATAGAAGAACTATTAGCACGAATTCGCGCTCATCTGCGTCGTACAGAGGAAAATAAACAAGATGCAGATATTTTGCAGTTTGAAGATTTGAGTTTAAACCGTCGTACTCGTGAGATATTTAGAGATAAAAGAGCAATAGAATTAACAGCAAAAGAGTTTGATTTACTGGAATATTTAATGGGTAATCCCCGTCAAGTTTTTACAAGAGACCAAATTTTAGAAAAAGTTTGGGGTTACGATTTTGTGGGTGATTCTAATGTTATTGAAGTCTATATTCGTTATTTACGAATTAAGTTAGAAGAGAATAATGAAAAACGTCTCATTCATACAATACGAGGAGTTGGTTATGCTTTACGAGAACATTAGCTGTCACGTCTAAAACTCTTTTAAACTCTTTTAAACTCTTTTAGACGTTGCTGAATTGAGGTATGAAATTTTAAAAAATTCCTAGTTCCAACTCGCACCCTCTGCAATTATGGGTGATACAAAATTCCTAATTCCTAATTCCTAACTCCTAATTTTTAACTCCTAATTCCTAACTCCTAATTCCTAACTCCTAATTCCTAATTCCTAATTTTTAACTCCTAACTCCTAATTCCTAATTCCTAACTCCTAATTCCTAACTCCTAATTCCTAATTCCTACTTTTAATCAGCAACACTGATTTTTATATGCAAATTAAACACCTAATTTTTAGCAGGGTAAACTAATTGTAAACATAGTTCCTTCACCTAATTTAGAACGAACACTAATACTACCACCCATTTTCTCTACAAGCGTCTTGACAATTGATAAACCTAAACCAGTACCAGCAGTGCGGGTACGTGCTGCATCTACACGATAAAATCGCTCAAAAATGCGTGATTGATGTTGTAAAGGAATACCAAAACCTTTATCGCAAATTTGAATTATTACCTGATTTGAAAGCTGCTTTAACTGTAAATTAATTGGGGTATCAGGATTAGAATACTTTACAGCATTATCAATCAAATTTAATAATATTTGCTTGATGCGATTACTATCTGCTTTTATCGTTATTGGGTTATTTTCTATCTCAATTAAAATCTCCCTAGAACTATTTTGTTGCGCCATACTCACAACTTCAATAACAATATTATCTAAAATACAAGGTTCCATATTTAATTGCAAATAACCACTATCTGCTCTAACTAAATCGAGCAAATCCTGTAATATCTGAATTGTGCGTTCTGCTTCCGATGCTGCCGTTGATAGAGCTTCCTTTTGAATTTCCGTCAAATTTTGCTGTCTTCTCAAGATACTTTGTAAATATCCATGTACAATCGTTAATGATGTTCTCAACTCGTGGGAAATATTACTAGTAAATTGCCTTTCTTTTTCCCAAGCTTCCGAAAGACGAGATAGCATCATATTAACGGTTTGGGCTAGTTCCTTAACTTCACTGGGTGCATTACTCAGATACAGTCGTGCTTCTCCTAAATCTTCTGCTTGAATAGCCTCAGTCATACGACTAATTTGACGTAGAGGTTGAAGGGAATGTCGAATGTAAAATGCAATTCCTACCGATATAAAAATAATCACTAAAATAGTATAAATACCAACGTTTTGTACCATTGCCACAAACATAGTTTGGTCGCGGGTAATATCTTGAGCAATAGAAATTTTTCCTAATATCTGACCTTGCACTTTCAACTCGCCACCACACAAAACATAAGAGCGACCCTTAATGTGGTAAACTTGAGCTTTAACTGGCATTTTTGTCAGGGCAATTAATTCAGGTGCAGAAGTATCAGACAATGGATTTAAATTGCTAGATTTCGCGACAATACTATTATTTTGATTTGTTATCCATAATAAAGTGTCGATAGTTGCTCTATTATTAACTGCCTTTTCTAAAGCTGTTTGGATTGGTAACATTTGGCTATAAACTTCCACATCAAACGGTAATCTTGATGCAATTTGCTCAATATTTGCCTTGTGACTATTAATTAAAAGTTGCTCCATTTTCCAACTCGTCCATGTGGCAAGACTACCCAATCCTAAAGCCGAAAATACAGCAATTCCAATTGTGAGACGAACCCTTAATGAAGAAGGGTTAATTTTAGGAAAAATTCGACTGGATCGGTTCACTTTGAAATTTCCAAATTAGGCGTAGGACAGCTTTTTTTCACAAAGTCACATTTGTATATGTAGGGTTCTTGCCAACCCAAAGGAATTTCTAGTAAATCTCGCGTTCCTGTCATTCCTTGACCCATAAATAATAATAAGGCTATGCAATTTAGAATCGTATGGATGACACGCCAACGATGTGATTTATCTTTATAAATTTCTGGGACGATCGCTAAAGAAAATATCATCAACATTGCGGCAGTAATCCCAATATAATAATGCGACCAATACCATTCATTATCACGGCGAAATACTCCATCCTGGAAACCAAGAATTACTATACCTGCACCAGTTAAAGTGGCAAATACACCCCGCCATAATTTACTATTTGCCCGATAAAGAAATACCAAAGATATAATAGTTGCGGCAAACATTAACACGATAAAACATGCTTGAAAAGGTGCTTTATTCCATAATTGATTCTTGATAATATTTTTACCAATTGGATAGAGTAATCCTAACAAAGTTAATCCCACAACCGCAGCCGTTAGCCAGTTTCCCAACCGTCTATGTTCCGCACCACTGACAGGGGGAATTTTGCTTTTACCTCCAGCCATTGTTTGCAACCGACGCTGACGGGTAGACCATGCAAAATTGACCACCATACCAATCAGAGGAAATACGAAAAATATTGCGATCGCAGGATGGACTAAGGCAAGAAAATCTGCTGTTTCCATATAACTCCTTTTTTATACACCTGATTTTTTTAATTCGTAGAGAGGTTGTAACATAACCTCTCTACAACAAATCCGTACATTGCAAATCCTACAACCAATAACTAACCATTCAAAGTTGCAAAGCCAAAAGTTGCATTAAACTGCCGACACCATACTGCTACAGATTTAAAATCTGCCAAATTTACATTGTTGGGAATTGCATAACGTTGAGTACCTTTAATTTTTTGTAAGCGAGCAATACTCTTATAATCTTTCCGCTTAATTCCATAGATTGGAACAGTGCGATCGCGATGTAAAATTACGAATAAGTCAGGACCATTATCAGTTTTAAAACTTTTGTCAAACTCTATATAACGTCTACCTTTGTAAGTGATAATATGGAGATTACCTTGAGTTAGATGCTCTCCCGCTTGAAACATTGCAGTTTGAGAAGGTTGGGTGGCAATTTTTGTAACAGTAGTTTGAGGATAGGTTTGGTTCGCTTTCTGCAAAGATAAAGCTGTTTCGACAGTACCTAAGTTTAAACCTAAATTTAACGAGGTCACGATAGTGAGAACGGTGATATGTGGTAATTTCATGGTTTCCTTGTTTGTTTGTTTTTGAATCTAAGGACAATTTAAAGCATCTTTCCACTAATTAAATTAAATTAAGCTGAGAATCAGTTTAAAACTTCTGATATTGTTAGGATTTATATTTCTCAGTCATAGTCAAGAAAAACAAAGTTACCAAAGAAAAATTCCCAAACCTAATTCTGACTCCTTTTTATATTTAAACCTCGTCCACGATCAAACCCGGAGTTTTTTAACGATTCAAATGCGTCATTGCGACGTAAGGAAGCAATCTCAAGGTCTTTGTCGGAAACTACAGTTCTCAATGTAGACGAGGTTTAGTTCTGTAAATAATTAAAAATTTATTGTATACAAATATTGTGACTACGTAGTAAGATTACTGCAATAGAAAATATTTTAAAGTTAACTTGTGTTTTAATTTAACTTGTCAAAGCAAGTGGCGAGGCATTCATGAGTAAAACCAGTGAAGATGAAATGTCGTTGCAAAACCAACCGTGGCAGCGAGAGCTACAGGCAATGGCACTTTTGTCTACTTTGAACTACCGCACTGGTAAATTAAGTAGCTATTTAGATAATATTGCTAGCGGAGTCAGTAAATTAGTTGGGGTGGATTGGTCTGTAGTAACGCTCTGCCAAGAAGGATTTGAGAGAGTTCTGGCAAGCAGTGTTGATATGGGTGAAGGGGAGCATGTTTACTCATTACATGGTCAACTTACTGGTAGTGTAATTCAAATGGGTTGCTCATTAGCGGTGGAAGATGCTACGGAGAATCGAGAATATGGTGAACCTCCAGAAGGTTATTGCTCGTATTTAGGAATACCGTTGCGAACTGCCCAAGGAGAAGTGATTGGTACGATTTGTTCATTTCATCGGCAGCCACGCAAGTTTACCAAAGAAGAAATGCAAATTGTAGAACTGTTTGCCGAACGTGCAGCTACCGCGATCGATCATTATCATCTTTACCAGCAGCAATGCAAATTTAATCATGTTTTAGAAGCTGAGGTCGAAAAACGCACTGCACAATTGCGAGCAGCACAAACCCAGCTTGTCGAACAGGAGCGTTTAGCTGCGATTGGCGAATTTGCAGCAATAATTGTCCATGAAATTCGCAATCCTCTGACAACAATGATGATGGGATTGAAGTATTTTCAGAAAACCATTATGGCTGAATCTGCCCAAGAGCGATTGGTGTTAGCGCTTGACGAAGGTAGTCGTCTACAACGTTTGCTAGGTGAAATTTTGCTTTATGCTAAACCCCAGATGTTACAGCTTTGTGAATTGGATATAAATGAATTTATTCGCGAGTTGCTGATACCAATTCGTGAAATGCCCGAAGCATTAGGAAGACAAATCGAGTTTACTCCAATCTCACCTGCGGTCAGAATTTTGGCAGATAAAGACAAATTAAAACAAGTATTTATCAATATTGTCCGTAATGCCTGCGAAGCAGTCTCAGCAGGAGAAAAGATTAAATGGGTAGTAGAAACACAAGCCATAGATAAAGTTGGAATTCATGTCCACAATGGTGGTGAACCAATTCCTACAGAAATTCTTTCAAAGCTGACTCAGCCATTTTTCTCGACAAAATCTAGTGGTACGGGGTTGGGACTTGCGATTACTCAGCGCATCGTTAAAGCTCATGGTGGAGAATTATCGATTAAGTCTGAATTAGAGTATGGTACTACGGTAAGCGTGCAATTCTCTATATTTGCTGGGTCGAATTGATGTGTCTGCGAAAACGAGATATAATCACCAAACAAGGCAAAAGTAAAAAGTTAAAAGCCACTCATAAAGAAAAATAAAAATGCTTAGAAGCCCCTAAATTTATTTATGGGGATTATCTTTCTACTTTTTACCTTTAACTTTTTACTTCTTAAAATAATTCAATTTTTGACTCGATAATAAAGTACTAAAACACCATTATCATAAATTTTGCTGTCACAAAGTTCCAGAGATGTTTGTTTAACTACCCCTGCAAACAATGGAATTCCTGAACCCATCAAAAATGGATTGACCTTCAAAATCAACTCATCAATTAAATTTTCTGAAAAAAGGTTTACAGCTAAATCTGCACCACCACAAAGCCAAATATGTTTACCTGTTTCCTGCTTCAAATTTTTCACAAATCCAGCAGCATCAGTCGAAATAAGCTCCACATTCACATCAGGACTAGTTTCCATACTGCGGGAAAAAACATACTGTTTCATCTGAGGGTAGGGATTTGCGATCGCAACTCTTAACCCCACTTCGTAGGTTTTACGTCCCATCAAAACAGTATCAAAGTGTTTGTTTTCCCCTTGGATACCAAGTACATCGCGAAAATGTGCGGGAAATGTTTCGGGAAAGGTTTCTGCTAAACCAGCGATATGCTCACCTTCTTGGAGGAAACCATCAAATGAGCCATCCGTATGAGCGATAAAACCATCAACACTGCAAGCTACATAATATACAAGTTCGCGCATAGAAAACCAGCCTAATAGTCAAAAATTATATAGGGGCAATTTTGTATTTAGCTTACAAGATATTGTCGGTATTAGGAGACACTCTTAGCTGGAATCGACACAAAATTTGGTTTCGCGATCGCAGGAACAATTTTCTCACAAGCCATTATTGCACCCGATAAATTCCGTGCGGTTGGTCCAATTTGCATGCCAGCTAACCCACCCATAATAAATAATTCGCACCCACGCCAACGCAGACATGTATCCAATACTGGTAAACCGTTGACTACGGGAATGGGGTAAGCTGCTAAAACTTCCTTTAATAATGGTTCGGTTGTCACGTCGAATTTAGTCCCCGTAGATAGCCAAATTCGGTTGAACTCATGGACATTCCCATTACTGCATTGCACTAACCAACTATTTCCCAACCACTCAACCTTCAGTACTTGACAATTTTTATCCTGTAACTGTAGCGCTTTGGTTTCCATAAAATTAAATCATAATTATAATCATTATCATAATGATAACGCGATCGCGAAAACAGAAAACACCAGTCATACAGTTTGAATTACAAAGAATCCGGCAATTATTAAAAGTAGCCAAGCAGCTTCATAATCTGATAAATAAACAGGAAATGAAGCTAAATTTTATTCTGAATAAATACAATGGAGAAAACAACTTTATTCCAGAATTTGAACTAGAATTTGCAGATTTAGTTATCGGCAAAATCAACTATAGATATAGCTTTGACCAATTATGATTTCTCCTCGGTAGGTGAAGAAAATTTACAGAATTTGGCAACGATATTTACCAACATTAAAGAACTGACCCAAGTACAAGACTCCTATCAGAAATTAAAGGTATTTGAGGAAAGTAATGTTTTATAATTAGGTAGCAATTATGACTTGTAAATTGAAATATTACGTTGAGAATACCAAGCCCGAATCAAGAGGCTTTGGTAGAATAATGTCGGTTTTTCAAAGCCGCTTTTTGTGATAATTGATTCAACTTTTTGCGATGACAACAATGCAACATTTTTCCCATAGGAAGCACAAAGATTTTCGATTTCGACAACAGGCACTTGAGAAAATTCCAGCATTCGCAACCAAATTGTCAGCAAGCTTTGATACTCTAAGCGATCCATATCGCAAGCTAAGTCAGAACTGACTAAATATGCGTGAGGATGAAGTCGTGCAGCAATTTGCTGGAAAAAATTACTGCGTTCATCTTCTTGGATGATGAAATGAGAAACTAACAGACATGTTGCTGCATCAAAATAATCCGAAGCGGGGAGAGAATCTAGATAACCTTGGTGGAAAGTGCAACGGGAGGCAATACCACATTCTTCGCTTTTTTGACGACAGATATCGAGCATTGCGGTTGCAGGTTCTACCGCAGTGAATCGCCATTGGGGAAATGCTTGAGCCAGATAAATCAATTCCGCACCAGTTCCCGCTCCCACACAAAGGATATTTGCATTAGCGGGTAGTTCTGAGAATATAAAGCGAATTAATAGATGGAGCGCATCGCGGAGAGGAGCTAAAGCTGCAAACTTCTCATCATAGGACGAAGCGCGTTCTCCATCGAAAGCAAAAGTGGATTCTTGATTTTTCATGGGAACTTTGGAATTGATGGTAATTTTTCTCGACTAGAATATTTGAATAAAAAGGGGCAACTCTAAATAAAGTTACCCAAACAAATTCTGGTGAGAGGAAAATTGTTACTTATGTAGCATCAGGGCTACTTCCTTGGCAAAGTAAGTCAAAATCAAATCTGCACCCGCTCGTTTCATACTAAGTAAAGTCTCCAAAACAACCTTTTTCTCATCAATCCAACCATTCTGAGCGGCGGCTTTAATCATGGAATACTCGCCACTAACGTTGTATGCCGCAATGGGAACATTAGTATAATCTTTGACTTTGCAGATGATATCTAGATATGCCAAAGCCGGCTTAACCATGACAATATCTGCACCCTCGGCAATATCGAGTGCAACTTCCTTGATGGCTTCCCTTGTATTGGCTGCATCCATTTGATAGGTTTTCTTATCGCCAAATTTTGGTGCAGAATCTAAAGCATCGCGAAATGGTCCATAGTAAGCAGAGGCATATTTAGCGGAGTATGCCAAAATCCGTGTATCAATGTAACCTGCTGCATCCAAAGCTTGACGAATTGCCCCGACTCTACCATCCATCATGTCGGAAGGTGCGACCATATCCGAACCTGCTTCAGCTTGGGAAAGTGCCATTTTTACCAACACTTCCACCGTCGGGTCATTCAAAATCACCCCGTTTTCATCAACAATACCGTCGTGTCCGTGGGTAGTAAAAGGGTCAAGGGCAACATCGGTAATTACGACTATGCCCGGTACGGCTTGCTTGATTGCTTTAATAGTGCGCTGCACCAATCCATCTGGATTGTAACTTTCGCTACCGATGTCGTCTTTTTCACTTTCGGGAATAACAGGAAATAATGCGATCGCGCCAATTCCTAAACTATAGATTTCGGCAATTTCCGCTAATAGTAAGTCTAAAGTAAATCGGTAGCATCCCGGCATTGAAGAGATTTCGACTTTCTGTTCCTCTCCCGACATCACAAACATGGGATAAATCAGGTCATCGACAGTGAGGGCATTTTCTTGTACCATCCGACGCAGGGTTTCGGTACGACGTAAACGACGGGGACGATTTGTTATGGTGGTTAAAGTGGAATTTTCTGATGACATATTTCTATTCTCAATCAAAATATAGGTGTTTATGAAGGCTGAGTGGTTAAGTTGCGATCGCTTTACTTTTAGCGACTCATAGCGCACAGTCTTATCGCATTCACTCACAAGCAGGAGCATCATGCTTTGACTTGAATTTAAATTTGCGACAATAATAATCGTTATTGTATAACTAAATAATATAATACATTTTTGTCTAATATCTAAAATATGAACAGTACTGGTTTAATTGCTCGATTAACTCCCCATCAAAAGCAGATACTCAAAGCTCTGGAAGTACTTGATGATGGAATTTCTGCCAAAGATTTGCATATTCAACTATGTTCTAACTACAAAGCTTTAGGTTTAGCTACAGTTTATCGTGGGTTGGAAGTGTTGAAATTGAGCGGATTGGTGCAAAGTCGTGCTTCTATAAAAGGTGAATTTTTATATGGTGTAGTTAAAAAAGCACCAGCACTACGTTACTTGCTTGCAATGCCATGAGTCGATTACAGTTGATACCTGTCCAATTTGTCAACTTGAAATCGAATTAGAGCAAAAACTTTCGTTTAAGGTGTTTTTTCATACTTTAGAGTTTTTCGGTTTGTGCGTATTTTGCCAAGCAACAGATGCTTAAGAATTAAATTACAGCTATTTTATTTTAAGGTGAATAAACCGTATTTTTTCACATAGAATTGGAGAGAAAAATATATGTCAGGAAAATTACTCCTCATATTATAAAATAAGACTTTTGATTGGTACATTGTTAAAAAAGCAACTTCTTGTACCAGTGTGGCAAGCAATATCACCAACTTGCTCAATTTTTAAAAGGATAGTATCGCGATCGCAATCATAGAATAGTTCTTTCACTTTTTGAATATGCCCACTCGTAGCTCCTTTATGCCATAATTCGCTACGGGAACGACTCCAATAATGAGCTTCGGTAGTTTCCAATGTGCGATAAATTGATTCTCGATTCATCCATGCCATCATCAGAATAGCACCGTCTTGAAAATCTTGAGCGATCGCGGGAATTAAGCCGTTATTATTAAACTTTAGTTGTTCAATCCACAATAGATTTTGATTCATCATAAATCTCACTTCTTAAAAGTTTTAAACTGAAAGTTATCAAGTAAATTTTCCCTTTTTATATCAACAAAGTGAAGATGTAAAAACTCCACTTTGCTCAAATCAAATTATGAGTGAAAACCTGGGCTATGACGGATTAAATTCATAAATTCCTCACGAGTGCGTGCATCTTCTGAAAACACACCTCGCATTGCACTAGTGACAGTCCAAGAACCGGGTTTTTGGATACCACGCATCACCATACACATGTGGGTTGCTTCTATTACCACTGCAACACCTTGAGGTTTGAGCAAACCTTGTAGTGCATCTGCAATTTGTAACGTCAGTCTTTCTTGTACTTGCAAACGTCTGGCATACATTTCACAAAGACGAGCAATTTTTGATAAACCGATGACCTTACCATTCGGAATATAAGCCACATGAGCGCGACCAATTATTGGTAATATATGGTGTTCGCAAGAGCTAAAAATATCTATATCCCTGATTAAAACCATTTCATTTGCATCTTCTGTAAAAACTGCACCATTTAATAGTTCATCCAGAGATTGATGATATCCTTTAGTGAGAAATTGTAAGGCTTGCATTACCCTTTTGGGAGTATCTTTCAAACCTTCTCTGTCTGGATTTTCCCCTAATCCAATCAACAAGGTTCGCACAGCTTGCATCATTTCTGCTTCTGTAACTTTCTGTTTTGTCTCAGTCTTGATAGAGGCAATCATTTGTTCCGCAGAATCAGACTCAGGACGATATGATAAAGTCATTTTGTTGTTGTAATAGTTGTTGATTGTGATGAATTATTGATGACGTATTTATTGTTAGTTAGTTTTTCTAACCTGTACTTAATCTTTTTTAGTTATACCAAACATTTGTTAAGTAAAGAATGAATTTTGTTACTATCTAAATGTCTACCAATGAAAACAACTTCATTTTTTGGAGATTTTTTCCATTCATCTGCATTCAATTGATAGCGAGGACCACTTAGTTGAAAAATATGTCGCATGGGGCTATCACTAAACCACAAAATACCCTTAGCTCGAAATACATCTTTTGACATTTCTTCAGTCAAGAAATTCTCAAATTTATGAACATCAAATGGTTTATCAACTTGGAAAGATACTGATATAAATCCATCATTTGCTAAATGGTCTGAATGATGATGTTCGTGTTCGTGATGGTCATGATTGTGAGCGTGGTCATGATGGTCATGATGTTCGTGTTCGTGATGCTCGTGATGTTTATTATGGTTATGTTCCTCTTCATGAGGAGTGTATAAAGATGAAGGAGTTAACCCTACACCTAAAATTAATGGTAATTCGACTTTCCCATGGGTAGTATGTAAAATCCTTGCTTCAGCTTTGACATCATGAACAAAATCTTCTAATTCTTGAAGTTTTTCTGGTGTTGCAAGGTCAGTTTTATTGAGGAGAACAATATCCCCGTAGGTAATTTGTTTTAATGCTGCTTCACTATGAAAGTGTTCTGCGTCGAAGGATTCAGCATCAACTACAGTTAAGATAGAATCTAAATTTGTAAAGTCTCTTAGTTCTGTGCCTAAAAAAGTCAAAATAATTGGTAATGGATCGGCAACACCTGTAGTTTCAATCACCATATAATCAATACGGTCTTCCCGTTCTAAAACTTTATACACAGCATCAACCAATCCATCATTTATGGTGCAGCAAATACAACCATTACTTAATTCCACCATATCTTCATCGGTAGAGACTAGTAATTGACTATCAATATTAATATCGCCAAATTCGTTGACAAGAACAGCAACTTTCAAATCTTGTTTGTTTTCAAGAATTTGATTAAGTAATGTAGTTTTACCACTACCTAAAAAACCTGTGATAATAGTAACAGGCATCCCCACTTTTGGGATATCAAGTGCTTCCAAGTTAGTTTGTTTTTGGTTTGTTGTGTAAGTCATGATTTATCCTTAATTAACTCAGATATTGTTAGTTAAATTGATTCTTAAAATTGATTCATCAAATTAGATAACAGATAAAAAAGATTGCCATGTGGTACTTCTGAGGGCAGTCTGAAAGATTGCGATCGCATCAAGCATGAATATCATATTTCTCAAATTCGCTTATTTCAGCAATAGTTCAACCATAGTCGAACCGATTAAAATCAACTTTGAGGAGGTGGTGGAATTCGTGCTAAAATTCCTTTTTGTAAAATTTCTGGTCGTTGATTTCGTGGCACAATACCATCAATACTTGTGTAATACTGCTCGCATAATTGAAGAATTGCTGTTGCACTTTCTAGAGGTGGCAAATCACCAAACATTAAGCTAGTTTTGTTGGCTGCGGTAAAAGCAACGGCACAAGGTCTTTTACAACCACTTAAACAATCTAATTCCTCAATTACGAAGTCAGATTTTAACCACCAATTTTCCGATAATTTTAATAACTGCTTGAGCAAATAATTACCACCCCGTTCTCCCATATAATCACGTTGAGTCGCAGAGAAGTTACAAGATTTACAAACAAATAAAGCATGTTTCGCCATGTGCATCCCAGCCTACAAAAATTATAAGAAAGTCTTATTTTCAATTGCTTGTTTCATTCTCTCTTGTAGCTCGGTAAGATTAATTGTTCCCAAATCACCCCCCTTTCTAGTTCTAATACTCAAAGTTTGAGTTTCCATTTCTTTCTTGCCAATCACACCAACAACCGGAATTTTCTCTAATTCTGCTGTACGAATTATTTTACCTAAACGCTCCCCACTATTATCAATTTCTGCCCGAAAACCAGCTTTTTTCAAAATATCTACTACCAACAAAGCATAATCTCTTACTTCTTCAGTTACAGGTAATAACCGCACTTGTACTGGTGCTAACCATAAAGGAAAATCACCTGCATAATTTTCAATTAAAATCCCAAAAAATCGTTCCAAAGAGCCAAAAATAGCCCGATGAATCATAATTGGTCGTTTTCTGTTGTTATCAGCCGCAACATATTCCATATCAAAACGTTCGGGTAAGTTAAAATCTACCTGAATCGTGGAACATTGCCACAAACGACCAATTGCATCTTTGATTTTAATATCAATTTTTGGACCATAGAAAGCACCTCCACCTTCATCGACAATATAATTCCAACCCTTAGCATTTAATGCCTGAATTAAAGCAGTTGTCGCTAACTCCCAAACTTCATTTTCTCCCACCGATTTTTCTGGACGGGTAGAAAGATTTACCTCATAATCGTTAAATCCAAAATCAGATAGAATCTGTTCCGTAAGATTTAAAACTCTCAATATTTCATCAGCTATTTGGTCGGGTAAACAAAAAACGTGAGCATCATCTTGGGTAAATCCTCGTACCCGCATCAACCCATGTAATGCCCCCGAACGTTCGTAGCGGTAAACTGTTCCTAACTCAGCCCAGCGCAAAGGTAATTCTCGGTAAGAATGCAGTTCATCTTTATAAGTTAAAACATGAAATGGACAATTCATCGGCTTAATTTGATAAGCCTGATTTTCAACTTCCATCGATTCAAACATATTCTCTCGATAAAAATCAAAATGTCCCGATGTTTTCCATAAATCTAAATTAGCTACATGGGGAGTATAAAGTAATTCATAGCCTGATTCTAGATGAGCTTTCCGCCAATAATCTTCAATGATATAACGAATTTTAGCCCCCCGTGGATGCCAAAATACTAAACCACCACCAGCCGAATCTTGAATACTAAAAAGTTTTAATTCTTGCCCTATTTTTCGATGATCGCGTTTGAGTGCTTCTTCTTTTTGCTTGAGGTATGCTTGCAATTGTTCGGGTGTTTCCCAAGCAGTTCCATATATGCGTTGCAGCATCGGTTTGGTTTCATCCCCACGCCAATATGCACCCGCAATACTTTCTAAAGCGAAACCATCTGGAGAAATTTCACCCGTAAAATTGACATGTGGTCCAGCGCACAAATCCCACCAGTAAATTTTCGGGGGAATTCTCACGGGTTCTAATAAAGAAGGTTCTATCTCAGGGTTTGTTAATTTGCCAACATCGGGACTACCAATAAAGTAGCGGGTGATACTTTCCCCTTCAGGAATGCTGTCGAGGATTTCCAGCTTATAAGGTTCCCCCAATTCTATAATCTCGGCTTTAATCTCCTCCCTGTCTACGGTTTCCTGGATAATTGGTAAATTGGCTTTAATAATTCGCCGCATTTCCTTAGTAATTTTGGGTAAATTATCAGGAGTAAAGTTGATAGGTGTATCAAAATCGTAGAAAAAGCCAGTTTCTGTCACCGGACCGATCGCAACTTTTGTCCCAGGATACAGCTTTTGCACCGCCATTGCCATTATGTGGGCACAGGTGTGGCGAATTCGTTGCAGTTTATCCTTATCCTTTTGATTTAAGCTTTGACTGGATTGGGTTAGGGAACTGACCATATTAGTAATTAATGAGAATCGTTTTTATAATAGCTGATTTATGATAGCTGAAAAATATTTTTTTGATCGGCTCTGAATCAAAATGCAGTATGCAACAAGTAGCATGTGTACAAAAAACTACTATAATATCGCAGTGACATACTGAAATCATTAAGCGTTGCTAGACTATTTGATACAGTTATGGATTATAGTGAAAATATTACTGGGAAATTTTTTCCCAAATGAAGTCTTTCCTACTTTTGCTCTTGTTTTGCACCAACTGTTTCTGGTGAAGGTGTTTTTTGGGGAAACTGCATACCGACCATTTTGTGCAATTAATTCGCTGTGATTGCCACTTTCAATTATCTGCCCCTGTTCTAGAACAACTATTAAATCTGCGTTGTGAATTGTGGAAAGACGATGAGCGATAATCAGGCAAGAGCGATTTTTGAGTAATTCTTGTAATGCCTGTTGTATTAAAGTATAGCCAAATTCAACATTTTCAAACTGAATATGACTTTGAATTTCTGGAAGTGCGATCGCGTTTTGATTTAATTAAAAACATTAAAATACAGGTGGATGCGATCCACCTGTACATGCAGTAAAATCACACATTTCACCAATATTCTTAATTACCCGGAGAACGTCCTTCTGTATTTCCACCAGCCCAAGGTGGACGACCAGCACCATTACGAATATTAACGACAGAACCGTTACCACGAGTAAAATCAACCAATCCCGAATTGCGATCGCTTGTTCTTAGGAGCAAAAGACTATGTGGGAGACCAAGGAAGCAAAGGTGCGATCGGTCATAATGGTAGCGATGGTAGTAGTTCCTTTTTTCGCATCAGCCGTTATGGTAAAATTTATTTTTACAAACTGAAAAATAACATACCTAAAACCAGGTTAAAAGCTTTATTGATAAGCATCTTAAATTAACTTAAAAAAAAATAAACACAGTAATTATATTTTTTTAAAACAAGGTAAAGTTAAGATGGGGTATCGCTTGTCATAAGTATCTACTGCAACTTCAGAGCGACATAATAACGATGTATAATTAGCCGGTCTCTGACCGCATGAATACGGTAATTATGACTGGCTAGCTTTCTCTATCCTCTACCTTGGTAAGCGGCGTATGTGGCGAAAAGAAAAAAAATATAACTCCGTAATTGGTTTAGGTATGTTGCTGGCATTTGCTTCTACCCCAATTGCAGCAACTATTTTCGTATCTCAATTTGTAGTAGCTCAAACTTCTGCCAAAGAACCATCTTTTCCTCTTCCGAAAACCATTCCTAGTGGTACGACGGTAAAGGTGGATGGTTCTAACAGTATGGCTAAAATCAACGAAAACCTCAAACAAAGTTTTGAACAGCAATTCACTGGTACAAAAGTTGAATTAGCCGCTAACGGTACTGATGCAGCGCTAAAGTCTTTAATCGATGGTAAAGTCGATTTAGCAGGTATTGGTCGTGGCTTGACACCCACAGAACAAGCTCAAGGTTTGGAACAAAAGCGCATCGATCGCCAAAAAATTGCGATCGCGGTTGGTGAAAATAATCCTTTTAAAGGGAATTTGACAAACCAACAGTTCGCCAAGATTTTCCGAGGGGAAATTACTGATTGGTCGCAACTTGGGGGAGAAAAAGGGAAAATTAGATTTATCGATCGTCCGGCTTCAAGCGATACCCGTGAAGCTTTTCGCAACTATCCCGCATTTAAAGCTGCTAATTTTGCCACAGGTTCGACAGCAACCACACTCAGCCAAGATGACACCGCAGAGTTAGTTAAGCAATTGGGTAAAGATGGCATCGGTTATGTAATTGCCAATCAAGCCTCAAAAGTACCTGGTTTGCGCGTCTTGAAGTTGCACCAAACCCTTCCAGATGACCCTAGATATCCCTTCTCCCAACCTTTTGTTTACGCATACAAGAAAAACCCGAACCCCGGTGTTGCTGGCTTTCTTGGCTTTGCTAGTAATGAACCGGGAACCAAAGCGATCGCAACTGCCAGAAGCACCGAAGCTGATGCTGTTATCCAAGGTTTGACTGGTGTAACCCAAGCTGCAAATATAACTGCGACGGTTTCTCCTGATGCGATCGCAACTCAACAAGCGAATGCAACAGTTTCTACTTCTCCTGATGCGATCGTAACTCAACAAGCGAATGCAACAGTTTCTCCTTCTCCTGATGCGATCGTAACTCCAACCCAAGAAGCTAATGCTACACCCGGAAATGTTGCCGATAGTACTACCAATACGTCTGCGGTAAATCAGACATCGGGTAGTACAAATACAGGTGATAACAAACAGGCATTTTTACAACCTAGAGACAATGCTGCATCTAGCGAAACTGGAAATGCAGGTTTCCCCTGGTGGTGGTTGTTACCAATCGCGGCATTGGGTGCTGCGGGTTTGTGGTTCTTAGCTGGTGGAAAACGTCGCAAAGACACGGAAGTAATTAATCCGGTAGCATCAACTAATACTCGAATTCCTGCCGCAACTTCTCCAGAAATCAATCCTCTACCAACTCAGCCGAATTTTGCAACAAATTTGGTTGATAGTACTACTAATACAGCTACCGACATTTCTGATAGTGCCGCTACAGGTATCTCGAATGTCGGAAATGCCGCTTTAGCTGGTGGTGCTGCTCTGGCAGGTGGTGCAACCGCAGCTGGAATTGGTTTGTGGTCGCGATTGGGATATGGTGAAGAAGATACATTCAATGAAGAAGATATCTCCGCAGAAACAGAAATTACTAATTTGCAAGAACCTGCCTCAGTTGTCATGCCTCCAATCGCGGAAGTTCCCAATCTAGAAGTCGAGGAACCCGTTATTGATGCTAATTTACCCAATACCGAACTACCTAATGTCGATGTCACTCCAGACGTTAATCCAGATGTTAATCCGCCAAACTGGTTAGATAATTTGAATGTAGCAGGTGGTGCTGCTTTGGCAGGTGGAACTGCTGCTGGTGCTGGATTGTGGTCGCAATTTGCTAACCGCGATAAGCAAGACTTAACGTCAAAGGCGTATCCTGATGAAACTATTGACGAACCTACCGATATTAGTTTACCCAATATCGAACAACCAGATTTAACTGCATCTATTATTGATGCTCCCGATATTAATGCTCCCGATATTAATGCTCTGGACATTCCCGATGTTTCAACAATAGAAGTCAGCGAAGCTTCGGTAGATTTACCAGAAATTCCTTCGGCACAATTACCTGATGTGTCAATTCAGGCTCCACAAATCGAAGTTCCACAAATCGAAGTTCCACAAATCGAAGTTCCACAAATCGAAGTTCCACAAATTGACGTTCCACAAGTTGAAACTCAAACTGGAAGCAATTTGCTCGATAACATCACCTTAGCAGGTGGTGCAGCTTTGGCAGGTGGTGCAGCAGCAGGTGCTGGATTGTGGTCGAGATTTGCTAACAGTGGAGCAAATGCAGATATTCCGGAACCAGATTTAAATCTGTCGGTGGATACTCCAGAAATCCCTGATGTTCCATCCTTGGAATTAACTGCACCATCAATCGAAACCCCAGATGAAATACCAAAAAGCCCTGATGTTCCATCCCCACAAATCAACAACTTGAACGCAACATTACCCGATGTGTGGGATGAGACACCAGAAGAAACACCCGAAAGCGATCGCAATTTGTTGGGTTATGTCACAATTGCTGGTGGAGCGGCGGCTGCGGCGGCTGGTTTAGCAAATCAGAATCGTGATGTCAACGAAAATACTGAAACTATCTCTGAAAATATTACCACGTCATCTTCGGAAACACCCGAAGCAGTAATTAATCCAGAGCCTTCCTTAGAAGAAGTTGCAGAAGTGGTTGAATTTGTCCCAGGTGTTGATGCTACCGATAATTCTGTAAACTTGGATAATCCAACCGGAGCAGGTGAAATCGGCAGTCGTAACTGGTGGGTGTCTGAAGACACAACAGCTACCGAAATATCTGAAACCCCCGAAACAGTATTCGATGCAGTTGCCGATGCTGCTGAGTCCAGCGAAGATGCCATTGAAACATCATTCTTAGAAAGTTCCCCCTTAGATGTTTCTGAAGAACCAGCAACAACTGGAATAGGAATTAATCCAGGGATTATAGCAGGTGGTGCTGGTGCAGTAGCGGGAACTGGAGCCGCGATTTGGGCTGCAATGTCAAATTCTGGTAATAACGAGCAGAATGTTGAATCAACAATCGAACCAACAATCGAATCAACAATCAGCACTGCTAATGAAATTCCTTTAGCACCAGTCAAAAATAGCACAATTACCCTGACACCTCGCACTCCCAAATGGGCATATGCAGCTTGGAATATTGCAGAGGCAGAAAAAGAAGCTAAACGCCAGCAAGGAGGCACAAATTTAGCATTACGGTTGTATGATGCTAGCGGTATCGATTTAAGCTATCAACCAGCGCAACTCGTACAGCAATACGAATGCGAAGAAACAATCGAAAACCGTTTTATTGCCATTCCCATCAGCGATCGCGATTATGTCGCAGAAATTGGTTATCTGACTGAAGATAACAGATGGTTACCAATTGTGCGATCGCATGTCGTCCGAGTTTTTAGTCGTCCCCACCAAGAATTTTGGTTTGAAGCTGATGCTGAGTTAATTATTCACGGGGCAACCGAACCTGGTTCTACTGTTTCGATTGGTGGTCAAACTGTCAAACTCAAAGAAGACGGAACTTTCCATCTCCGGATTCCCTTTACCGATGATTTGATTGATTATGTCATGACGGCTGTTGCTAATAATGGTGACAATGCTAAAACAATCCACATGCACTTCTCCCATGATGGTACAAAAATTGCAGGTGAAAATGACAAGTAAAGTCATTTAATTGGATTATTTCTCATAATTTTCAATCCCCTCATCAAATATTTGGTGAGGGTTTTTATTATGCTATCCGCTACGCATTCAGAATAAAAGAACCCCACCCTAACCTTCCTCCGTATCCGTAGTTTTGTGGACGGAAACCGTCCCCACAAACTTCTCTCCGCTAGCGAGGAGGGAACAGGTTTTACTCCCCAGGGGGTAGGGTTCTTGACTATGCGTCTTCAATCAAAATAGACCAGTTCAGCAGTGTGAAGATATTTCCAACCTTGTATAAAAATCTTCATCATATTCCGCACTTTGCCAATTTTTAGCGACTTGAACTTGCTGTACAAACAAATCTTTGACACCTCGAAAATTAGCTCCAGCTAAATTCGCTCCTCTGAGGTTTGCATTTGACAATCGTGCATTGATTAAATTAGCCCCAGATAAATTTGCACCCATGAGATTTGTCCATCTCAAATCAGCTTTATTTAAATAAGCTTCGCTGAGATTTGCTCTTAATAAATAACCATGACTAAGATGAACTTGGGTTAAATTAGCTTTATATAAATTGGCTTGATAAAGATAAGCTGCGATTAATTCTGCTTCATATAAATTAGCCCCACTCAAATCAGCAGCAATCAAATTAGCTGATACTAAATTAGCAAAACTAAGATTAGCTCTGTGAAGTTTTGCTCCTCCCAAATCAGCTTTTCTCAGATTACTCTCGCTCAAATTAGTCCCAATAAGATTTGCCTCATTCATCAAAGCATCTTCAAGATTAGCACCGCTCAAATCGCAACCAATCAAATTCGCACCACTCAAATCGACTTGCGTCAATTTTGCAGTCACCAAATTAGCCAGACTAAAATCTGGCTCAACCTGAGGATTTTTTCGCCTCCACTCAACCCATGCGATCGCACCTGCTTGTAAAATAGCTAGATGCTCGTAATTAGCCATTATTTCTCCTTTATTCCTGACGACCACCTAAAGGATTTGCTCGACCTGCAACATTCTCAATTGCTGCCTTTGCACCAGCTGCACCTGCAAGAATATCGCGTTCTTGCCCCCCTAAGTACAATCTGCCAAAACTACCCACCGCTTGCACTTCTAAAATATTAATGGCAGCAGCTTTTTCAGCTTCATTCGCAGCTAATGCAGCGTAAGCAGCAGGTTCAACTTCCAATACATACAGTGTTTCCCCTGCTAGTAATAATTGTCCCCGACGAGTGCGATTGATTAATTGTGTTTGGTAAGCATCGATGTTACGAATAATTTGACTGGAAAGTATGCGTGGTTTGAGACATTCCTCTTTTTTTACCCCTAAAAATGCCAAAATCGCTTGTCCTGCTGCCCGTGTTTCTCCTTGAGAAGCAGAATGCACTTCCAGTAAACCATACAAACGTTCGACAACCTGCACTCCTGGACGCACAGAAGCGGATTTGAGGGCTACATCAGTAATACGATTAATTTCAATCCCCGGAGAAACTTCGATCCACAGTGATGTATCCCCTGGTAATGGTAAAAAACCTTGGGCTACTGTTCCGATATAAGCCGCATGTTGAGGCTGTAAATTGTCAAGAAATACGAAACTGCGTAATTCAACTCCCAAGATTTTATTCTCCGGTCAGTAAAGTAATAGTGAATTGATTAAGAAATATTATGTATTTAAACCTAACCTACCATGAGAGGGGAAGGGGGAAAAGGGACAATGATGAAAGTATGGAAAGATAACTCCTGACTTTTAAGCGATCGCTCAAAATAATCTTGCCCATTATGTTCGCTCTGAGACTTCCTGTTCCCCGAAGGTAGTTTACAGTAGTTCTCCCCGACGCTGAAATCATATTTGTGTGGTAATTCTTATTTTAGAAATCACTTTAACTCAAAACTCTTAACTCCTAACTTCATAAAATATTTCCGAAAAAGCTGTTTTTCGCAGTGGAGTTATTAATGTATTGACAAAATCCGTTACTCCGCAGGGAGTTTAACGCAAAGTCCAATGTTCCACAAGGGAAACGCTACAGGAAGGCAGTCTAGGAAATCACAATGCTGATATTTGAGGAACACTTTCAGGAAAATTGCCGAAAATGGGTGACAAGGGATGATGTGGATTGCCGTCTTGCCCTGATAGATAATTGTTATCTATTTGACCACAAACGTGCCAGTGATACTTATTGGTTAACTTGGAATTCGACAGATTTTTTCTACGATCGCAAGGAGTTTCACATCCATCTCGTTTTGGAAAAGTGTGGTGGTGTGGATAGTTTTGGCTATGGTTTTGCTTGGGGATTATTGGATACAAGTAATTTTCTGGAGTTTATTCTTTCTGGGAATGGTTTGTATCGGATTACCCAATATAAAGATGGAGTTTCGACGCATTTTGTTAATTGGAAAAAGTGCGAACAAATTCAATTGGGTAATGGTATAAACTTGTTAGAAATTCGTAAGGTCGGGAGTTTTGTCGATTTTTATATTAATAGCATTTTAGTCGAAACTCTTCCTTCTGAGAATGTCATGGATGTTTTGGGGAAAAGCTTTGGGTTTGTCATCCACGATAAAATTAAAATGAAGGTTCATAATTTAATTATTAGTACTCCTGATGTGGAAAAATCTATCCAAGATTTAAATAAGGATGCTAAAGATTTGAAGCCAGAGACAAAAGCAACTTTTGTTGAATATCAGCCACCCGATGATGATACTTTGGAGAAGATTACCGGAGATTTAAATGCATTAATTGGACATGAAAAAACTAAATTTCAACTTTTATCTTTGACCAATTTTCTCAAGGTGCAAACTGAGCGCAAACAAAGGGGATTAACAATAGTAGAAACATCGCTGCATTTAATGTTATATGGTCCACCAGGTACTGGTAAAACAACAATTGCTAGATTGGTCGGTCGCTTGTACAAACAATTAGGCTTTTTGGAACGGGGACATGTTGTGGAAACCGACCGTGCCGGGATTATTGGCGGATATATCGGTCAAACCGCATTGCGGGTAGAAAATGCCGTCCAGCAAGCTTTAGGGGGTGTACTATTCATTGATGAAGCTTATTCATTAGCTCCTGATGATACACCAAATGATTTTGGGAAGGAAGCACTTCAAGTATTATTAAAACGCATGGAAGACAAGCGTCAACATCTTGCTGTTGTTGTTGCTGGATATGCTGACGAGATGGAGAAATTTATCGAATCGAATCCGGGTTTGAAGTCGCGGATTAATCGTTTATTATATATTGACCATTACAAACCAGATGAATTACTGTCAATTTTTAAAAAATTCTGTGTTGATAATGGATATTCGCTCGATTTATCAGCTTATATAGTTTTGCAAAGAGTGTTTGCATCAGTTTACGAAAAACGCACTAAAAATTTTGGTAACGGTCGATTTGTTCGGACATTATTTGAGCGTGCGATCGCACAACAAGCAAACCGTATTGTTTACCAATTAGAAAAATTAGATAATTCAGCAATTTCTTTAATTACCGGAGAAGATTTATCTTTTGTAGATGTTGACGGTTTTTAAAGGCTGGGTTCGCAAATCAAAATATAAAAACCTTATTTTTTTATTTTACCCAGACAAATAACAGCTAGATGGGAATCTTTAAACAATTTATTCAATAAATTCTCATCGACCTATTCTAACTGTGTCCAACCTTTATTTTCCTGCCCAATATTGAGAACTCCATATAGTAAAGCAACCCCCACAAAACCAAGCAACGATTGCAATAAACTTATCCCAATTGACAAGTTAATAATAAAAGCAGTCACACTGATGCATAAAAAGCCGTAAAAACCCCACTTTTTCCATTTAAATAATGCGATCGCACAAGCAATACTAAAGGCACTTAAACAAGTCAGCAGGAAAAAAGTCAAGCTGGGAACAGCACGCAGTCCTTGCTGAACCGCAGTTACTTCATAAGCTTTCGGATTTAAGGCAAAATAAGCATTTCCTAAAAGTCCTAAGCTGTTAGCAACAATCATAAAAATGAGCCATGCTGTCAAACAACCATGTCTTCTTTTATCGCGCATTTTTAATTTGCTCCACAAATATTTTTTTGATAGAGATTATTCTAATATTTGGCTAATCGTTACGTACAGTTATATTCACAGAACTGCATAATTCTATGTTTAAATTTACATAACTGAAAGCAAATAATATATTTGTAGAGACATCGCATGTAATATTTATACACAAATGAGGGAAATCAAGAAATAAATTATCCCAAATTGTTGTAGGGGTGGGGTCTTCCCACCCTGGCGAATGATATGATGGTTTGATAAATCTAGAAGTTGAGATATTTTATAACAATTCTCATTTGGATAAAATACAAAATATAAAATATAAAATAATAAAAATAATAAAAATAATAAAAAATAAGGGCAAACAACCGTTTGCCCCTACGGGATTGAAACCTGCTATTTTAAAGGGGGAACTTGGGGTAAATTGGGGTCTTGTTCGGTATTACTCATATTTGCAGGGTCAATTTCACCAGTCGTTAAAAATCTAAAAGTTTCCTGATACAAACTCTGCCAAAAACGATTCGTCATCCCCTGACTTTTAACATCCGGTTCTGCAAGAGGATGGGGAACTAAATCGCTAGCGGGATAAATATAAAAACGATTTCCCTTTTTCTCCCCACCAATATCATTGAAAAGCTTCTGATTTGTGGGGATATTTGCAGCATCCTCATTTTCTGTCAGCACCATAAAAGTCCGAACCTGCTGTAATGCTTTGACATTTTTAGGTTCACGTACAAAAGCACCATACTTTGCTGCTGCTGTCAATGCTCCAATCGGGAAACTTTCACCTGGACTCCAGCTTTTTTCATGTATATCCAATGGTCCAGCCAAATTCACATATCGCTCCATCAGTTGTGTGTGCAGCTTTAATAGTGGAGCATAACTGACAACTTTCGATATCCGATTCGGTTTATCTGCTGCCAAACCAAGTGCGATCGCAGCTCCTACCGATAATCCAATTGTATAAATTGGTCCTGGCATGTCGTCGAGTTCCGCCAATCTTTGCTGTGCATGGGTAAGATATTCCATGTGATTGGAATCGAAGTAGCGGTAAAAATCAGGATCGTTATCTCTTTCGATTGCGGGGACAATATCGAGTAAACGGGGTTCGATTAATAGCAAACGTGCAACTAAACCAGTTTGTTGTTGAAAGGTGGGACGTACAAATTTGTTTGGGTCTGTGGGAAAGTTGGCGATATAGTTGGTTAAAACACTATCTTTTTGAACTTTCTCTCGTAATGGGTTGTAGATTTCGGGTTTTAAGTCTACCTGACACCAGAATTTGCTGGGTGGTTGCAAGGCATGTCCCGCTAAGTTGGTTTGGTAATAATTGAAACCGTTGGCAAACAAGTAATCCGACAGTAGGGACATTTGTTTGGGTTTGCCACTAAAGCCGTGGAAGATTAATACTGTGCCGTGTATGGCTTTCCCTGGTTTGTGGAAACCGTAGTATGGGGTTGAACCTGCTCGAAAATTGGGGTTAGTTTCTACACTTTTGATGTAAGCATCAATTTTTGCTTTAGCGCGGGAAATTTGCTCGCTGGTGGGGGTTACAGAGATTTCTAAGTTTGTTGTCATAATTATTCTGGTAGATTCTGTATCAGTATTTACACGAAGGTCGAGAATTGGCTGATTTATGCCAACTTACTTATTTATTTAAATGAATACATCATTATTTGTGTCCTCGATTACGCAAATTGCAATATATCAATACAAATGTAAAGAGGGTAATCTAATAAAAAAGGGCAAACAGCCGTTTGTAATCACATATTAAAGAGGGTAATCAAATAAAAAGGGCAAACAGCCGTTTGCCCCTACTGGATTAATCATTGGCTCCATCAACGCTGCACAATAATTGGTGTACCGACAGTAGACCATTCATATAGCCATTTTGCATGATTGGGGGCGACATTGACGCAACCGTGGCTGACAGGAGTGCCAAATTTTTTGTGCCAGTAAGCACCGTGAATCGCATAACCGCGATCGTAATACATGACGTGGGGAACGTTGGGAACGTTATAGTCTTCACCCTGCATCCGCGTTTTCTTGAGCTTGGTTTGAACGTTAAAAAGACCAGTTAGGGTTGGTGTTGCTTTTTTTCCTGTTGAAACTCGCACTGCATATACAGGTGTTTTCCCTTCCCAAGCAATTAATTTTTGGTCGGAAATATCGACTTGAATCCAGCGTCGATCTGATTTTTGTAAAGTCTGGATTTTTTGTTTGATTATTTGAGTTTTGGATTGTGCGGATGCTCGATTGTCGTCAATTGCTAAAGTTCCGAAAGTCAAGGACATAGCAACAAACAAAAGCGGAAATGGACGTAAATACTGAGAATAAGGAGTTTTTATCATAAAAATCGTTTAAATTAGTTGGTTTTGTCAGAGTATCAAATGATTTATCTTAACAAGAGTTGTATTTGACCACCTCAGGATGTTCTACATTAATTAATAGACGGAAAATAGAGGCTGTTATGTCGCAGGGAAAAAAGGTTGTTGTAGTTGGTGCAGGTTGGGCAGGTTTGGGTGCAACTTATCATTTGGCAAAGCAAGGTTATGATGTGACGCTACTCGAAGCTGGTGCATATCCTGGTGGACTTGTGGCAGGTTGGAAGACAAAAGCGGGAAAATCTGTTGAAGCTGGGATTCATGGTTTTTGGTATCCCTATCGCAATATATTTTCTCTAGTTAATGAATTAGAAATTAATCCTTTTACAACTTGGACTCGCTCTTCCCAATATTCACCTTTTGGTTTAGAGGTGGAATCGCCAATTTTCCAAGATTTACCCCGACTGCCGACTCCTTTGGGCACTTTTATCTATACCCAATTTAAACGCTTGCCATTAATTGACCGTTTAAGCGCATTACCCTTGCTTTATTCTTTAGTTGATTTTGATAACTCTGATGAAGCTTGGAGACGTTATGATTTTGTTACTGCTAGAGAATTATTCAAACAATTTGGTGTTTCTGCAAGGTTATATAAAGAAGCATTTGAACCAATGCTATTGGTAGGATTATTTGCACCCGGAGAACAGTGTTCTGCTGCGGCAACATTGGGAATGCTTTATTATTTTATTTTAGCGCATCAACCTGATTTTGATGTGGTTTGGTGTCGTGGGACTGTTGGTGAAAAAATCTTTCGTCCTTGGGTGGAAAAGATTGAAAAAGCTGGTGCTAAAGTTTTAGCAAATCGTCGCGTTACTGATGTGATTGTTGAGGATAATTGTGCTAAGGGTGTTGTTTGTGGGGATGAGGTTTTTAATGCTGATGCTGTAATTTTCTCGGTTGGGATTACGGGAATGAAAAAGATTATTGGCAGTAGTTCGAGTTTACATAATCGCGAAGAGTTTAGGAATGTCAATAATTTGGGTGCGATTGATGTTTTAGCAACTCGTTTGTGGTTTGATCGAAAAATACATATTCCCCGTCCTTCTAATGCTTGTTTTGGTTTTGATGATACGACTGGTTGGACTTTTTTTGATTTGAATGCTTTACATGATGAATATCGAGATGAGCGGGGAACGGTGGTTGAGGTGGATTTTTACCATGCGAATCAATTTTTGACGCTTGATGATGCAGAAATTATTTCGATTGTGCAGAGGTATTTAAAAACTTGTATTCCTGAATTTGGAGGGGCAAGTGTGATTGATAGTAGTGTCATTCGATTACCGCAAGCTGTCACCCATTTTTCACCTGGTAGTTATCGAAATATGTTACCTGCACAAACTAGTTTTGATAATGTATTTATGAGTGGTGATTGGATTATTAGTAGGCATGGTTCTTGGTCGCAGGAAAAGGCATTTGTTACTGGTTTAGAAGCTGCAAATTTAGCTATTTCTCATTTAGGAGGAGGGGAATTAGCAAGTATTTTACCGATTGAGGAGGATGAGGGACATATACAGAAGTTACGCGAGATTAATCGTGGTTTGCAATTAATTGGTAAATCAATTTTGCCAAGCTTTTGGTTACCATAATTGTTCATTTGTATCGTGTGGAGATGCAGAGTCGCGAAGGGTAAGAGTTTTAAGTGCTTTATTTTTTGGATTTTATATCTTAAATTCAGCAATGTCGAATATGGAATTAGGTTGATTACTACAATAATTAAGTGGTTATAATTATGTTTTTTGTGAGGGAGAAATTACAGAATATATCGCTATATTTTAATCGTAGATTTTCGTTACCAGAAAGGATAATATGTTTTATATTAGGGATATTATTACTTGCTCTAATTTATTATTCTTTTGTCAGAAGTCCGATTAATAGTGTATTGGGATTAATTTTATTTTTTCAGGTATAGCTTTGCTTTTTAGAGGTTATTTATCGTTGCGTCGGTTTCAAAAAACCCTCGGTTTAGCTCCCTCGGTGGAAGCATCCGGGGATAAAAAAGGGGTAAAAACGTCCGATGGTTCCCGGTTATGCAGAAAAGCTATGTGGCAATGGGTGTTCTCCAGCTTGGAACCAAAAAAAAGGAGATTGAACAACGCAACGGTAAAAGCTTTGTGCGAATATCTAGATGCTGAAAAAGCAGGAGGTAGACCGATTGCATTAGTGCGATCGCGTGTTGCAGTTAAAGCTGCAAAATTACTTTTTAGTAAGCTGGTAGATGCAACCAAAGCACAAAATCTATTAGAGTGAAAAATTGAACAATGTTGACCCATATTAAAGATTTAGCAGCAAAATTAGCACCGCGTTTGATTGAAATTCGCCGTCACCTACATTCACATCCCGAACTTAGTGGTCAAGAATATCAAACTGCTGCTTTTGTTGCTGGAGTCTTGTCATCGAATGGTCTACATGTGGAAGAAGGTGTAGGCAAAACCGGTGTAATTGGAGAATTACATGGTAATGGCAATGACGATCGCATCTTAGCTATCCGTGCTGATATGGACGCTTTGCCAATTGAAGAGCGGACTGGATTGGATTTTACTTCTAAAACAACAGGAATAATGCACGCTTGCGGTCATGATATTCACACGACGGTAGGTTTGGGTACAGCGATGATTTTAGCGGAGTTGAAGGACAAATTACCGGGGAAAGTGCGGTTTTTATTTCAACCTGCGGAGGAAATCGCCCAAGGAGCCAGTTGGATGGTGAAGGATGGGGCAATGAGTCAGGTTTCGGCGATTTTGGGGTTACATGTGTTCCCATCGATTTCAGCTGGTACGGTGGGTTTGCGTTATGGGGCTTTGACTGCGGCTGCGGATGATTTAGAGATTATTATTATTGGTGAGTCTGGACATGGTGCTAGACCTCACGAAGCTATAGATGGAATTTGGATTGCTTCCCAGGTAATTACCAGTTTACAGCAAGCGATAAGTCGCACCCAGAACCCTTTACGTCCTGTGGTGTTGAGTATTGGGCAAATTAATGGGGGAAGGGCACCAAATATCATTGCAGATAAAGTTGAGTTACGGGGAACAGTGCGATCGCTTCATCCAGAAACCCGTGCAAATTTGCCACAGTGGATTGAAAATATTGTGGCAAGTATTTGTGATTCCTATGGTGCGAAATATCAAGTTAATTACCGTCAAGGTGTACCTAGTGTCCAAAATGATTATGCTTTGACCCAGTTGTTGCAGTCATCTGCTGAGGAAGCTTGGGGATGCGATCGCGTCCAAGTTTTACCCGAACCATCGTTGGGGGCGGAAGATTTTTCTGTATATTTGGATTATGCACCCGGTACAATGTTTCGTCTTGGTGTCGGTTTCAAAGATAAGGCTAATAATTATCCTTTACATCATCCTTTATTTGAAGTTGATGAGTCTGCTATTTTTACCGGGGTAATTACAATGGCTTATACTGCTTACCAGTTTTATAACTCTCTTGTAAAATAAGCGTTCTAAGCAATTACTAAGTATTTGCTACTCAATCGCAACTCAGTTATCCCTATTTTGAAGCTAAATCTACCCAATAGGGATATGAGTTCTAAGACGCGATCGCGCTACTCAAGTCAGTACAATTCGCAATTCGCAATTCGCAATTAATGCCCACGGACGGCAGTCGCTACCCTGCGGGAACGCTAAAAGCGAACAAGTCGGCATAGCCGCGAAATGCGCCACCGGGCAAACTTTGCCACGGGGATTCTCCC